>DATJRT010000162.1:0-13831 GCA_035504495.1 Occallatibacter sp.
GAGAGAGCGCGTGATCCCATTTCGAGCGGTTGCGGGCACCCCCACGCATACAGCACCGCGAGAGCCACAACGGCGAGAAGTATACCCACCATGGCCGCCGGCATGTGGCTCATCTGCCCCTCATGGTCGCGGTAAATCCCCGGATGCTTTTGAAACTCTGTCTTCAGCGAAGGCAGCAGGACGAAAACCGCCCCGCCGAACGCAAAATAGGCGACAAACGCGCCAACGGATGCAAGGACAATGCGCAGAATGCTCATCGACTCCCTCCACTTGAGTTTTGGGTATCGTATAAGCTTGCTGCACCGGATGTGCCGGTCAAAGAGCTCTTGTGTGGACCTCTTGTGCCGCTCACGGCTCCGCCCCTTCGGGCACCAGCAGCGTGAGCGCGTCGGGCACGGTCTCCATGCGCGCCGGCAGGTGGCCCAGCACCTCGCCGTCGGCCTCCACGTAGAGCACGTCCTTCGATCCATTCGCCGCGCGGCACTCGACCGTCTCCGTTTCCACCAGCTCGATCTCGCGCCCGAAGGTGTGCCGGCCCGCGAGCACCGCCAGCAGAAAGCGCAGGTACCGCAAACGGCTGCGCGTGCCGAAGGCCACCAGGCACAGGTCGCGCCCTAAGAGCGTGGCGCCGGGAGCGAACCTGCGCAGCGCCCCGCCAAAGGAACGCACGCGCACGGCCAGCAGTTGCGAAACCTGCGCCACGCGCGCGCCTCCGCTGCCGTTGGCGGCAAACGCTGCTTCAAAGTAGGGGAACGGATCGGTGGCCCAGATGCGGAAGGCCTCGACGAGGTAAAGTACGTAGCCGAAACGGCGCTTCAGCACCGGGTCCAGCCGCGCCATCAGCAGCGCGTCCGCGCCTATGCCCGCGGCCACCAGAAAGTAGCGCGAGTCCGGCGCGGCGCCGCCGTTCTGAAAATGAATGCGGCCCACGGGAATGCGCACCCGCTCGGCGGCCAGCAGGCGGCGCGCAGCCTTGGCGGGCGCGCCGATCAAACCCAGGTTTGCCGCCAGCGCGTTCGCGGTTCCCAACGGCACCACACCCAGCGCCACGCTGGTGCCCACCAGGCCCTGCAGCACCTCGTGCACGGTGCCATCGCCGCCGCAGGCCAGAATGGCGTCATAGCCGGCGCGCACCGCCTCCTGCGCATGGGTGGTGGCGCTGCCCGGCGTGTCGGTCACAAACGCCTCGGCCTCCGCACCCGCTTCGCGCAACACCGCCAGCACCTGCTCAATGGCGGCTAGGCGCCGCGCGGAGTATTGGCCGGAAGCCGGATTATAAATAAGCGCAACACGGCGCATCGCGAGCTTCAAATCGTTCGGCTCTTTCCCGGGAAACGGTCTCGACAATGGATTCAACCCTTCGGGCGTTCTCTCTATCTTCGCAGGTCTCGGCCCGCAAATCGAGCTTTCCCGGCGGGATGGCCCAGCCCGGAAGTCACCGAGCCATTGCCGGTGCGTGGGACGCGCGAAAAACGGCAGCGCCGCTCGCTTTCGGGCGAATCCGACTCATGGTTCCGCAGAAGCAGACGTTCCGGAGAAGCAGACGCCGGGTCGGCGCCGTCAGCGCTGGGTCATATCAAGGTCGGGGCTGGGTCAGCGCAGGACGAGCACAGCGCGCCAGATTGCGTAAACGAGCAGCGCGGCCGTGCCTTCAATAGCAAGGCCCCAGCCAAGCCCGCGGAGGCATCCTGCCGCGCCGGGCGTCTCGCCGGCTGCGGCTTTTCCCGGGTGCGCGCTTTCCGGGGAACGCGGCGCCAGAGCGGGGTACAGGCGTATCCGCAGCGGGATCGGATAAGGCTCAGGATTCCCTTTCGCCGTTATGCTGTTCCCCATTGCGCTTACCCCTCCCTGCGGATCCTGCGACTTTGCCCGACGGCTTTGCGCGACTTGGGTGCACCATGCCACCGATCGACGCCTAGCCGAATCTGGGCCTAGCCGAATCTGGATCGGCTCTCATTATGGGTTGGATGCTTCCGGGGCGAAGTGATCCAAATCACTGGGCCCAATTTGCGCCGTAACCGAAAGGGGCGGGGCCATCGGTACATGTGGGTAGGCCCTTGCGGCCCACAAAAAATTGCCGCGGCCTGATGCGGCTGCGGCAATCTGTGAGTCGTATCGATGACGCGTGCAGCGGTCTTACTGCCAGTGCGCTGTGCGCCAGGCCTGATCCACGATGGTCTCCGCCGCGTCAATGTGGCGCAGCGCGCGGTTACGATATTCATGGGTCTGGGGCAAATCCTCGGCGCGCAAGAGGTCGTCATGCGCGGTTTTAAGCAGGATCTCGGCTTTTTGAAAACGGTCGTGCCAGACCGCGTGCAGGTCAATCGGAGGGTGGTCGTTGATGTTCTTGCCGTCGTCCATGGCCGCGGCTTTGATTTCATGGATCGCCGCATCGATCTCGGCGATGGCCTGGTTGTCTTGCTGCTGCACCGGCTGCCAGGCCCAGTTGTCGTGCAGATAAGCGCGGGCCATGCGAAGGTGCTCGAGTGCGTGAAAGTAGGCGGGACGCGTGGGCACCTGCGCCTGCGCCCCCGTGGGAGGCAGAACAACGGCGCAGGCAAACAAAGAGAGCAAAAGCAGAGACTTGGTCACGAGTTTTGACATGAGTCTTGGTTCCTTTCTGAACGCTTGAGACCCGGATCGCGCAAACGAGTTTCCCTTTTCCCGGTAGAATCCGGATCTTGCGTAGTTAGAATCGTAAGCCCGCCAAGGGGTGGGTTGCCTGTGGGCAATTCCGCCGCCGATTTTTCCTCATTTTCCTATTCCACCCCTGTTCTGAACAAGGTGCCCGGGGGCCAACACGGACCATGTTCTGCCCTACACTTTGAGATATGGCCTCGGTCCCCGACCTCTCCCTCGAATCCGGTTTGCCGGCCAATCTGGACGCCGAAAAGACCATTCTCGGCGCCATTCTGCTGGACAATGCCGCGCACTCAGAGGCCTCAGAGCGGCTGGACGCAGACGACTTCTCACTCGACTCGCATCGCCGTATCTTCCTGCGCATGAGCGAATTAATGAATTCGCAGCGGGCCGTCGACATTGTTACCCTGGCCAACGAGCTGGCCCGCTACAAAGAGGTTGAATCCGTGGGCGGCGTGGCTTACCTGGCCTCGCTGACAGAAGGCTTGCCGCGGCGGCCGGTGATCGAGGAGTACATCCGCATCGTCAAGGACAAGAGCCTGCTCAGGCGGCTGATGTCCATCTGCTCGGCGGCCATCGCCCGCGCCGCCGACCAGAGCGAGACGGCGCTCGAAGTGATCGGCGACGCCGAGGCCCGGCTGCTCGAGGTGAGCGAGAAAGGCATCGTCCACGGCCTGCAGCCCCTGGACGCAATCGTCCAGCACTCCTTCGGCAGCATCGATAACCTCTACAAGCAGAGCAAGGAGGTCACGGGCCTGGCCACCGGCTTCACGGAGTTCGACCGCATGACCAGCGGGCTCCAGCGGGGCGAGCTCATCATCATCGCCGCGCGTCCTTCGATGGGCAAGACTGCGCTGGCCATCAACATCGCGCAGAACGCAGCCGTCAACCACGCGGCCATCGTGGCCATTTTCAGCCTGGAGATGAGCAAGGAATCGCTGCTGCGCCGGATGCTGGCTTCGCAAGCCTGGGTGGACCAGCGCAATCTGCAAACCGGCTTCATCCGCAAGGAAGACCACGCCAAGCTTGAGCGCGGGCTGGAACAACTGGTCGAGTCACGCATCTTCATCGACGATTCTGCCGGCATCTCTCTCTCTGAGATGCGCGCCAAGGCGCGGCGCCTGCGGCAGACGGCCGGCGGGCTCGACCTGGTGGTCGTCGATTATCTCCAGCTCATGTCGGCCACGCTGCCGGCGACCGGCGGCCGGCGCGGCGGCTACGAGAACCGGACCCAGGAAGTTTCGGCCATCTCCCGCGGCCTGAAGGCGCTGGCCAAGGAGCTCAACGTGCCCGTGCTCGCACTCTCCCAGCTCTCCCGCGCCAGCGAACGCCGCGGCGACGACAAGCGCCCGATGCTGAGCGACCTGCGCGAGTCCGGCTCCATTGAGCAGGACGCCGACGTGGTGGCATTCATTCACCGCGACTCCTACTACAACCGCGACGAGGAGTTGAGCGAGAGCGACCGCGCCAAGTCGGAGATCCTGCTCTCCAAGCAGCGCAACGGGCCCACCGGGCTTGTGCATTTGAACTTCATCTCGAAGTTCACGCGCTTCGACAATCCCGACATGACCCACGACGTTTAGCCATTGCGCGTGGCCGCGGTTGCCTGCGCCGGCGCGAAGAAGAATTGCCTCAGCTCTTCTTCGCCGGCACCTTCTTGCCTTCCTTGCGCGCCTTGGAAAGGCCGATGGCGATCGCCTGCTTGCGGCTGGTCACTTTCCTGCCGCTGCGGCCGCTCTTCAGCCTGCCCTTCTTCATCTCCCGCATCTCGGTTTCCACGTCCCTGGTTGCGCCGGGAGAGTATTTGCGCGTGGACTTCTTCCTGGCCGGCGATCTCCTCAAGGATCTCGTGGGCGATGATTTTCTTGCCGATGTTTTTCTTGCGGACGATTTTGTCGCCATCTGCATCTCCTCGAGAGTCAGATGGCGGGGAGATTTTCGCCGGTTGTCCGAGCGCTGCCTGCATCTGAGCCACCGTGAGCGGCCACGCACGGCGTTCACAGCGCATTGAGAATCAGCGCGACGCGTCCGGCCAGCAGATCGGCGGGGGATTCCCGCTCCCCGGCGTCGATCAGGGCCACAGGAAAGCCGAGGTTGTGCGGCCGCAGCACCAGCCGGCTTGTGACAAAGTCCGCGTAGCGCAGCCTGAGCTGCGCGCCCAGCCGGATGGCGTATAGATTGGGCCGGTCCGGCCGGTAGGACGCAAAGGAGTTGTAGTGCCGATCGAGCAAGGCAATCGCCTTCGGCTGCAACAGCGGCTCCATGGCCGCCGCGTCGACGGCATCCACGCGCACGGCCACGAAGCGCTGCCACGCGCGCCGCGCACTGGAGGCCCGCGGCCGGATGGCGTCGAGCATCTCAGCGGGAAAGTGCAACGTCAATTGCACGGCCGAGGGCCGGATGATGCGCTCGAAGAGCGCCGCGGCGTGGCTCACCAGCGGCACCGCACCTTCTTCTTCGCCTGCCGGCAGGGCGCCGCGCGCGGCCAGCACTGGCAGCAGATCAGCGGCCGTCAGCCGCTGCGCAGCCAGGATTCGGTCCATGGCTCCGAGCGAAAGCTGTCTTCGCCCGCGAAGAAAGTTGGAGAGATGCGACTGGCCGAAGCCCGTTTGCCGCGCCAGCAGCGACACGCTGAGCGTGCCGCGCTGGATTCTTCGCAGCATCTCCAGCCGCAGGCGCTCGTGGATCTGGGCAAAAGTCATTTGTGGAAAATTTGCTGTGTGCAATGAGACCGCACGGTCTTTGCTTTCTGAGAGAAAAGTTTGAGGGAGGAATTGACCCGAAAATCTGGAAGAAGATTCCTGCTTAAACAGAGCCCAAGAGCAAAAGTCACTGGGACTATTGACCTAATTGAGGTCGATCTCTAGATTATGTTTACTTAATCACGCATCAGCCTGTGGGAAACCTACCCGAATCGCTTAATCGCCGCTGGGCAGAGCGCAAGGGAAGTTTCGCCGCATCGGCGGAAAATAAACTATGACGCATCCATCTCGTTCAATCCTTTGCTCCACTCCCTTTTTACGGTCGCAGGCTGGCCGCGTTCCGACGCCAGCATCAACCGCCCGCGATCCGCGTTGTGTTGAGGCCACGAGTAACCACCCAAGAGAGCAACGAAGCATGCCAATTCCCCCCACGGGCCCTGGGCCCAGTTGGTCCTGCCGCTGGCGTCTCACTACACCGCAGACGAATCCGCGGGGAACAGCAGCAACACGGAGAGTGGGCCATGGAATTGCGGGTGCAGTTAAAGATTTGCGAGGGGTGCGGAAGCTTGTTTTACCGCGCCGAGACCGGAGGGGCGATTTATTGCCACGGTTGTGAGGTGAAGCTGAGAGAATTTCCGTCGCCGGAGAGCCGCAAACGGCGAGGCCGGCCCGGAGGCAAAACCATTCCGAAGATCTGGGCCGTGGCTGCGGTTGCGGGAGGTGTGCGATGAGCGCAGCCCTGCAGTTGGTGGCGGCCTTGATTTCGGACTCGACGCCAAACCTGAACTGCGGATGGGCCGGCATCTCCGCTGAGGCCGAGCGCCGCCCTCCGCCGGATTCTCAGGCGGAGTTGCAGGCAGGCGAGCCGCCGGTGAGCCTTGCCTTTTATCGCCGGCACACGGAAAAAATTCTGCGCCGCTATTTGTACGCTTCCATGCAGGTGGGCCGCGCGCCGTCCATTCTTTCCGACCCCGTGGGCCGCGGCTGGGCTTCGAGCCGGCCCATCCGCACCTTTGAAGACGCGGTCATCTTCGTCCTCGACGTGGAGCGGTGTCTCGACCGTCTCGACTCGCTCGACCGGCAGATGCTCAGCCGCATCGTGCTGCAGGAGTACACGCAGGCGGAAACCGCCGTGATGCTGGGTATGAGCTCGCGGGCCATCTCCTACAAATTTCCCCAGGCCCTCGACCGGCTCACCGGGCGTCTGCTCGCCTCGGGATTGCTGGTGCTGCCGTGCTGACACTCCAAGGCAGGCGCGGACGGCGAATGGAATGCAGCGCGTCTTCGCCCTCGGCAGAGACGCCGGATGCGGACCGAACACGTTTGCAATTTGTCTCATTCCGGGAAAGTTTCGCGGTAATTCCTCGCGGTAACTGGGAAAGAACACTGTTGGCACGCGCGTCCCTGTGCAACGGAGTTGACTGAATGCCGTGCGGAGGGGGATGATCAAAGACACAAATCCCCCTGCAAATTTCCATCGCTCGCTGCCTCTCCCAGAGGAGCTGATACCGTGGCGTTGCGCTTCAGCGCGTCCATGCCCGAGTTTGCGGCCGAGTCTGCGGCCAGGCCTGGAGTCACGTCTGCGGCCGGCGCCAACGCTGCTGCTGCGGGCGACCTTGTGCGGATGCGCCAGGCGCTCCATCCGCTCACGCCCGTGCAGCAGACCATTAAACGCGCCCTGGACGTGATTGGCGCGCTTTGCCTGCTCGTGTCCACGGCGCCGGTCATGCTGCTGGCGGCGCTGCTCATCCGTCTCACTTCGCCGGGGCCGGCGCTTTACGCGCAGACCCGCGTGGGCAGGAATGGCCGCGAATTTTCGCTCTGGAAGCTGCGCACCATGATTGCGGAGGCGGAGGCGCGCACCGGGCCGGTGCTGGCCACAGCCGGCGATCCGCGGATCACCGCGATCGGCCGGGTGCTGCGCGCCATGCGCCTGGATGAGCTGCCGCAGTTGTTCAACGTGCTCCTGGGGCAGATGAGCCTGATCGGCCCGCGTCCCGAGCGGCCGCACTTCGTCAACATTTATCGCCGCCGGCTTCCCGGCTACGATTTCCGGCTCGCGGTCAGGCCCGGCATCAGCGGCCTGGCGCAGACCTTCTGCGGCTACTCCACCACGCCCGCGCTCAAGCTGCGCTTCGATCTTCACTACATCGAGAACTACTCACTCGCGCTCGACGCCAGGATCGTCTTCCGCACCATGGTCACGGTTCTCCAGCCCAGCCGCGCGCAAGGCGTGGCGCGCGCTCCGGAGGCGGCAATCGAGCCGGGCGACTAGCGCAACTTTACCAGCGCGGGCTTCTCAACGCGACCTTGATTGACGCTCGCTCCGCGCGCATGGTCTTCTGTTTGTGCAGACTCAGAGTTTCGGCGCACAAGGAAAGTCGTGCAAGGTGGCTTTTTCTTAAGGAAAAAGCCACGGAGTCGCATCAACGCCCCTTGCAGTAACTCTGAATCCGCTGAAGGCGAGGCCCCATTGTTGCTCTGCTCTCAAGCTCCATTGCGATTTCGACGCGCACTCAGAATCTGCCCGGAGGAGTTCCCGCGCTGATGGAAGCGATCGTGCTCGCAGGCGGGCTGGGAACGCGGCTGGCCGCGCGGCTCAACAACGTGCCCAAGCCGATGGCGCCCGTCGCCGGCCGGCCCTTTCTGGAAATTCTCCTGAGCCAGCTCCGGCGCGCCGGCTGCGCACGCGTGGTGCTCTCGGTGGGCCATCTTCATGAGGCGATCGAGAATCATTTTGGCGCCGAATTCCGCGGCATGCGCGTAGATTACGCCATCGAGAGCGCTCCGCTCGGCACCGGGGGCGCCATTCGCGCGGCGCTCGCACTGGTCGGCGAGGATTCCGTTCTGGTGCTAAACGGCGACACGTTTCTCGATGCCGATTACGCGGCCATGCTGCACTTTCACGAGCAAGAGGCGACGCCGCTCACCATCGCCGTCACGCGCTGCGCCAACCTGGCCCGCTACGGCGGCGTGGTGATCCACGGCACCAGCGAGGGGCTGCGCGTAAGCGGATTTCAGGAGAAAGGCCGCACCGGAGCGGGCTGGATCAACGCCGGCGCTTACTCCCTGCGCAAAGATCTGCGCTGGCCTGAAAATTTGCCCGAGAAATATTCCTTTGAGACCGATTTTCTCGCCGCGCACATCGATTCGCTCGACGCCGCGGCTTTCCCAGTCACCGGCTTTTTTCTCGATATCGGCGTCCCCGAGGATCTTGACCGCGCGCAGACGGAGCTTGTTCGTTTTTTCGACTGAGTCTCTCCATGCTCCGGTGAGTCGTTCTATTCCCTATTCCCTATTCCCTGCCTTCACACCACGGCGTTCTGCGCGATCACTTGCCGGTACCACTCGGCGCTGAGCTTGGGCGTGCGCTTCTCCGTGGCGAAATCCACATAGTGCAGGCCGAAGCGCTTGCTGTAGCCATCGGCCCACTCGAAGTTGTCGAGCAGGCTCCACAGGAAGTAGGCCTTCACCGGATAGCCTTCGGCCGTGGCGCGATGCAGATGGGTGAGATAGTTGCGCAGGAACATCACGCGGTCAGTGTCCTCGATGCGGCCCTCCGCGGTGATTACGTCGTCGGCCGAGCAGCCGTTCTCGGTGATGAAGATCGCCTTCGGATGCCAGAGATCGCACACGTTGCGCGGGCCCCAGTAGAGACACTCGGGGCCAATATTGAGCCAGGGCGAGGCCATGTGCGGATACGAGCTCTGCAGCCGTTCCACGGTAAACCCCAGGGGCGAATCGCTGGCGCGCACATAGTTGGGGTCGTAGATGTTGAGACCCACAAAGTCAAGCGGGCTCCCGATGGTCTTCATGTCGCCCGGCTCGACCCTGGGCGCGTTCGCGCCTTCGTGCTCGAGATAAATGTCGAGATATTTGCCTTCCATCAGCGCGGTCAGGAAGGGCGCGTTGAGGATACGCGTGGCGCGCCGCGCCGCCTCGATGTTGGCATCGTCCTCGATCACCGGCACAAAGACCTTTGCGTTTTCCGCCAGCCCCACCTGCACATCGCCCTGAGCGTGGGCGCGAATCGCTTCAACGCCCAGGCCGTGCGCGAGAATGCCGTAATGGCGCACCTGGTTCGCAGGGCCGTCGGGCAGGCGAAGGCCGGGAGCAAAGCGGCCTTCGCGATAGCCGATGTCGGTAAAGCAGGTGAACTCGTTGGTGGTCATGAAGTGCTTCACGCGATCGGAAAGCCGCCGCGCCATGAAACCCGCGTAGTCGGCATAGGCGTACGAAGTATCGCGCGATTGCCACCCGCCAGGCAGCGCCTGGGGAAGGTCCCAGTGAAAGAGCGTGACGTAGGGGGTGATGTTGTTGGCCAGGAGCTCGTCGATGACGCGGTTGTAATAGTCCAGGCCGGCGGGATTGGGTTCGCCCTTGCCCTCGGGAAAGATGCGCGCCCAGGCGATCGACATGCGGTAGCCGCGCACGCCCAGGTTCTTGAGCAGTTGTATATCTTCCTTGTACAGATGATAGGAATCGTCGGCCACGTCACCGTTTTCATTGTTGAAGATCTTGCCCGGCGTGTGCGAGAAGACGTCCCAGTCGGTCTGCCCGCGCCCGCCGTCGTGCACGCCGCCTTCAATCTGGTAAGCCGCCGTGGCGCAGCCCCACACAAAGCCTTCCGGGAATTTGCGCCCGCTGGCGTGGCCGTCCGCTCCCGATTGCGCAAAAGAAAATCGCGGCAGTCCGGTGCCCGCGAGCGCCGCAGCCGCGGCCGTGGTCTTGCCGAATTGCCGTCTCGTCATTGAATGCATAAGCGATTTACCTCTGGCGAATCAAACGAGGATTATAGCGGAGGAAGGCGCGGAGGCGCGCTGGGAGCCCGCAAGCCCCGTCATTCCGCACGGCAAAAAAAGCCGCAGCCATTTTGCATGACTGCGGCTCCGTCGTATGCCTGAAGGGCCAGCCGGATTCCGTCTCCTTCACTCTTGCCGTCTTTGAACAGCTTCAGCCTGCGGCTCACTCGGAGACTACAAGCATCTTGAAGGGCGCGCCAATGGACCAGGAAGTGTCTTCAGTCACCGACGTCGGAGTCACGGTAAAGACGTAAAGCTCGTTGCCCGACTTGGAGATGGCATATAGGTGATTGCTGCCGTCCCACGCCACCTGGTCGATGGGCGTGCCGCTCAGCAGGGTCTTGTAAGGCGTAAGCGGAGCTGCCCCGTTGAAATTGTAGATTTGTATTCCATTGCCCAGGCCGGAGCTGCCTCCTCCGTTGTCCGCCCAGGTCACGAACAGGCTGCCGGAAGGGGAAAACGTGGTGCCCGTAATGTAAAACGGCGAGTCCGGCATCGTCTCCGGCGTGTTGGTGCTGGAGAGATTGCCCGCCGAATCCACCGTGAAGCTGCCAAGCTGCCCCATACCCGAGTTGTCGGCATATTCCTGAAGCACCACATAGTCGCCGGCCGGTGAAGCGTCAGGATGATAGGGAGTGTACGTTGCGCTCCCAGGGAAAGTCGGGTTCATGGTGCCGATCAGGTTCAACGCTCCCGAGCTCTCCCGCTGAAAGCCGATGATGGAATTCAAGTGCCCGTCGTACTGGTCGGCGTATGCAAAGCTCTCGTCCCCCAGGATCGAAGGAAGTCCGTCCCCGCCTCCGGGCGCCGGGTCTGCTTCCGTCACTGCCACGCCGTCGAAGACGCCTTCGCTGTATTGGTTACTAATCTGAAAGGATTTATATGCCATGCACGGGTCGGTTCCCCCATTCTGTTGCAGCACATAAACGTATTGCCCTGTGTGGTCCAGCACGGCGCCAACATTGCTGCCCGCGTCGCATTCGTCTCCGAAATCCGTGTCGGGGTTCGACTCGAGCGCGCCCCCGATCGCCCCATTCGCGTCAATCGCCCAGGAATGAAGGTTGTCCAAGCCCATCGTAACGAGCAGGTATTTGTTGTCGCCGATGATGAGCCCGGTGGGCTTCCAGGGCGCGCCGGGAATGGCGCTCAGCCGCCCGGTTGAAGAGGCGCTGAAGCCATATACAGAGCCCTCCGGACCCTGGATCTGGATGTACACGTAGGCTGCGGTGGACGATGTGGACTGCGCTCTCCCCTTTGGGATTGCGGCAAGGGTGAAAACAATCAAAAGGGCGGCAGCGAAGCTAAGACTCCGAGTTCTATGCGACATTGGTGTTCTCCGTATGGCATCTATTGGCCAGCTCTTCAATTTTCGATTGGAGGAACCCCGGGGAAAAACCAGCCGGCTTGGCCTGCCGTCTCGCCGGGTGCCCAGATCCCTGGCCGTTGGGGACCTGGGTCCTCAGCCCAATCCCCGGCTCACTCCGAGACCACGATCATCGAGTAAGGCGATCCGATCGACCAGGCAGCGTCCTGGGTCACCGACGTCGGAGTCACGGTAAAAACGTACAGCTCGTTGTCGGCCTTGGAGATGGCGTAGAGATGGTTGCTGCCGTCCCAGGACACCTGATCGATGGGCGTGCCGCTGAGCAGGGTCTTCAAAGGCGTGAGCGGGGCCGCGCCATTGGAGTTATAGATCTGGATCCCGAGACCACTGCCGGTTCCATCGTTCGAATAAATCACAAACATGTTGCCGGAAGGAGAGAACGTTGTACCCGTAATAATGGTGAACGGCGAAGTGGGCATGCTGCTCGAGGTGTTGGTGCTGGAGAGGTTCCCTTCGGAATTCGCCGTGAAGACGCCCAGCTGCGCCGGAGCCGACCATCCCGGGTAGAGCTGAACCGCAAAGGTATTGCCTACCGGCGACGCGTCGAAAGCGAGAGGAACGTAATAGTTGTTGGGGTCCGCCGGGACTGTGACCGTCATGTTCGGCTCATAGTCGAGCGTCCCGTTGCTCTCCCGCTGGAATCCCAGATAATACTCATTTTCCGGAGGGGCCCCAGCCTGGTAGAGTGCGTAAGCAAACGTCTCATTTCCCAGGATCGAGGGAAGTCCGAAGCCGGAGACGCCTCCGCTCTCGGCCGATTCCGGTCCCGTTATCTGCGTCTCTCCATCGAACGAGAAAGATCCGTCGCTGTTGATGATGTAGGACTGGTACGCTCCGCATGATTCGTTGTCGTTGAAACCGTCGTCGAGCATCACGTAGATGTATTTGCCGGTGTGGTCGAGCACCGCGCCATCCTGGCCGCTGGTCCCGCCGCCGCAAATACTACCGGTGTAGTCGAAGATGGGCATCTGCGATAGCTGTGAGGTGATGGCCCCGTCGGAAGCTATCCCGTAGGAGTGGATCAGGGTCTGGCCCAGCGAGAAGAATTTGGTTGGTGTGCTGCCGACGATTTGCCCGGCGGGCTTCCACGGCGCGCCGGGAATGGCGGCCAGTTTCCCGGCTGAGGAGGCGCTGAAGCCATACACGGCGCCGGTGGGGCCTTGAATTTGGATGTACACATACGCTGCGGTGGACGAGGTGGACGCCGCTCTGGCCTTGGGAACAACGGCAACAGTGGAAGCAAGCACAAGGGCAGCCGCGAGGCCGAGACCCCTGACTGGATACATCATGGATATTCTCCTGCGTGTAATCTATTGGCCTGCTTTTCAGATTTTCGATATCAGGGACCCGGAAACGCAGCCAAGCCGGCCGTCGAACGGACGAGCACACGGTGGCATCCGGATTAGAGGGCGGGGCGCAAGAGAGCGTTGTCCAGGGCGCAAGAGGTTGTTGAAGCGCTTGCCGCGGTTACGTGCGCTTTCGTGAAACCGGCCGCAAATTCCTTAGCCCGGTGCGACGGCCCCGGCGGACACGCGGGGTACAAAAAAGGCCCCAGCGCTTCGGCTGCGGCCTTTTAAGCGGATAATGATGCGGCTGATCGCTCAGCCACGCTTTACATCTCTTTCACGCCTTCGACGAACGCCTTCAGCTTGCGGCTGCGGCTGGGATGACGCAGCTTGCGCAGCGCCTTGGCCTCAATCTGGCGGATGCGCTCGCGCGTGACCTGGAAGCTCTGGCCCACTTCTTCAAGCGTGTGCTCGCTGCCGTCTTCGAGGCCGAAACGCATCTTGATCACGCGCTCTTCCCTCGGAGTAAGAGTCCGCAGCACCTGCGAGGTGTACTCCTTCAGATTCACGCTGATCACGGCTTCGGACGGCGAAACCGCCTGGCGGTCTTCAATGAAGTCGCCCAGGTGCGAGTCTTCCTCTTCGCCGATGGGCGTTTCCAGCGAGATGGGCTCCTGCGCAATCTTCAGCACCTTGCGCACCTTGGCCACAGGAATATCCATGCGCCGCGCAATCTCCTCGCTCGAGGGCTCGCGGCCCAGCTCCTGCACCAGCTGCCGGCTCGTGCGGATCAGCTTGTTGATCGTCTCGATCATGTGCACCGGAATGCGGATCGTTCTTGCCTGGTCGGCAATGGCCCTCGTAATTGCCTGCCTGATCCACCACGTTGCATACGTCGAAAACTTGTACCCGCGCCGGTACTCGAACTTGTCGACTGCTTTCATCAGGCCGATGTTGCCTTCCTGAATCAGGTCGAGAAACTGTAGTCCGCGGTTCGTGTACTTCTTCGCAATCGAC
>DATJRT010000163.1:0-4721 GCA_035504495.1 Occallatibacter sp.
TTGGCGCAGGACGGCGAGGGCCTGACAGGCGAAGGCTTCATTCAGCTCGATCAGGTCGATCTGGTCGAGGGCGAGGCCGCCGAGCTTGAGCGCCTTCGGCACGGCGTAGACGGGACCGAGGCCCATCTCTTCGGGATCGCAACCGGCATAGGCGTAGGCGACAAAGCGGGCGAGCGGACGCAGGCCGAGCGCTTTGGCGCGCTCGGCGGACATCACCACTGCGGCGGCGGCTCCGTCGGAGGTTTGCGAGGAATTGCCGGCGGTGACCGTTCCTTTGGCGTGGAAGACGGCGGGGAGTTTGGCGAGGGCTTCGGCCGTCGTGTCGGCGCGTGGGCCTTCGTCGAGGCGGAATTCGGATGTTGCGGAATGGGGTCTTGTTCCTGACTGCGGCGCTGTGTTCGTCGCAGTGACCGGCACAATTTCAGCGTCGAAAGCGCCGGATTGCTGCGCGGCGATGGCTTTCTGATGGCTGGCGAGAGCGAATGCGTCTGCGTCCTCTCGGGAGATGCCGCACTTCTTCGCGACGCGCTCGGCTGTGAGTCCCATGGTGAGGTACGAGCCGGGATGGTTCTCGACCAGCCAGGGATTGGGTGCGATTTTGTGGCCGCCCATGGGAACCATGGACATGGACTCCGCGCCGCCGGCGAGGATCGCGTCCGCACCGCCGCCACGGATGCGCTCCGCGGCGAGCGCAATGGCCTGCAGGCCCGAAGCGCAGAAGCGGTTGATGGTCATCGCTGACGCGGAGACCGGCAGGCCTGCGCGCAGGCTGGCGATGCGGGCGAGATTCATGCCCTGCTCGGCCTCGGGCATGGCGCAGCCGAGGATGACGTCGTCGATCTCGGCGGCGTCGAGCGCGGGCACGCGGTCGAGTGCTCCCTTCATGGCTGCAGCGGCGAGGTCGTCGGGGCGGGTGTTGTGCAGGGCTCCGCGGGGGGCCTTGCCCACGGCGGTGCGAACAGCGCTGACGAGGACGGCGTCTCTCATGAGTACTCCTAATTGCGCAGCGGCTTGCCGGATTTGAGCGTGTAGGCGATGCGCTCCTGGGTCTTGCGCTCGCCGCAGAGAGAGAGGAAATGCTCGCGCTCGAGATCGAGGAGGTATTGCTCGGTGACGAGCGTGCCGGGCGTGATGTTGCCGCCGCAGAGAATGGTCGCGAGGTGGGTGGCGACGGTGACGTCGTGCTCGCTGGCGTACTCGCCTTCGCGCATCATGTGGACGCCGAGGCGCAGCGCAGCGAGAAGAGGCTCGCCGGGAGCGGGGATATCGGCGCGGGGCAGCGGCGGCGCGTAGCCGGCGTCGGCGAAGGCGAGGGCCTTCTGTTTGGCGTCGTGGAGGACGCGGTCGCGGTTCATGGTGATGGTGTCGGAGGGACGGAGCAGGCGCAGGTCACGGGCCTCGAAGGCGGAAGCAGACACCTTCGCGAGGGCGAGGTTCTCGAAGATGGTGCGCATTGCGTGGTGGAGCTCTACAGAATCGCTGCGTGAAGCGGTCGGCGCCGCGGCGGAGGCAAGTTCCAGGGCGCGGAGGGTCATCTCCTTGCAGCCGCCGCCGGCGGGAACGAGGCCGACGCCGGTTTCGACCAGGCCCATGTAGAGTTCCAGATGCGGCTGGCGGGCCACGCCGTGCAGCGAGACTTCGCAGCCGCCTCCTAGGGTGAGGCCGAAGGGCGCGACGACCACGGGAGCGGGGCAGAACTTGATGGCCTGGGTCATCTGCTGGAAGGCGGCGATGTAGGAGTCGATCTCGTCCCACTCCTCGTCCTGGGCGGCGAGCAGAAGCTGGACGAGGTTGGCGCCGGCGGAGAAGTTGGCCGCGTCGTTGGTGATGACGAAGGCGCGGAAGTTGCGGACGGGTTGGGAATCGGGCGCGAGGTTCTGGCGGACGAAATTCACGATGTCGCCGCCGAGGGCGTTCATTTTCGTGTGGAACTCGATGCAGGCCACGCCGTCGCCGGCATCGATGAGCGATGCACCGGGGTTCTCGCTGACCACGCCATGGGAGCGCTTCGCGCGGGCGAGGGACACCACCGCGGAGGGCGGCTCGACAGGGAGATACTTGCCGGTGCGCGGATCGAAGTACTCGGAGCCCCCGTTGCGATACCAGGATTTTTCCTGGGTTTTCAGAAGCTTGTCGAGAGCTTCGGGCAGGGTGCGGCTCTGAGCGCGGAGCTTCTCCGCGGTTTCGGCCACTCCGGCGGCGTCCCACATCTCAAACGGACCCAGCTCCCAGTTGAATCCGGCGCGCATGGCGCGATCGATATCGGCGAGGCTGTCACCGATTTCGCCGATGCGATGCGCGGCGTAGAGCCAGAGGTCGGGAAGGATTTGCCAGTAGAACGCTGCGGCTTTGTCCTTTTCAGGATTGCCGGAGAGCAGGGCGCGGATCCGTTCGGGGAGAGACTCGATGGGCTTGGTCGCGTCCAGCGCGGGAAGGCGTGGCTTCTGCGCGGGGCGATAATCGAGGGTGGCGAGATCGAGCACGAGGCGTTCGTCGCCCTCCGCCCCTTTTTGCTTTTTGTAAAAGCCCTGGCCGGTTTTGTCGCCGAACCATTTGCGGTTCAGCATCTCCTCGAGGAAGGCGGGAAGCCGGACGTCGCCGCGCTCGTCTCGCGTGTTGGCGGCGAAGTTGCGGACGACCGAGCCCAGCACGTCCAGCCCGACCATGTCCGCCAGCCGGAAGGTCCCGGTTTTCGGCCAGCCCAGCGGTTTGCCGGTGAGCGCGTCCACTTCCTCGATGGTGAGGCCCTGGGCCTGCATCACGCGAATGGTGTTCAGCAGCGAAAACGCGCCGGTGCGGTTGGCGATGAAGTTGGGGCGGTCGTTGGCGGGGACGACGGTTTTGCCGAGATGAAGCTCAGCGAACCGCGCAACGGAGGCGACGGCGGAGGGATCGGAGTCCGGCGTGGCGATGATCTCCACCAGTTGCATGTAGCGCGGCGGATTGAAGAAGTGCGTGCCGAAGAAGCGACGGCGGAGATCGGCGGGGAGGGTTTGCGCGATGGCCGCGACGGGCAGGCCGCTGGTGTTGGTGGTGAGCAGGGCACCGGGGCGCAGATGCGAAGCGACGCGGGAGAGCAGATCGCGCTTGATGTCGAGGTTTTCGGCGACGGCTTCGATGATCCAATCGCATTCGGTGAGTTCCGGGAGGTCATCCTGGAAGTTGCCGGTGGCGATGCGGGTCAGAAACTCAGGGGACGCGAGGGCGGCGGGTTTCGATTTCTTCAGGCCTTCGAGAGCTTTGGCGACCAGGCCGTTGTCGAGGTCGAGCAGCAGCACAGGGAGGCCGGCGTTCGCCAGGTGGGCGGCGATGCGCGAGCCCATGGTGCCTGCGCCCAGCACCGCGACGCGGCGAATCGGCCAGGCGGTAGCAGGCTGCGCGGGCGCGGCGGCGTCGACAAGGGAAGCGGACATGGCGGAATTCCTCCCGGGAGGGAAATAAGCCAACCTATCACCCTACCCGATCCGGGGCGGCTCTGGCATTTCAGGAGACAAGCGCGACCAGGAAAGGTAGGCTGTGTGGATGGCTGGAACGAGGCTGGCGTTGGACGAAGCCCAATCCGGATTGGCGCGCAGCATGGCGAGACGAGCTGGAGTGCTGACAGCAACGCTGATGCTGGCGGTTTGCGCGGTGCAGGCGCAGCAGGCGTGGCGCGACCCCAGCGGCAACTACGCGGCTCCGGCCCCGGGCCGGCCGCTGTGCACGCTGAAGATTCACGTGACGGGATTCCGCAATGAGAAAGGCCAGGCGGGCGGCGCAGTGTACGCGTCGCCGGAGGGATGGCCGGAGGACACAAAGCTGGCGGCGGTGCACGGCGGATTTTCGATTGCCAATGGAGAGGCGATGGAAATCTTCCAGTTGCCTGCGGGCCGCTACGGCGTTGTGGTGATTCACGACGAAAACCGCAATCACAAGCTGGACCGGAATTTCCTCGGGATTCCGAAGGAAGGCTTTGGATTCGCGAACAATCCGCACGTGGCGCTGTCGGCGCCGTCGTTTCAGACGGCCTCGGTCGAAGTTGGCTGCCCTGCGACGCAGATCGAGATCCACCTGATCTACAAGTAAGGCGACCCGGCCCCAGGGAAGGGCCGGTCGGCGGGGAACGCCGGTGCTCAGGCGGCGGTGGTGTCGGTGTTGCCGGTCTCAGGCGACTGAGGAGATTTGCCGCCGGGGTTCACCAGGTCGCGCAGCTCCTTGCTGGGCTTGAAATAGGGAACACGTTTCGCAGGCACTTCGACCTTTGCGCCGGTCTTCGGATTGCGTCCAATGCGGGGCTTGCGTTGGCGGATCCGGAAACTTCCGAATCCTCGAATCTCAATCTTGTCGCCGGCCTTCAGCGCGCCGATCACCGCGTCAAAGATAGTATCGACAATCACTTCGCCGTCGCGCCGAGTAAGATCACCAATTTGCGTAACTTCCTCAACCAGTTCTGCTTTTGTCATAGAACGTGCTCCAGACACAGGGCTGTTGTGAATATTCAGGGTAACCCCTTTTTACAATAGTAGATGCGGGAAAATTTCCCAACGACACACCGGAAGCCGAAATTCCTGCCCTCCCGCGCTTCTCCGGCCCTGAGGTTGACGATATGATACACATGTGTACAGTTTTACAGGCTGCGCGCTCGATTGAAACCCGACTACAGTATCGTAATTCCTGCTTACAACGAAAAAGCACGCATCGGAAAGGCCCTCGCCGATGTTGTGCAAGCCGTTGAGGCGAAC
>DATJRT010000164.1:0-3436 GCA_035504495.1 Occallatibacter sp.
CTGAGCACGCTCTATCTGGCCACAACCGCGCCGGTGATTGTGGCTCCCGCCATGAACGTGAACATGTGGCAGCATCCGGCCACGCAGGCGAATGTGGAGACGCTGGCTGGGCGCAACGTGCGGATCGTGTCGCCGGAGAGCGGCTATCTGGCGTGTGGAATGACTGGCGCCGGCCGGTTGGCGGAAACCGAGGCGATCGTCGAAGCGGTACTGAGCGCGCTGCACCATCGCAACGACCTGGCGGGCGAGACGGTGCTGGTGACGGCCGGGGGCACGCGCGAGGCGCTCGACCCGGTCCGATTTTTGGGAAATCGCTCCAGCGGCAAAATGGGCTATGCCATGGCGGAGGCTGCCGCGAAGCGCGGGGCACGCGTGATTCTGGTGACCGCGCCGACCGCTCTGCGTGCGCCTGCGGAGTGTGAAGTGGTTCCGGTGACGACGACCGAGGAGATGCGCCAGGCGGTGCTGAGCCGTCTGGACCAGGCGACCGTCGTGATCAAGTCCGCAGCAGTGGCCGATTATCGGCCAAGGGTGCAGGCGGGCCAGAAGCTGCGGCGCAGCGGTCCGCTTACGCTGGAGTTCGAGCCGACGAGCGATATTCTGCGCGAAGTGGTCGAGCAGCGGCGCACGGGGATGCTGATCATCGGTTTTGCGGCAGAGACCGATGACGCGCTGGCGCATGGACGCGAAAAGCTGCTGCGCAAGGGAGCGGATGCCATCGTGCTCAACGATGTGTCGCGCGAGGGAGTGGGCTTCGATTCGGACCGGAATGCGGTGACCTTCCTGACCCGGGATCGTTCGATCGAGATGCCGGAGATGCCGAAGCGCGAGCTGGCGGATCATCTTCTGGATGAGATTGTGGCGCTGCGGCGGCCGCGGCAGGTGCTGGCAGAATCGGACACCGATGTTGCGGTGACGCCGGGAGACTAACGTTGGCGCAAAGGCTTTCCCCTGCTACAGAACAAGCGATGCGGGCGCGGATCGCGTACTTTCGCGATCTGGGCGTATTCGACTTTTACCGGCGGGGCGGCACATCCGCGGACTCCGAGTCCGGCGAGGAGCTTTGCGCTCACGCTTGCGAGTCGATTTCAAACGAAGAAAACACTGCCGCGCTGAGCGCGGAATCATTGGAGACGCCCCTGATGCCGAAGGCCCCGCTTTTGCCCGTTGTGGAGGAGCCGCAAACACGAGTTGCGCCGAAAGATAAAGAGGCGGCGCTGGCGGCAATTCGCGAGGACCTGGGAGAGTGCACGCGCTGCGCGCTGGCGAAAGGCCGGCACAACATTGTCTTCGGCGACGGCGATCCGAACGCGCGGCTGATGTTTGTGGGCGAAGGTCCGGGCGCGGATGAGGACGCGCAAGGGCTGCCGTTTGTGGGACGGGCGGGGCAGTTGCTGAACAATATGATTGCCGCGATGGGACTCAGGCGCGATCAGGTGTATATCGCAAACATCGTGAAGTGCCGGCCGCCGCAGAACCGCGTCCCCGAGCCGGCGGAGGCGCACACCTGCGCGCCATTCCTCTTCCGCCAGATCGATGTGATTCAGCCGGAAGTGCTGGTGGCGCTGGGATCGACGGCCGCCACCTACCTGCTCGGTGGTAAGAGCCCGCTGAGCGCTCTGCGTGGGCGGATCCACCAGGCGCGAGGGCGAAAGCTGATCGTGACCTATCACCCGGCGTTTTTGCTCCGCGATCCTCGGCAAAAAAAGGAAGCGTGGGCGGACCTGCAGATCGCCATGCGAGAGCTTGGACTAAAAAGCAGCAGCTGAGACGAGGTCAGAGATCAAGCGGCCGGCGGGTCAAGCGGCGCGCTCTAAGCTGGCCGCTCTTTGCCGGCCGATCTCCGGCCGATTGCTTCCCGGACAAACGTTGTCCGGCTGACTGCCTTCCGCAACCTGTTACCAGGGCAGCGGGTCGTTCATGTGGAAATAGCCGCCCGTGGGACCGTCGTCGGGCAGCATGGCGAGGCGGACGCCGGTCTTTGCGCCGTCAATGACCTCCATGGGCGCGGCATCGGTGCCCATATCCGTCTTCACCCAGCCCGGGTGAGCGGAGTTCACCTTGATCTTCGTATCCTTCAGCTCGTGCGCAAGGTGGACGGTGAAGGCGTTCAGAGCGGCCTTGGAGGCGTCGTAGGCAAAGGCCTTGGCGTTGTAGATGGGAGAATTCGGATCCGCGTGGAGCGTGAGCGATCCCAGGATGCTGGAGAGGTTGACGATACGTCCGGCTGGCGATTTGCGGATGAGCGGCAACAGGGTCTGCGTGAGCTGAATGACGGCGAAGAAGTTGGTGTCGAAGGTGTCATGCAGAACCTCGGCGGACGTGACGCTGGTTTTGTTGCCAGCGAGGAAGTCTTCGCGGGACACGCCCGCGTTGTTGATCAGGATGTCGAGGCGGCCGTATTTTCTGTCGAAGTGGTCGTAGACGGCTTTGTAGTCAGCCGGCTTTGTGACGTCGAGGCGGATGGCTTCGGCGTCGATGCCGTCGATCTTGAGCTTCTGCGCCGCGGCCGCGCCCTTCTCGGGGTCGCGCGAGCCGATGACAACGGTGATGCCCTGTTTGCCGAGCTGCCGGGCGGTTTCAAGGCCAAGACCCTTATTGCCGCCGGTGATGAATGCAACTTTATCTGCTGCCATAGGTGCCCTCCATGGGCTCTTTATGGGATTCGGAAAGGATACGGACGATGCAAAACGTCAGCGCTGGTTCAGACCGCCGGAAGGTCGGTGAATCATTAAAAGGACAGCGAACCATTATCAGACCAAAAAGCGGAGTCACGGAATTGATCTGGTAGTTTCGTGAAAGACGCCATGCCCGCCTTTTGCGACGTTGCCGTGCCGGTTCCGCTGGATCGCGCCTTCACCTATCGGGTGGTGGATGCCGCGCCGTGCGTGGGGGCGCGCGTGCTGGTGCCGTTCCGCAATGAGAAACTGGCGGGCGTGGTGGTGAAGACCCACGACGAGCCGCCGCCGGTGGAAGCCAAGCCGCTGCTGGCAGTGCTCGATAGCGAACCCGTGCTGTCGCCGCAGCTGCTGGAACTGGGGCAGTGGATTGCGCAGTATTATCTGGCGCCGGTGGGCGAGGTGCTGCGGTCGATGCTGCCGCTCATGGGCGAGGTTCGGCACAGGGTGCTGTTTCGGATCACGGAGTTGGGGCGGCAGGCGCTCGCGGCGGGTGCAGAACGGGGCGCATCGCGGCGGTCGCGTTTGCCGGCGGAGGAGCAGGACAAGGAATACGCGGTGCTCAATGCGCTGGAGCCGGGCGAGGCGCTGACGCTGGCAAAGCTGCGCTCGGCGACCGGCGCTTCGGTGCGGCTGGTACAGGGCATGGTCCGCAGGAGATGGATCGCACGGGAGACAACGGCGGAGGCGCGCGATGCGCGCCGGACGGTACGCTATGCAATCCTGGCGGAAGGTGTGCGGCTGCCAAAACTGAATGA
>DATJRT010000165.1:0-7000 GCA_035504495.1 Occallatibacter sp.
TTCACGGAGACGCTCGCCGACGTGGCGCCGGAGTCGTGGGGCGGAACGACCGTGCACCAGGACTGACTCTTCTACATCCCCTATCGTTCGACCACGGCCTTCGACAGGTTGCGCGGCCGGTCCACGTCCACGCCGTGCTCAATGGCCATGAAGTAAGCGAACAGTTGCAGGGGAACGACTTCCAGAATCGGAAGAAGATATTCCGAGTTCTCGGGCACGCTTATGCAGTCTGTCACAAGCGCAGGCACGTCGCGGTCACTCTCATCGGCGAGCGCAATCACCTTCGCGCCCTGCTCTTTCATGTCGGCAAGAAGCTGCAGCGTCTTTTCATACCGCCGGATGGAAGCGGCCAGTTTGCGGTCGACCGTGGCCAGCACCACCAGCGGCACGCGCTCGCTCACCAGCGCATTGGGCCCGTGCTTGAGCTCGCCCACCGGATACCCCTCGGCATGCACATAGGACGACTCTTTGAGCTTCAGGGCCCCTTCGCGGGCGATCGCATAGTGAATCCCGCGGCCAAGGTAAAGAAACGTGGCAGCGCCGGAGTATTTGCGCGCCAGCCCGGCTGCCTGGTCACGCCAGGCGTCCAGCTGCGCCTCGAGCGCGGCCGGCACATCCTCAAGTCCGGCAATCCCCTGCGCCAGCATCTCCTCATCCATGACGCCCAGGTGCTTGCCTTCATAGAGCGCCAGCAGGTAAAGCACCGCAAGCTGGCAGGTAAAGCTCTTCGTCGCTGGAATCGCTCTCTCCACTCCGGCCGCAAGAGGCATGGAGAAGTCCGCCTCGTGGGCCATTGTGGACGCGGGCGCATTTGTGATGGCCAGCGTCTTGTGCCCTTGCCGGCGGGCCTCTTCGAGCGCGGCCAGGGTATCCGTTGTCTCCCCGGACTGCGAAAGCACCAGCACGCTCGGCTTCCTCTTGTCCAGGCCTCCGCGATAGCTGTACTCGCTGGCGTACTCCACGTCTACCGCCAGCCCGCACAGGTCCTCGAGGAGAATCTCCGCATAGAGTCCGCTGTGCCGGCTGGAGCCGCTGGCGGCAACCAGGACTTCTCCATTGGGATTGACCCACTTCGACAGCATCGCGCCCACTTCCGGCTTCAGCCCGCGCTGGTCAAGATAAAGCGAAAGCGTGCGGCTGAGCGCCTGGGGCTGCTCGTAAATTTCGCGCAACATCTGGTGGGGAAAAGCGGACATGGGCGCACCTCGTTCGACTCGATGGCGGCGGGCAGCCACAATATGATCATAATGCATCAATCCAATCATTATTTTGACATTTTTTACCAAACAATTCCGCCCGGCGCCGGTTCAGGCCGCCTTCGCAGGGGTGGATTGTGCCGGCGGGCGAAGATGGGCGGCGGCCGGGGGCGAGACCGGTGAGCCGGTGGCCGGTGGCGGCAACCGGCGGAGAGGCGTCACGGCGCGCTGCGAATCACCCGGCCCGGTCCTCATTGCGCTGCCTCAAATGCAGGAGCGCGCCGGGACCTCCGGCAACGAATTGCGGCCTGTCTGTGTCGAAGTATTTCTCGTAAGCGGCAATCCAATTGGAAGCAATCGCGCGTTGGGCAGTCAGCAGGTCGAGCTTGCGCGTGCATACCAATTCATGCAGGCGCTCCTCCAGCGCGTCCTTGGCGCGCGCATCCCATGCGCCCACCCGATAGGGCTCCGGCCAGAGGTTGTGAATATCCGCGATGCCGCCCAATCCAGGGGTTATCAAATAATCGATCTCGTAGTCGCCGGGGCGCGCATCCCGGATTCCATACTCCTGAAAGACTCTCGCGCGCATGGTTGCGGAGACCTCCTTGACCACTTCCTCATGAGGCATGGAACAGACTTCGTCCATCGAGACCGGCCGGGTTGCGCCCGGGGTGAGGCTGCGGTTGGGAACAAAACCGGAAGCGAACGCCGTTGCCGGGCGCGCTCCCTGGCGCGCGGCGGCGGGACGAAAAGCAAAGACGCCGGCGGCAAGGCCCACGGAAAAAACTGCCGCAGCGGCAGCCCAGCCGAGCCACGGCGTACCCAGCGCGAGACGCCGCGGGGAGGCGGAAGGGGATGACTGCGATATCTGCGCCAGGCGGATGCGCAGAAGCGCACGCGGGCCGACGGCGGAAGGAATGCGGGAATCGAGGCTTTCGCGGTGCGCCCGCGCGACGTCCGCGGACACCTTTTCCATCTGCGCCAGGTGCGTCCGGCAAGATGCGCAGCCCGCAACGTGGGCGCGAATGCGACGCGCCTGGCGCGAAGCAGGCTCGCGGTCCGCAGCCAGCAGCAGATCCTCATCCGAGAGATGGCCATGATCGTTGTGCAAATCCTCACCTCCCGTCGGCGCGAATCAGCCGGGCAAAAGATCGCGCCAGCGAGATCGATACGGCGCCCAGAGAAATTCCCAGCACGGCGGCAATCTCCCGGTAGCGCAGGCCCTCGGCGCGCAGCCGCAGGCAGCTTTGATCGGTCTGCGGCAAGGCTGCGACCACGGCCAGAAGATGACGCCGTCTCTGCATCTCGCAGATTTGCTCCTCCGGCGTGGGCGCCGGGTCGGCCGGCTCTGCCTGCGTCCACTCACCCTGTTCCGTGCAGTCGCGCGCCGCCCTGCTGGCATAACTCCGCTTCAAAGCCAGGTTATGGGTCACGCGAAAAAGCCAACCGCGCAGATTCCCGCGCGGCCTTCCCTGCCGCAGGTGCTGGAACAGGGCCAGAAAGGTCTCCTGCACCACCTCCTCGGCGTCGTGCACGGAGACGCCCAGCGATAATCCGTAACGCAGAAGCGGAGCGCGAAACTCGTCGAACAGCCGCATCACTTCGCGCTCCGGATCCGTTCGTCCCAGGTCTGCTTCGGTAACCGGGCGCACAATCGCGCTGGATCGCGGGACACAGAGCTCACCAATCGAGTTTGCCGCAGACACACCTTCGGAGACTTCCATTGCTATATTCGATTCATCTCACTTCTGTTCAGGTTATCTGCGAATATTCTTCTCCGGCCTCGAAATAGACTGAACGGAAGGGCTCCGATTTGAATATTCAGGCGACGGAACGGCTTTCCCGCGCAAGGGACGGCCTGGCTCTGTCGATCTCCAAAGGCAATGCGTGCCGGAGGCCTCCGCATGTGGAGACGGTTCGCGGTCCTTCTTACCGCCGCCCTGCCGGCTCTGTGCCAGGGCAACACCGGCGAGCTGCGCCTGAATGTAACCGATCCCTCCGGCCACGCCGTCCGCACCCAGGTCCAGCTCGTGAGCGAGGCCAATCAATATCGCTATACCTTCACCACGAACGATCAGGGCAATCTGGATGCAAGGCGGCTGCCGTTTGGCATCTATGCGGTGGAGATCCAGGCGACCTCTTTCGCTCAGGTCTCCGAATCGGTGGAAATACGCTCCGCTCTTCCGGTGGACCGTTCGATCCGGCTGAAGGTGGCTCCGGTCTCCCAGTCGGTGACCGTGCGCGCTTCCGGCACGCTGATCGATCCCTATCGCGCGGGGTCACTCAACGAAATAGGCCTGCGGACAATTCAGAACCGGTTGACCGCGCTGCCCGGCCGCTCCATGCAGGACCTGGTGAACTCGGAACCGGGCTGGCTCTACGAAGGCAATGCAGTTCTCCACCCCCGCGGATCGGAGTATCAGACGCAGTTTGTGGTGGACGGCATACCCCTCACCGACAATCGTTCGCCCAGCTTTGGCCCGGAGATCGAAGCCGACGACGTCGAATCCATCGCCATTTATACCGCCGGCATTCCCGCGGAATTTGGCCGGAAGATGGGCGGCGTGGTTGTGGTGAATACCCTCGGCAATGAAGATCCCGGATTTCACGGCCAGCTTGCGCTGTTTGGCGGAACCTACGCTACGGGCGGCATCGATACCCAGGACCAATACACATGGAAGGGCAATACGCTTGGGCTGAGCGCATCAGGGAATATGACGGGCCACTATCTGAACCCGGTGGTCCCCGAGAATTACACCAATAACGGCACGACGGGAAGTTTTTCGCTGAGCTATGAGCGGCAGTTCACGGCGAAAGACCACCTCACTCTGACTGTCCGCCACGAACTCGCGCGCTACGCCATCCCCAATGAGCTTGTGCAGGAGAACGGGGCTTATCTGCCCAGCGCGGACAACACCGCCGGCTGCCCGCCGGTTGCCGCCGGCCAGGAGCCGGGCGATTGCGTTTTCATTCCCGGTGGGCAGCTGCAGACCGGCGACAACTTTGAAACCATGGGGAGCGTCTCTTACCAGCACATTTTTTCCTCCAACGCGCTGGGCGTGCTGCGAGGAATGGCCCGCGATAACTCCAACGACTTTTATTCGAACCCTGCCTCCTGGCCGCTGATTGCCACCCAGCATAACGACTTCAAGGAGATCTACTCCAACGGTAGCCTCTCCATTCATCACGGCAGGCAGGAATGGAAGGCCGGATTTGAAGCCGACAACCTTTTTCTCCATGAAGACTTCAACTACCTGATGCCCGACTGCGCCACCCCGTCAGAGCCGCAATGCCCCATCGCCTTGGGAATCCTCGACGCAGGCGCGACGACCTTTGCCTTTACGGGCAGCCGTCCGGATCTTGAGCAATCGGCCTACGTGCAGGATGCTCTCCGGCTCGGCAACTGGTCGGTCGACGCGGGGCTTCGCTGGGACCACTACCAGTTGTTGCTGAACCAGAATGCCCTGAGCCCGCGTCTTGCCGTCTCGCGTTACTTCCCCTCTGCCGGCGTCAATGTGCACGGCGCCTATGACAGGATTTTTCAGACGCCGTCGTTCGAAAACATCCTCTTGTCCAGTTCTCCGGCTGCGGAGGCTCTCGACACCAGCGTTCCCGCGGTGCAGCTTCCGGTTCAACCCTCGCACGGAAGCTACTACGAACTGGGAGCCACGAAGGCCTTGTTCGGAAAGCTGCGGCTGGATGCGAACATGTTCCGCCGCGACGTGAACAACTACGCCGACGACTCCCAGGTGTTGAGTACCGGCATCAGCTTCCCCATCGCCTTCAGGAAAGCCGTTCTCTACGGCGCCGAGGGCAAGCTGGAAGTTCAGCGGTGGGGGCGGTTCTCAGGATTCGCCAGTTACTCCTATATCGTGGGGAATGCCTGGTACCCGGTGACAGGCGGTCTGTTTCTTGGGGATGACGCCACCAGCGCGACGGCGCAGTGGACGGGCCATTTCCCCGACTCGCAGGACCAGCGCAACACCGTGCGCGACCGCATCCGCTATCAGGCGGCGCCGCGCCTGTGGTTTGCCGTGGGAAGCAATTACAACAGCGGATTGCCGTTTCAACCGGATTTGACTCCGCAGCAATATGTCATGGAATACGGCCAGGTGGTCATCAATCACCTTAATTTCAATCGCGACCGCATCCGTCCCTACTTCACGCAAAATGCCTCCATGAGCGCCGAACTCTTCGAGCGGGAAAAAACCTCGATACGCTTGCAGGCAGACGCTCAGAACCTGGGCAATACGCTTGAAGTAATCGACTTCGGGGGGCTGTTCTCCGGCAACGCGCTCGGCCCGTCACGCCAATATATGCTCCGCCTTGTCACGGCGTTCTGAGGCTGCCGCCGCTCAACTCGGGCCGGACCCGACGCCCCGCCACTCCAGTTCCATCACGCCGGGCAGTTCTTCGAGCTCGGCCACAATAGCAGGCCCCCGGCGATCACCGTGACTGCGAGCCGGAGAGCGATCGCCTGCCCATGAATCTCTGGCGCCATTTCAGCTTCGATTCGAGTTCATAGCTTGTGGATGTCGCACAAAGCTCATGGAATCTCGACTTCGGCCGTGCGTCCGGGAAACATCAGCGCCCTTCACCATTGCATCCGTTCCGGCATGCCACTAGACTTGTTGTAATTGGCTCCCGTTGCCCACCGGTTATGTGCGGAAGTGGTGAAATGGCAAACACACTAGCCTTAGGAGCTAGCGCCCAAAAGGCTTGCGGGTTCAAGTCCCGCCTTCCGCACCATCCAGTCAATAGAGGATCTGCAAACGGAGATGCCGGCAATACTGCCGTGCGTTTTGATCCAGGGGCATGGTCCGATTGACCTGATAAAATACCGATCGAATGATCCATGTGCGGTCGTGGCGCCATGAGGCGTACGCGCGTATGATCCGTACCGGAGGACAATGGCGATGCGCCCGTTGTTCCGGAAATTCGCTCCCCTCTTATTCGCAGTGGCGATGACTTCTCCGGTAGCGATGATTGCTTGCCGGTCGCAAGAAACCGTCTACTACAACCAATGGGAACACGATACTCATCGGCAGCACATGGACCTGAGCAAGCGCAGCGCTGAAGAGCAGAGGGAATATGCGGATTGGCGGCGCAGCCAGCAGGATCACCATTAGGCAGCTTGAGTAAGACCCCAGTCCCGCCGCACGAAGTCAGTGCGTGGCCGCCCAGACGTGGTAGCTGTTGAAGAGAAAGTCCCCGCCGAGAATCAAAATCCAGAGCCAGAGCGCGAAGCGCAGGGGCCGGCGCGGAATGCGCGTGCCCAGCAGTGTTCCTCCGATGGCCCCGGCAACACCGCCGGCGATCAGTTCGAGCAGCAGCGTGGGGTTGGCGGCATGCGTGAACCAGTGCGCCCCGCTGCCGATGAGCGAGACCAGAAAGCCGAAGACGATGTCCGTGCCCACCACCTGCGCGGGCGCAAGCGGCGTGAAGCTGAGCAGTGCGGCGCTGCCCAGCGCGCCGGCGCCGGCCGAGGAGAAACCCACTTCCGCGCCCACAGGAAACATGAGCCAGCTGAGCAGCGGGCTGCGATCGCGCGCCGAAGTGTTCTCCCGCATGGGCCGGAAGGAATAAGCGATCTGCCAGCTCGCGGTGCTCACCAGAATGGCGCCGAGGATCGCGTTCAGCGTGTTGGCCGATCCTGCCGTGATGAGATGCCGGAGGAACAGCGAGCCCAGCAGCACGCCCGGCACTCCGCCGAGCAGCATGTAGCCGAGTGTGCGCCAGGCCACGTTGCGCCGCGCAATCTGCGCCGGCACCAGGATGAGCTTGACCGCGGTGGCGAACATGAG
>DATJRT010000166.1:0-15215 GCA_035504495.1 Occallatibacter sp.
AGCACCGCAAATCCTCAAGGTCAATGATTCGGGAATCTGGGGCGGTCAGGAACCCGGCAAAACCGCCGCATCCGCACTCGCCGGAGTCCAGAGCTCGGCGGCTTTTCGGCAGTTTTGCAGGTCTGAGCTGCACAGCGCGAAAACCGCCCACAAGGTGCCGTCGCTCCGCGGCACTAACAAATAGTAGGACTGAGTTGCGCCGGAACTCCCCACAAGGACGCGGATTGTGGAGCTCAGCCCAAGGTAGCGGCCGATGGCCGCGCTGTCGTTCACGTCAGCCAGTTTTTTTTGCGTCCATCCCATCGAGTCGCAGGGCTGCGGCGGCAGGCAGAGTTTGCCTGGGGCGGTATCGACGACGGCGTCTATTGCGGGCAGATTCGCACTGGCCAGCGACGCTTGCAGAGCGGCCCTGTCTATCTTGCCTGCGCTTGGCTCGCCTGCGCCGTTCGGGTCCTCAATCGCGGTCGCCTTCCATCTGCCTTTCACGATGACGGGAATCACATCGTCGAGCTTTTGATCGCCGGCCTCGGCGGTCGCGTTGAGCGCCTCCAATTCCTCCAGCCTGACCTGGTAATGCGCACGGAGGCACTTGGCTTCGCCGGCAGCGCAGTCGCGGTCGCGCTCCGCAAGCCAGGCTCTCTGCTGCGCCAGCAACTCAGTTCGCGCCTTCACCGTCAACTGGGGGCGCAGGCCGCTATAAAGGCGATTCAGAGCGGCATCCATCTGGTGGAGATCGGCTTCGCCGCATATCGCCTTTTCAACGGGAGACGCAGCCTGGGCGCAGTCCATCGCCACGGCCGCTGCGCTGAGCAACAACCAGCATCCGGCAACTCGAGCGAACCAAAGTCTCATTTCGGTTGGGTCGGGCCTGGGCTTGTTGAAGCGGGAGCCGTTGAGGTTGGAGACGATGGGGATTGAGGCGCCGGAGCAGGCGCAATAGGCGCAGGCAACTCTTTCGCAAGCAGGTTTGCTTCCGCGGACGCGCGCTTCTTATAGTCTGAGTAAGCGCGCAGCTTCGCAATTGCCTGCTGCCAATTGCCTGCGGTCGCTTCCTTGCGGAACGCGATCGCGTCGGAACTCCTCGGAGACGGTCCTTCCTGGTACACGCGGGAAAGCCAGACGGTCTGCCATCCCGCCGGGAGCTTGGCATAGACGGGAACGGCAGGTCCCTTGGCACTGTTCCAGGCACGGATCGCATCGCCCAGGATTTTGCCAAAGACCGCTCCATCGCAGAGGTCGGCTTCAGGTTTGGTCAACTCCGGCACCGGTCCGAGTTTGGCCACCGCCGCGGCTACTTCCGCCTTATGCTTGCCCTTGAAACGGTGCGGCGAAGCGAAAGGCTTGATCTTGTTCATCAGCGCCGCTGGGAATCCCAACTGCTGCAGCTCCGACATCGTCCATTGTCCCAGGTCAAACCCCGACGCGACAGTCATCCCGCTCTTGCCGAGCACCGTGCCGTTTCTCATGGGGACGTAGCCACGCAGCCATTGATCCCCCTCGAGCGAGGCGATGAAGGCAAAGTCCACCTTTGTGCCGAAGCGCGGGTTTATGGGCGCAAACACCGCCGGAGATGTCTTGGAAACAAAGCGGCTTTTCAAATCAGATCTGGGCAGCTCGACCACCCAAGCGCGCCCACTGACCAGGTTAGCTGCTAAAACGTCCAGCACTTGCTTGTCCGACAATGTCCCCGCGCCGAGGTTGAGCGAGCGGGCAAGCGTCCTGAGCAAGGGCATCGCACTGCTGCTGTGCACGAAATGGCGCAAGTATATGTAAGCCGAATGCTGGTCGAAGAATTTTTTCTTTCTATTGTTCCAGTCCGCCGTAAGAAATTCCGTGCCAATCGCGACGCGGTGGTGAGCGTATCCGTAAAGCTGGTGGGCGCGCAGCCACAAAAATGCAGCATGGTCCTCCACATCCATGCGGTCATCGAGCACCGTGAGCTGACTATCAGCCGCGGAGATGGACGCCGCAAAGCTCTCTGAAGGCCCAGCCATGACAGAAGTATAAGCCGATCCGGCAAACTTCCGACGTAACTTCCGGTTTTTGGGACACACGCCTCAGCGGCCCGCATTCCCCCTTCAGGAGTCTCGACCGACCGAGGCCAATCGAACCCGCCTTATACTGGGTCCAGCGCGAGGTTGAGGATTGCTGGAGACGCTCTCACCGCCGGAGGCGACGGGAACGGATTTGCGGCCGTTGTGCGTCGACCTCGACGGAACGCTGGTGAAGTCGGACACGCTGGTGGACTCGCTGCTGGCGCTGGCGCGCAAGCGGCCGCTGAGAGCATTCGGGCTTGCCCGGCGCCTGCTTCACGGCAAAGCCGCGTTCAAGGCCTACGTGGCGGAGCAGGTGCAGATCGACGTTGCCCACCTGCCGTACAACCGCAAGCTGCTTGCTTTTCTGGGGGAAGAGCGCGCGCGGGGACGTCGGCTTTACCTGGCCACGGGCGCCGATGCCCGGCTCGCCGCGCGCGTGGCCGAGCATCTGGGCATCTTTACCGGCGTGCTGGGCAGCGACGGCACTGTCAACCTTACCGGGAATCGCAAGCTCGACGGCCTGCGCAGCCACCTGGGCGCGGGCGAGTTCGATTACGTAGGCAACGACACGCCCGATCTGCCGCTGCTGGAGCGCGCCGCCGAGCCGCTGGTGGCCAATCCCAGCCTGCGCCTGCGCCGCAAGCTGCGCGCGCGCGGCATTCGCCCGGCCCGCTCCTTCGAGGAGCGGGAGCAGACGCTCGGCTCGCTGGTGAAGGCAATCCGTCCGCTCCAGTGGACCAAGAACCTGCTCATCTTTCTGCCTCTGCTGCTGGCCCACGTGGTGAATGCGGGCCGGCTGCTGACGGCGCTGCTGGCGTTCTGCTGCTTCAGCCTGGCAGCTTCCGCCACCTACATCGTGAACGACCTGCTGGATATCGAGGCCGACCGGCATCACGCGCAGAAGCGGCTGCGGCCATTTGCCTCAGGCGACCTGCCGGCCGTGACCGGCGCCTGCGTGGCGGGTGTTTTCCTGCTGCTGGCGCTCGCCGGGGCGCGCTTCTTGCCGCTTGCGTTCCTGGGCTGGCTGCTGCTCTATGTGGCCAGCACGCTGGCTTATTCGCTTTATCTCAAGCGCATCGAGCTGGTGGACGTGCTGATGCTGTCGGGCTTGTACACGCTGCGTTTGCTCGCGGGGAGCGCGGCCACGCGCTCGCACATCTCGCCCTGGCTCGCCGGTTTCTCCGTGTTTCTGTTTTTCTCGCTGGCCATCGTCAAGCGTTTCGCGGAGCTGGAGAATCTGCGCTCCAGCGGGTCGCCTCCGCGCAACGGGCGCGGGTACCTGGTGGCCGATCTCAATCAGCTGCGCAGCTTCGGCACCTCCAGCGCCTTTGCCGCGGTGGTGGTGTTCGCCCTTTACATCAGCAGCCAGGAAGTGATGACGCTCTATCGCCGGCCGCAGGTGCTGTGGCTCATCATGCCGTTGATGATTCTGTGGCTCTGCCGGGTATGGCTGCTGGCTTCGCGGGGAAAGCTGAATGAAGACCCGCTGGTGTTCGCGCTTACTGACCGCATGAGCCTGCTCATCGGCGCAGCGGTCGCGGTGATCGTGGTGATGGCGATCTGAGGGCTAGCTGAACAGGTCCTTCATCTTGTCCAGAAGGCCGGGCGACGAGGGACGGTTTTCCACCTTGAGCGATTCCCCGAGCTGGGAGACGAGCTCGCGCTGGGCGCGGCTGAGTTTCCTGGGAATCTGGACGACAAGAGTGACCACGAGATCGCCCTTGCCTCGTTCGTTCAGGTAGGGAACGCCGCGGCCGCGAATGCGCAGTTGCTTGCCGCTGGCCGTGCCCTCGGGAACTTTGACGGTGACGGGGCCGTCGAGTGCGGGCATCTCGAACTCCGCGCCCAAGACGGCCTGGGGAAAGCTGATGGGAATCGCGCAGTGCAGGTCGTGGCCGTGGCGCTCAAAGAACTCGTGCGCGCGGATGGAAAGCACGATGTAGAGATCGCCCTTGGGCCCGCCTGCGCGTCCGGCATCGCCCTCGCCGGAGTAGCGGATGCGGGTGCCGTCTTCGACGCCCGGCGGCACTTTGACGTGAAGCTTGACCTCGGTGGCCGCCCGGCCTTCGCCCCGACAGGCCGCGCAGGGGTCGCCGATGACCGAGCCCATGCCGCCGCAGGCGCCGCAGGTGCGGGCCACGGAGAAGAATCCCTGCTGATAGCGAATCTGGCCGCGGCCCTGGCACTGGCTGCACACCGTGGGCCCGCGTCCGGAAGCGCTGCCGCGTCCCTGGCAATGGGCGCAGGTTTCCAGGCGCCGGATCTTGACTTCGGTCTCCGTGCCGAAGAGAGCGTCCTCGAAATTGATGGTGAGGTCGAAGCGCAGGTCGTCGCCGCGCTGCTGGCGCGAAGCCCGGCGCCCGCCGCCGCCCATCGAGAACATCTCACCGAAGAGATCGCCGAAGATGTCGCCGAGATCCACGCCGCCGGCAAACGGGCTGCCGGCAAAGCCCTGCGCGCCCAGGCCGGCGTGACCGAAGCGGTCGTAGGCCGCGCGTTTGTCGGCGTCGCTGAGCACCTGGTAGGCTTCGCTGGCCTGCTTGAACTTTTCCTCGGCTGCGTGATCGCCGGGGTTGCGGTCAGGATGATACTTGAGCGCCTGCTTGCGATAGGCGCTTTTCAGCTCCTGATCCGAGCAGTCGCGCGCAACGCCCAAGACCTCGTAGTAATCTGCTTTGCCCACACCTGTATTAGAACTCATTCGCTTTCCGATTCAAATCTTGCCCGGCTAACCGGGCGCAGCCGGAGGTTCACTCGCTGGCCTGCTTGGGATTGTGAGCCACGCGCACCAGAGCGGGACGCAGCAGCCGCTCGCGCAGCTTGTAACCGCGCCGGACCTCTTCGGCCACGTGCTGGTCGGGCAGGTCGTCGCGCTCGACGGACCCAAGCGCCTCATGCACGCGGGGATCGAAGGCCTCGCCGACTGCCGGAACCGCGACCACCTGCATCTGGCGCAGAATCTCTTCCATCTGCTTGACGATGAGCGCCACGCCGGAGCGCAACTGCTCGGCCGAGCCGGTGGATTTGAGCGCAAGATCGAAGTTGTCGAGCACGGGAAGAAACTGCTCAACCACGCTGCCCGTGGCGTAGTCGCGGAACTCCAGGCGCTCGCGCTCGGCGCGCTTGCGCGCGTTGTCGAACTCGGCCTGCAGACGCGCCAGGCGGTCGAGCAGCTGGTCGCGCTCGGCCTTCAGTTTATCGATTTCCGAAGGCTGCGCGGGCTCCGAAGCCTGCGCGGACTCCGTGGCCGGCGTCGAGGCGGCTCCGTTCGCGGCTCCGTCTCCGGCTTCGCCTGCGGGAATCTCGAGAGGCTCGAGGACATTCAACTCCGATTCCTTTTTTGCCATTTCCTGACTTCCTTTTCCTTCCGCTCCATTGGCCATTCCGCCAGCGCCGGCCTGCGGGGTCGGTGCATTGCGGCTGCTACCTGATTGGATTCGATGACGCCCGATTCGATCTTCTCCGCGCAGCCGCAGGCAGCGTGCGCTTCTCGCGCCTACTGGGCGGGAACGTCAAAGATTCGCTCGGAAAGCCGGGCGATGTAACTCACTGCCTGGATCATCTCCTGATATTGGATGCGCGTGGGTGCGATTACGGCGACCGTTCCCACGTTGTCGGTGCTGAGCCGCGCCGGCGCGCCGATGAGCACCAGATCCTGCATGGCCGGCGAAGCCTCATCGAGACCAACCACGACCCGCACCTCCTGCCGGCGGCCATCGACGTAGGCGCTCAGCAGCTCGATGAGCCGCTGCTTGGCTTCGAGGGCCAGCAGCATCTGGCGCAGCCGTTCGCGGTCCTGCTCGGCGGCGATGAGGTTGGCGATGCCGTCGACGAAGATGGCCGGCGCGGCCTCGCTTCCGGCGAGCGCGCCTTTGCGGCAGAGCTCTTCCACCGAGGCGACAAGCTGGCGGTAGGCTTCGCGCTCCACTTCCACGCGGTGGGCCACTTCCGTGCGGATGCGCTCGATGGGCCAGCCGCGGAAGTTTTCGTTCAGATAGCGGCCTGCGGTCTCGAGCTCCAGGTGGGTCATCTCGCGGTCGAGGATCAGTACGCGGTCCTGCACCGCGCCGGCCTGGGTGACCAGCACGGCCAGCACGCGGCCTGAGGCGAGGCGCGAAAAGTGAATGTGCTCGAGTACCTGGCCGGCGGTGGCGCTGGCCAGCGCCACGCCCAGGCCGCTGGAGATAAGCGCCAGCACGTGCGAGGTCCGCTCGAGATAATCGTTGGAGCTGGTCACGCCGGAGAAGCTCTCTTCAATCTGGCCGCGGCGGGCCTCGCTCATGGGAGCGGAGCCCAAGGGAGCCGAAGCTGCGGGCGCACCCGCGGCGCCTGCGGACGCCAGAGCCGGCGCGCGGCCGGACTGCGTGAGCTGCTCCACGTAGAAGCGGAAGGCGGCAGCCGTGGGAACCCGGCCGGCGGAGGTGTGCGGCTGCTCGAGCAGGCCGATCTCACCCAGAGTGGACATCACGTTGCGCAGCGTGGCCGAGCTCAGCCCTTCGCGATTGTCAAAATGAGCCGCAAGCGCCTGCGAGGCCACCGGTTCGCCGGTGGTGATGTACAGGTCGACGATGGCGGTCAGTACTAGCCGCTCCCGCAGGCTCAGGCGCGTTTCGGGCATGTGTGTCGAGACTTCCGCTGCGATCCGCCAAAGGGGAAAGACGCGGCTTTCCACTCAGCGAAGACCGCTTTCGGACTCCCTTAAGTTCCTTTTATTCTCAAACTTAAGTTGGAAATTTGCGGTTTTCTCCTTCTTTATTGTAGGAACCGGCATTGGTTAGTGTCAAGGCGCGGCCTCAGCGGCCGGCAGGCTGGTCGTAGTAGCCGGTGTTGGTGCGCGCGATGAGACCGGACTTGTCCAGCCGGACATCCAGCTTGTGGTATTCGTCGGGACCATCCGCCGGGCGCGGCTCAAATGAAACGGAGTAGTACGTGCCCGCGTCGCGGACGCATGTATCGAGCGAGGAGGCGACATCGTTCGAGGGCGGAAGCGCCAAGCCGCCGCTCTGCACGGCAAGAACCTTGAGCCCCAGATTGGGAATGTTCGCCTGGCTCGCCTTCTTCACGCCTTTGAGGAAGGACTGGTAGAGGAAGGTTTCAGAGCCGGGCATGCCCTGGGAGATGCTGTAAAGATCCACCTGCGCCTCGCGCATTAAAGTAGAGAGCTCGACGATTTGCCCGAAGAGCGACTGCTGGCCTTTATAGGAGAGCATGATGTTGTTCGAGTCAAGCAAAGGCCAGCCCGGGCCGGCCCAGATGAGCAGTTTGCGGCCGGGAATGCGGAGTTCCTCGTGCAGGAGGCCGTCGAGCATGCGCGAGGAGATCTCCATGCGCTCGATGGCGCCGTAGGCGCCGGCCGAGCGGCTGATGGTGCGCAGGCGGCTCTGGGCCGAATCAAGCGCCGCGGCCAGCGCATTGCCGTCCTGCGTAGGCGGTCCCTGGGGATCGACGCCGTCATTGGTGAGCCAGGCGAGGGTGACCGGCTGCGGCAGATGGCCGCCGTTCCGTCGCAGGTAGGTTTCCACCTGCTGGCGGGTATAGGAGACCTCGTTGAAGTCGGTATTGACGGTGTCGAAGAGGACGACCACCTGAACCGGGTCTTCGGGAGGGTTGGCGGATGCGTCATAGGCGTGGAAGGAAAGGATTCGGCTCGGCTGATTGTTGTCGAGCACCGTGAAATCCGAAGCGGTCAGCCCGGAGACGGGCCTTCCTGAGTGGTCCGTCACCACAATGTCGAGATGAATGCCGGCGCCGGAGGCAGGGTTGGCCGCGTCCCCCGCTGCAGCCGCCGGGGCAGCTGGCGCCGAGGCCGGGGCAGGTTGAACCGCCTTCGGGGCTGCGGAAGTGTTCCCGGCAGCGGTTTGGCTGCAGACGGCCAGCGGAGACAGGCAGCAGACAAAGACAGCACAAAACCAGCGAGACCGCGACATGGCTCAAGACTCCCGCTTGAGAGGGATCAAAAGTTCCAGAGGAAAACCATAATACTCCTTCGCGTGAGAAAAGGTTAAGTAACGCGGGAATGGGCAGCGTAACGCGGGTGTGGACGCGGCTCGCCGTGCCGGGATGATCCCCTTCGCGAATCCGGTTACTTTTTGGGAACGGCAACCCGGCTTTCGAGACCTTCACGCCGTCGCGCTTCTGCCCATCTAATGGTATGGTAGAGCGGCCAAGTTCCGTATCACCGCGGCTCCAGGGCCGTATCAAGACCTACGAAGACCGTATCAGGGACCATTTCGAGGGCTGCGTCTTGCGGGTGGGATTCTTCCTCAGTTCCTGCTTTTTCCCTCTGGAGGCTTGTATGCAGATTTTTTTTGGCGGCAGATCGATCATCCGGCTGGCGCTGGTCTTGACTTTGCTGGCGATGGTGCCGGCAGCCCAGGCGCAATCGGGGGCCAACCTCAACAAGCATGAGCGGAAGATTCACAAGCGGCTGCTGCATTACGCGCAGGGGACGTATGTGAAGGTGGAATTGCGCGACGGGACCGAGCGCGACGGCCTGCTGGGCGCAGTGGCCCCGGCCTCGTTCATCTTGACCGACTCGGACTCGAACGCCGAGGAGACGCACGCCTACAACGACGTGGCGCGGGTCAGCAGGAGCAGGGAATATATCGGGGAAGGCTCCGAGTCCGGGCATCATTTCCGCCCGTGGGTGCCGGTGGTGGTGGGCGCGGTGGCTGCCGGCGCCGTGGTCACGGCCTTCGAAGTGCGCTGACGGCCTGGCGTCCCTTGCCGCGCGCGGCCATCCGGGTGGCCGCGTACGAAGGTGCACGCTTGACTGATACCACGGCTGATACATTGATGAGAGAAGCTGATTGAAAGCCAGGCCGGACGCGGTCCTTTCCTCCCGTGCGCTCCGCCCGCATGGTTTCCGCGCCAGGATAAAGCCCATGTTTCAACCCATTGAAGACATTCGCATCAAGTGGACCAAGGTGGTTCTGCCTCCCGTGTTCCTCGAGGAGGAGATGCCCGTCTCCGATACAGCCGCGGCAACGATTGCCAGCGCGCGCGAGGAGATCAAAGGCATCTTGAACGGCAGCGACGACCGGCTGCTGGTGCTCGCCGGCCCGTGCTCCATCCACGACCCTAACGCCGCGCGCGAGTACGCGGGGCTGCTCAAGGGCGCGATTGCGGAGTTCTCGCGCGATCTGCGCATCGTGATGCGCGTCTACTTTGAGAAGCCGCGGACGACGATAGGCTGGAAGGGGCTCATCAACGATCCCTATCTTGACCAGTCCTACAAGATCAACGACGGGCTGCGCCTGGCGCGGCATCTGCTGCTCGATCTGGCCGAGATGCGCGTGCCCACGGGAACCGAATTTCTAGACATGATCTCGCCCCAGTACATTGCCGGGCTGGTGAGTTGGGGCGCGATCGGCGCGCGCACCACGGAGAGCCAGGTGCACCGTCAACTGGTGTCTGGCGTTTCCTGTCCCGTCGGGTTCAAGAACGCCACTTCGGGCGACGTGCAGGTGGCCATCGACGCGATTCTTTCGGCCGCCTACTCGCACACGTTTCTCGGCCACACCAAGCATGGGCAGTCGGCCATCTTCGTCACCACGGGCAATCCGGATTGCCACATCATCCTGCGCGGCGGGCGCAAGACGGTGAACTATACGGCCGCGTGCGTAGCGGAGACGGCGGCGCGCATGGAGCAGGCGGGCGTCGAGCCGCGCATCATGATCGACTTCAGCCATGCCAACAGCGGAAAAGATTACCGGCGACAGGCCGAGGTGTGCCACGATGTGGCGGCGCAGATTGCCGGCGGCGAACGCCGCGTGCTGGGCGTGATGATGGAGAGCAACCTGGTGGCCGGCGCGCAGAAGCTGGTGGCTGGTGAACCGCTGGTCTATGGCCAGAGCATCACGGATGGCTGCATCGACTGGTCGGAGACGCGGGGGCTGATCGAGGAACTGGCCGGTGCGGTGCGCGCAAGGCGAGAGGTTTAGCGCGGCCCCGGCGGCGTCTCAGTTTGAAATCTCGCCGTCGTTGATTTCAAGGGTGATCGAACAAATCCGCCGCCGCGCGTCTTCCAGTTTAGCCATCGCTTCTCTCCGATATTCAGGTGAACTTCTGACGCTTGTGGCCAAGTAGCGAAATCGCTCCTCTTCCTTCTTCAGGAGCGCTAACTCAGTCCGGAGGCTCAAGACCTTTCCAGACTCATTGCCCAGTTTTTTGCCGGAAGTCCGACCTTCCCCTCGTAGCTCCAAACATGGTCACAAAGGCGAGCGGCCATCGCCTACGGTGCGTCTTCAATCTGCCGCGAAATCCATTGGCTCATGCTTACTTCCTCAACGGCGGCGCGCAGCGCGGCTTTGCGGTGCAATTCAGGCTCGGTGCGCACCAGGATCTTTCCATTGAAAGGCCGGTCGGGCCTCTGGCCGGTCTCGGCACACAGCTCAAGATAACTGTCGATGCTCTCGCGAAAGGCTCGCGCCAACTCTCTCGCGGTCGATCCCTCGAAATGAATCACGTCTCTGAGCCCGGCAACAGTTCCGGAGAAGGTATTGTCTTTGGGATTGAAATCGATGGGGCCCGAGAAACAGCCCTTGTATTCCAACATGGCATAAACCTCGCTGCGCCTACCGCCCCCGTCCCGGCGGCAGCGGACCGGGATGCCCGAGCAAAACCCGCGTGCGCTGGCGGGTGAAGGTGATGCGGCAAACCAGGCCGTCGCCGCAGGTGCGCTCGCGCAGGCCGAGCCACGCCATCTGATCGGGATTAAGCATGTAGGCCGTGGCATCGGAGGCGTTGTGCGTCTGCTGCATGAAATAGGCTGCCTCCATATCGGCGTCGGCCGCCTCGGCGTTCATCTCTTCGCAGTCATTCTGGTTGGGTGCGGGCGTGCCCGGCGGATGCTGGCAATAGTCTCCATCGTGCACCAGCGCATATTTCCTGCCATTGGCGGGGATAAAGTAGACCGGGGAGATGGTTCTCAGCCTGGCGATCATGGCCCATTGGCTCAGATCGGCGAGGAATTCGGGAGGAAGCTGGCCCATGCTCAGATAGGTGTCTGTGAGCTGCTTCGAGTAGATGGCCAGGGTGGGGGTCGGCTCGCCGTTGGTGGGATGAAAGTAGATGCCGCCCAGGCCGATGCCCGCCTGGATGTCAAACCAGAGGAACCCGCGGCCGCTCATATGCGCATCGGGTCCGCCCGCGGTGGCAACCATCACGAAGCGGCCCTCGCGCACGCTGATGGGGATGGCCGGGTCGTCGTCGAGCACCTCGTCCCGCGCCTCGGAGAGCGGCTTGTCGTAGTGGTAGAAGTAACGTGTCGGCGGCGTAATCTGCTTTTCCAGCTCGCGGAAGCGCTTGTCCTTCTCGATTTCTCTGGGCATTTTCCCGTCGTAGTCCTTGAGGAATGCGAGTTGGCCGGCGGGGATGGGGTGTTGAAAATCTGCCGGCGGCGGAGGGCCGGGAGGCGGCAGATCGGGTTGAGAAGCAGGCGCGGGAGCCGGGGCAGGGCTCGGCATGGTGCTGGGCGCGGGCGTTTGCTCCTGTGCGGCAGGCAGCGCGTCGGACTGCGGCGGGGCCGAGGGATCGGGCGGTAGCTGGCTGAACGCGAGAACGGACGAGCAGAGGAACAGCGCCGGCCAACAAACGAACATCGGCACACGGGCGCGCAACGATGCGCAGATTGGTTTCATTTGGTTCCCCGATGCTCCCCCCGGAGTGCACGCGGGCGGCTTATCGTATTGCACCGCGCCGAGGGCAAATTTTGCACTCATTGTAGGACGGGAACCGGCATGGCCCAAATAAAAATTCGCAGGCCAAATCAGAGCCGGTGAAGGCAGCTCGCCCGGGAGCCCGTGCCAAGGCCCTCTCCGCAGGCAAGCCGATATGATGATGGGCAGTGTCCAATGGCGCAAGCCAAGCTGATGCCTCTCACGATTTTCATCTCGGCCGGCGAGGCCAGCGGCGAGCAGTATGGGGCGCTGCTGGTGGAGGCGCTCAAGCGTCGGCTCGCCGAGCGGGGCCAGCCGGCGCAGTTTTACGGCATGGGCGGGCCGCGCATGGAGGCGGCGGGCCTGGAACGCGTGGTCCGCGCCGAAGACGTGGCGGTGATGGGGCTGACCGAGGTGGTGCGCCATCTGCCGCGTATCTACCGCGAGTTTCAAAAGCTTAAGCGGGCGCTGCGCGCACGCAGGCCGGACGTGGCCGTGCTCATCGATTTTCCGGAGATTCACTTCCGGCTGGCCAGGCAACTGCACGCCATGGGCGTGCCCGTGATTTATTTTGTAAGCCCGCAGCTTTGGGCGTGGAAGAAGCACCGCATCAAGCTCGTCCAGAAATACGTGAAGCGCATGCTGGTGATCTTTCCGTTCGAGGAGCCGTTTTACCGGGTGCGGGGCGTGGAGGCGGAGTTTGTGGGCCATCCGCTCACCGGACTGCCCATGCCGGCCATTTCGCGCGAGGAATTCGCCTTTCAGAGCCAGCTTGATCCGGGCTGGACCTGGATCGGCCTGTTGCCGGGCAGCCGGCCCAAGGAGATTCGCGATCATCTGCCGGAGATGCTCGAGGCGGCGCGGCGGATGGGCGCAGACCATGCGGACGAGCCTCCATACGCGACGGGACTCGAGTTTTTGGTTCCGCTGGCCGCCACGCTTAACGCGGCGCAGGAAGCGCAGGTGCGGCTCCTGGTGGAGAGGCATGGCGCCGGCCTGACGGTGCGGCTGGCGCGGGACGCCCGCGCAACGCTTTTCCATGCCCGCGCATCCGTGGTAGCCAGCGGCACAGCTACGGTTGAGGCGGCGCTGATGGGAAATCCCTTTGTGGTAGTCTACCGGGTTTCCGCCCTTACTTATTTCCTGGCCAAACGCATGGTGAAGGTGCCGCACGTGGCCATGGCCAACCTGATTGCGGGCAAAAGGGTGGTTCCGGAGCTGATTCAGCAGGACTTCACGGCGGCAAATATCGTCCAACAGCTTGAGCCGTTGCTACCCGACGGGCCTGCCCGGGAGTCCATGAAGAGGGAGCTGGGGCTCATTCGCGAGGCACTGGCCGGCGAGCGGCGCGGGGACCAAAAGACGGGGATGGGCGCCGTGGAGCGAGTGGCTGCCGTTATCCTTGAAGAGCTTGACGCCGCTTCTCCCGCGATGGGGAACCGGGCAGCCGGGGCCGGAAAAGGATAATTCTCGATCAGGTATCGATGGGCAGGCGGGCGGGAAGGAATCGCCGGTGGGCGATGAGAACATGCACCGCCGGAACGGCGGGGGATGGAATGAGGATTGCGATGCGGGAACGAGTGGAAGCAACCAGTGCGGCAACAATCGGCGCGGCCCGGACGGGCGCTTCAGGAGCCGGCGCGCGGAGCCGGTGGAGCGTTTCTGCCGCTTCCGCCGGAGTCGTGCTTGGACTCGTCGTGGCCGGGCTCGGCCTGACGGCTCCGGCGCGGCCGCAGGAATTCAGAGCGCGCCCGGCGCTGAACATAACCGGGTACGTGATTGACATGGAACTGGACCCGGCGACCCACCATTTGACCGCCACGGCTGCGGTGACCTTTACCCCGCCGGCCAATCTGGATGTCGTGACCTTCGGCTTTCATCCCGCGCTGAAGATCGAGAAGATCACCGACGAAAACGGCAAGGAGCTCGACGGCGAACGCACGGCGGATGGGTCGGTGCGCGTGACGCCCTCGTCCTCGTTCAGCGCAGGGCAATCGCTCACCTGGACCTTTGCCTATGATGGCGTGATCACGGGCAACGAGGATGGTCCGGTGGAAGGAATCAAGCTGGCTGCGATCCAGGAGCCGATCAGCTACCTTTTGTATCCGGCGCGGTGGTTTCCCACAACGGGCTACTTGACGGACCGGTTCACGGCGGATATGCACATACGCGTGCCCCAGGGGGTGCGGGTCTTTGCCAGCGGGAGCACCGGCGCGCCCCACCCGGTCATGCTTGCGAACGGCAAGCCGGGCGACGAGTACGACTTCAAATGGGACAAGCCGGGATTTCCCGGTACGGTGATTGCCGGCCGCTACGTGGGGCCGGTCTCCGTGGGCCCAGGCGACGTGAAGGTCTATCTGACGGTGAGCCATCAGCAGTCGGCTAACCAGCTGGCGGAGACGGCGCAGAAGGAGTTCGACTTTTTCACCGAGGATTTTGGCGAGCTGGAGTCTGGCCGTTTGAATGTGGTGGAGATGCCGGACGACGTGCTCCTTGCCGCTTGGGCGCCGGAGCTGGCCAGCATTCCCGGCAATCGCGTGGGCGACAAGAGCGCGGTGCGCTGGCTGGCGAACACCATCGCGCACCAGTGGTGGGGCCTGGAGGTAAGCCCGCGCACGTTGAACGATGCCTGGATCACCAACGGCATGGCGCGCTACGGCGAGCTGATGTACGTGGAGAACGAGAGCGGGCGCAATGCGCTCAAAGCTGCGCTCGAAGACGTCTCCGCGGGAGCGCTGGCTTACGACACCATTCCGCTTTCGAGCGCGGGCACGCTGGACCCCTTTTCGCCGGCGTTCCAGTCGATGACCTTCGAGAAGGGCGCGATGATCTTCCACATGCTGCGCGGCGAGGTGGGCGACGCCATGTTCCTGAACATCCTCAGAGGAGCGCTGAGCCAGTACACCGACAAATCCATCCGCGCGGAAGACCTGGAGCGCGTGGCCGAAGCGCAGAGCCAGCAGGAGCTGACACCGTTCTTTGCGCAGTGGATTGACGGTACCGGCGCGCCGCAATTCACCGACAAGTATGCCGTGTACCGGCTGGGCAACAACAAGGGCTTCCGCACCATCGGCGAGATCGACCAGGACCTCGATCTTTTCCGCATGCCGGTGGATCTGCGCATCGAGACCGACGGCAAGACGGTGAACCAGAAGGTGGAAGTGGTGGGAACGGACACGCAGTACGTGGTGGATACCTTCGGGCGTCCGCGGCACATCAGCATCGATCCAGGAGACTGGGTGCTGAAGACCACGCCGGACCTGCAGGTGCGCATCGCCATTCTCAAGGGGCAGGAACTGGTGGCGCAGGGCGACCTGGTGGGCGCGCTGGCCGACTACCAGAAGGCGCTCACCTTCAACCCGCAAAGCTCGCTGGCCAGCTACCGCATCGGCGAAGTGCTGTTCACGCAGCGCAACTACCAGGCCAGCGTGAATGCCTTCCGCGACGCTCTGCGCGGCGACGATGAGCCGCCGTGGACTGAGGTCTGGAGCCACATTGCCATCGGCAAGATCTTCGACCT
>DATJRT010000167.1:0-4619 GCA_035504495.1 Occallatibacter sp.
GGGCAAGAACGCGGCGCTGCTGAACGTGCTCAAGGAAGAGCTCTTCGACCTCGAGAGCGAAAAGATCGCCGGCACGCTCTCTGCCGCCGACTACGCCGAGCAGAAGGCCGCGCTCGAAGTGGTGCTGAGGCGGGCACTGAAAAAACAGTGATCAGGGGTCAGGTTTCAGGGATTAGAGCCGCTCCCTGTTTCAGGCTGCCGGCCTCAGATGTGAGTCGCCAGTTTTCGGGAACGGGTTTTGAGGGCTGCCGCATTTTTTGCGCATTCATCGAAAGAGTCTGGCGTTAAGCCCGAGGCTAGCAGCTAGAAGCTGTTTCCTGTTTCCTGTTCCCTGGTCCCTGACCCCTGAAACCTGACACCTGATCCCTGTTATATCCTTCCGCAATGAAGACTCTGCTGCGCACGCTGCTTTATCTCGCGCTCGTTGTCTGGCTGGGCGCGGAGATTTTCCTCCCCGTGGTGGCCGCGGTGGTCTTCACCGCGCTCGCACCCGATACGCACACCGCCGGAACCATCGTGGGCCATCTCGTGGGCATTCTGCACCGCACCGGGCTAGTGTCCGGCATCGTGTTGCTGGCGCTGCTGGCTCTGGCGCCTGCATGGGGCATTTACAAGCCGCGCGCGGTGCTGGCGCCCATGGCGCTGGTGGTGCTGATGATGACCTGCACGGTCTATTCGCAGTGGGGCATCATTCCCGCCATGGAGCGCGACCGGATGGCCGCGGGCGGGTCCATCGACATTACCGACCCAGGCAGCGCGATCACACAGCACTTCAACAGGCTCCACAATCGCAGCGAGCACGTGGAAATGGCGATTCTGCTGCTGGGACTGGCCACGGTGATTTTCGTCGCGCGGGCCGAATCGACGCGCACTTAGCAATGTCAGGAGGCCGGAATGAATGGGCCGCGAAGCGCAATGCGTGTGCGAGTGGAACGGGGTGGCAGCGCGTGTGAAGGCGCTGCTGGAGCCGCCGGAACTGATCCTGCGCGGCGAGATCAAGCGGCGCGTTCCCTTCTCCGCGATGAAGCAGATTGCCGTGCTGGGGGCGCGGCTGCGTTTTCGAGTCGAGGGCGAAGCCGTAAGCCTCGAACTGGGAGAGGCGCTTGCCGGCCGCTGGGCGCAGGCGCTACTCAAACCCCCTCCCACGCTGGCGCAGAAGCTCGGCATTGCACCGGGCTGCGCGGTTCGCATATTTGGATCCATCGACGATGAGGCGCTCAAGATCGCTTTCCAGGATGCACGCAAGGAAACGCGGGGCGCGCCCAAAGGCAAGATCGACGTGATTGTGGCGCGCGTGAACACGGCGGCGCAGATCCGCGAGGCGTGGAGGAAAGCCGCGGCGCAGGTGGAGAACGGCGCGGCGCTGTGGATGGTTTACCCGAAGGGGCGCGGCCATGCGATCAACGAAGCCGACGTGCGCGACGCCGGGCTCGCGGCCGGCTTTGTCGATGTGAAGGTGGCCGCGGTATCGGCCGCGCTGACCGGGCTCAAGTTCGTGCGGCGCCAAAACCTGAAACCAAAATAAATCGGTTCTGGAGAGGAAGACGCGATGGGCCGGCTAATCCAGTGGAATGTGATGTCGCTCGATGGCTACTTCGAAGGTGAAACGAAATGGGCGCTCGATTGGCATGGCACAGTACTGAACGACGAATTTCATGCATTTGCGCTGGAGCAATTGCAGCAAGCGGAGGCGCTGCTCTTCGGCCGCATCACCTATGAAGGCATGGCTGCGTACTGGCAGACCGCAACCGGCGACATTGCCGGATACATGAACAGTCTGCGGAAGTATGTCTTCTCGCGAACACTTAAGGAAGCCAACTGGCAGAACACCACGCTGGTAACGGAAGACATGGTCGAGGCCGTACGCGCGATCAAGCGAGCCACGCCGCGCGAGCTTTACGTCTTCGGGAGCGGGATGCTTTCCGCCGCGCTGCTTGAGGCCGGGCTATTTGACGAGATTCGCCTGGCCGTAGCGGCAATTGTGCTCGGCAAAGGGACCACTCTCTTCGGCCGCGAACTAGAGCGCACGCAGATGAAATTGCTGGAGGCGCATCCGCTCTCGAATGGCTGCGTGATCCTGCGCTATGAGCCGCAGGCCCGCTGAGCACGTCCTGTATCATCGAAAAGGCCCCGCCGCGCGCAATGCGCGGTGCGCTGGGCTGCGGAAAACTCATTCACGGAATCCTTCATGAAGACTGGCATCATCGGCCTGCCGCAGGTAGGTAAGACCTCGCTGTTCAAGATTCTCACCAGGGCGAAACTCGAAGAGCACGGCGGCTATTCCAACCCGCGCGAGGCGCACATTGGCGTGGCGCGGGTGCCCGACGAGCGGCTGGACAGGCTTTCCGCACTCTATTCGCCGAGGAAAACCACCTACGCCACGGTGGACTATGTGGACGTGGCAGCAATCGGGCAGGAGGCGCTCAAGGAGACGGCGTTCCTTACCAATCTGCGCAACGTGGACGCCCTCATTCATGTGCTGCGCGCCTTTGAGGACGAGTCGATTCCGCACGTGGGCGCGATCGATCCGCTGCGCGACATCAGGAACGTCGAGTTCGACCTGATGATCAGCGACCTCGGGCAGATCGAGAAGCGGTTGGAGCGGCTGGAGAAAGATTTGAAGAAGGGCCGGACCAGCGAATTGGAGCGCGAGCAGGCGCTATTGCTGCGATCAAAGGAAGCGCTTGAGAAGGAGCAGCCGCTGCGGGAGCTGGAGATGACGGCGGAGGAAAGGAAGCTCATCCGCGGCTTCATGTTTCTCTCGCAAAAGCCGATTCTGTATACGCTTAACATCAGCGAGAGCCCTGCGCTGGGCGCCGATCTCGAGGGCGCGGCGGCCAGGTTCAAGCTGGATGGGGTTGCCGCCCGGCCGAACGCGGGCGCAACGGCCATCTGCGGCAAGGTGGAAGCGGAGCTGGCGGAGATGGACGAGGCCGAATCCGCGGATTTTCTCGAGAGCTACGGGTTGCACGAGAGCGGGCTGGTGCGGCTGATCCGAAAGAGCTACGAGCTGCTGGGGCTCATCAGTTTTTTTACTGCGGGCGAGGACGAGTGCCGCGCGTGGACGGTGCCGCTGGGCTCGAAGGCCCCGCAGGCTGCGGGCGCCATCCACACCGACCTCGAGCATCACTTCATCCGCGCGGAAACCATCCGCTGGGACGCGCTGCTCGAGGCCGGCTCAGAAGCCGCGGCGCGGGCCAAAGGCACATTGCGGCTGGAAGGCAAAGAATATGTTGTGCAGGATGGCGACGTGATGCACATACGGCATAGCGGGTGAAAGAGCAGTGGACAGTGAACAGTGGTCAGTGATCAGCGAGGGGGTTCGGTGGTAAAACATCAGGAATTGGCTGCAAGGCAAATGCACTCACCGACCGCGGTCCACTGTCGGCTAACAACTGTTCACTGTTCGCTGTCTTAACCATGCTCAAGCTCTCTCTTCTTCTCGGCGTGGTGGCGGCGCTGGCCAATGTGGCCGGTGGCGCGGTGCTGGTGCGCGCGCGCGGCGTGGAGCCCTATCTGCGCTATTTTGTAGCGCTCGGTGCGGCTTTCCTGCTGTCCGCATCGCTGCTGGAAATGATGCCGGAGAGTTTGCACCTCCATCCCCAACTGGGCCCCGTCCTCATCATGGCCGGGTATTGCGTGGTGCACCTGGTGGAGCACACCATCAATGCGCACTTTCATTTCGGCGAGGAGACACACCGGGGCGAATTTGTGACCGCGCGTACCGGCTACTCCGTGCTGGCCGGGTTAAGCCTGCACTGCCTCTTCGACGGCGTGGCCATCGGCGCCGGATTTGAGATCTCCAGCTGGCTGGGCTGGCTGATCTTTCTGGCGATTTTCCTGCACAAGGGGCCGGCTGGATTCACCATGGCCTCGGTGATGCTGGCCAGCGGACGCAGCCGGGCAGCGGCCTTCTATTCCACGGTGGTGCTGGCCGCGGCCACGGTCGCGGGCGTCCTGATGATTGAGCTGGCGCCCGGTTGGGTGCCGTACGGCCTGCCGATTTCAGCCGGCGTGGCGCTCTACGTGGGCGCGAGCGATCTGATTCCCGAGGTCAACCGCGAGCCCGGCATCCGCATGGCGCTGGTGTTTTTTGCCGGCGTGGCTGCATTTCTGGTGCTGCGCAGGATTCTACCGGCGCTCTGAAGTGAGCGGGGCGGCGAGTCAGCGTTCGTGCTTTCTCAGGATGGGCGCAAAAAAGAGGAACGCGCCGAACCTGAGGCGCCCAGAGTTCGTGGTCGCCCACCCTAAACACAAAAGCGCGCTTGGGATGGGACACCCATTTCTGGTGAGTTGGGAGCGAGGGATTGGGTCGGATTCAGTTTCCCAGGCTGGCGTTCACGGGCTCACGGCGGCGGCGCAAGCCGCATTTGCCCGCGTAGAGGCGCGCCAGCAGCTTGCCGTAGTCCCAGGCGACTTTGAAGTTGGCTTTGCTTGCGCCGCGGAAGCGGCTGCCGAAGACGAACGGCACCTCCGCAACCGAGGCGAGACGCGCGCGCACCAGGACTTCCAGAAGCAGCTTGAAGCCCGCGCGTTGGAAATCGATGCCGTCCACGGCCGAGCGGCGCACCAGGAAAAAGCCGGACATGGGGTCCTTGGCGCGCAGCTTGCGCCGCTGC
>DATJRT010000168.1:0-28829 GCA_035504495.1 Occallatibacter sp.
CCGCTGCATGGGCAAAGATTTCCGCAATTTGACCGAGAAACCACTCCCAGCCATCACGCGCGTCGGTAACCAGTCCCTGTAACAGCGCGAGGGTGGTCTTCTCCGTATTGGCCAGCGTGAGTGAAATCTCCCCAAGGAACGACGGGATATACGGAAAATGCGCAACCTCAGTGAGAAAGCGGCCAATCTCCACATCCGGATTTTCGCCCGGTTCGAGCTTGCGGAAGAGCTTGAGAAAGAATTCCCTGCCATAGAGGATCGACGTATTCGATTGCTCCGCCGAGCCAAGGCGCGACGCCGGGCGCTGTCCCGCGCGACTGAATGCCGTGGAGGCACTCGCATCGAGCCGGCCCTCGGGTGGGACGGATTCGCCCGCTGCAGGAGACTCCCGCGGCTCAAAACGCTGCGTGCCCGCCGCCGCCGGCGCGGGAGCCTCGGAGCGCGGGGGCCCGGCGGCTTCGCCTGGTTGCGCCGTCAGCGGAGCCGGCGCAACCGAAGATTTCGCCGTTGTCTCTGCCTGCGTCCGTTGCAAACTCTCGGCCAGACTCGCCGAGGAGGAATCCGCCTGTACCCTGGCGACGATCGGGACCGCGGGTTGCGTTCCAAGTCCTGCTTCGCTGCTCGCGTCTTCGAGTCGTGCGGCGTTCAAAGAGGCTTCCGCTTTCGCGCCATCCAGCCCAAGGCTCGTGCCGGTGGCGACCAATTCGAGTAAGACCTGCTGAAAATCCTCGCGCCAGGAGGCATCGTGAAGAACAATATCGCTGTCGCTGGAGAGAAGCGTGGCCACTACGCTCGCCGGCCGGCGTGTGTTGACCTCCGCCGCTTCCTGGCCCGCGCTCACCGCCAGCGGAATCTGATAAACCTCCGCAGAACCATCCGCGTACGCAACATCGAGGAAACATAACGCCGGAAACATGCCGGAAGTCGGACCCAAACCATCGCCAGGCAAGGTGGAATCGACTCCGCCTTCATTCGCCGGAGGGCGCAGCTCAACCCAAGTGTGAATTCGCACGGATTGAATCGTGCGCGCCTTGGCTCCAAACCAGCGTTGGCGCGGCAGCCATTCGGGCAAGGCGGCTTCAAGCAGCTTCGCCCCGCGGCCGGCGAACAGGCTCTGCCATCCGCCGCTCAGAGTCACGCGCTCCAGGGCCTCGTCCGCGGGCAGTTCCTGCCAGGTTTCCGCATCGAATGCCGAGCTCGTTCCCGGTTCTGTTTGCGGCGCCTGCAGCTCAAGCCACAAGAAGGAGTACGGCGCAAGCGAAAGGGTAAAGGGCATCTCCGTGATCGTGGGAAAGGCAACGTAGCCGATCATTTCAACCGGGGCCGACCCCGCAAACGCGGAGAGATCGAGCGCGGCCGGCTGCGCGAACCGGCTGAGGTTGGCCACGCAAAGCACGGTTTCGCGCGTGCCGTCTTCTTGCTCCAGGTCGCGAAGATAGGCGAGGATTTTCCGGTTTGAAGGGTTGAGGAACGTCAGCGTGCCGCGCCCGAAGACCTGAAACAGTTTGCGCAGGGCGATCATGTTGCGCGTCCAGTGCAGCAGGCTCGATTGATCGCTCAGCTGGGCTTCGACGTTGACTCCCTGGTAGCCGTAGATGTAGTCCATGATCACCGGCAGATAGAGCCGCGCCGGATCGCATTTGGAGAAGCCGGCGTTGCGGTCGGAGGTCCACTGCATGGGTGTGCGCACGCCATTGCGGTCGCCCAGATAGATGTTATCGCCCATTCCAATCTCGTCGCCGTAATAAAGGATAGGCGTTCCGGGAAAGCTGAGCAGCAGCGAATTGAGCAGCTCGATGCGGCGCCGGTTATTGTCCACCAGGGGCGCAAGTCTGCGCCGGATGCCCACGTTGATGCGCATGCGCGGATCGGCCGAATAGGCAAAGTACATGAAGTCGCGCTCGTCGTCGGTCACCATCTCCAGCGTGAGCTCGTCGTGATTGCGCAGAAACAAAGCCCACTGGCAGTTGTCCGGAATCGGCGGCGTCTGCGCCATGATGTCCGTAATCGGCAGCCGGTCCTCCTGGCGCAGCGCCATATAAATGCGCGGCATCAGCGGAAAATGAAAAGCCATGTGGCACTCGTCGCCATCGCCAAAGTAGGGGCGCACGTCGGCGGGCCATTGGTTCGCTTCCGCCAGAATCAGCCGATTGGCATAGCCCGCGTCGATGGCGGCGCGGAGCACTTTCACCACCGCATGCGTCTCCGGCAGATTCTCGCAAGAGGTCCCGTCGCGCTCGCAAAGATACGGAATTGCGTCCATGCGCAACGCGTCCACGCCCATCTCCAGCCAGAAGCGCATCGCCTTCAGCACCTCTTCGATCACCATGGGATTGTCGAAGTTCAAATCGGGCTGATGCGAGAAAAAGCGGTGCCAGTAAAAGGCATTGGCTGCCTCGTCCCACGTCCAGTTGGATTTTTCCGTGTCCGTGAAAATGATGCGCGCGTCCTTGTAGCGCTTGTCCGTGTCCGACCACACGTACATTTCGCGCTCAGGCGATCCGGGAGGCGCGAGCCGCGCGGCCTTGAACCACGGATGCTGGTCGCTGGTGTGATTGATGACCAGCTCGATCATCACCTGCATCCCGCGCTCATGCGCGGCCTCGAGGAAGACCTTGAAGTCGTCGAGAGTCCCGTAGGAGGGATTCACGTCAGTGTAATTGGAGATGTCGTAACCGTCGTCCCGCAGCGGCGACGGAAAGAAAGGCAGGAGCCAGATGCAGGTGATGCCCAGGTCCTGGAGATAGTCGAGCCGCGAAAGCAAACCGGGAAAGTCGCCGATGCCGTCGCCGTTCGAGTCGGCGAAGGCGCGCACGTGCAGCTCGTAGATGATCGCGTCCTTATACCAGTAAGGATCCGTCGCGCTCGCCAGTTTCTTCACAGTTCCCTTTTCTTCAAGCAGTCTGTACGCACCCGGCGCGCGCGGTCAAGGCCGGTCTCGGAACTCAGCGTGTCAGGCGGAAGATGTGCGCAGGCTGGGCGCCCGGCCGCAGCGCCACGTAGTTGCGGCGATCGCGCCAGGCGTAATGCGCTCCCGTCAGCAGATCTTCCAGGTTGAAGCTCTCCCCGGGAGAAACGCCGAGTTCATCGAGATCGAGATCGGTCCAGCCGGCTTGCTCGTTGAATGCATCCAGGTTCACGGCGATCAGGATGGTGTTTTCAAATCCCGCCGTCGCTTTCGAGTAGCAAAGCAGATTGGGATTATCGATGCGGTGAAAGTGCAGTGAGCCATTGTCGTGCAGGGCCGGGTTGGCGCGCCGGATCCGATTGAGCGCCGTGATCAGGGGAACCAGCGATCCCGGCGCGTTGCGGTTCCGCTGGCGGATTTCGTACTTTTCGCTGTCGAGATACTCCTCCGTTTCGGTCTTGCCCGGCCCAGGCCGCGCCGGCGCGCTTTCCGCCAGTTCATAGGCCGGCCCATAAATTCCGTAATTCGACGAGAGCGTAGCCGCCAGGATGACCCGGTGCATGAAGGCGGGCCGGCCGCCCTCCTGCAGGGTCCTGTGCAAAATGTCCGGCGTGTTCGGCCAGAGGTTCGGCCGGAAAAAATCGCTGATCGGCGGGCGCGTAATCTCCTCGAGATAGCTCTGCAGCTCGGCCTTGGAATTGCGCCACGTGAAATAGGTGTAAGACTGCGTAAAGCCTCTCTTGGCCAGCCCGTACATGAGGTGCGGCCGCGTAAATGCCTCGGCGAGAAATATCGCGTCGGGATAGCGGCTGTTGATCTTGTCCAGGCACCACTCCCAGAACGGCAACGCCTTGGTGTGCGGATTGTCGACCCGGAAGACGCGCACGCCATGGCCGATCCAAAACTCGAACACGGAGTAGAGTTCGCCCCAAAGACTGCGCCAGTCCGGCGACTCGAAGTTCAGCGGATAAATGTCCTGGTATTTCTTGGGCGGATTCTCCGCATATTGGATGGAGCCATCCGGCCGGATCACGAACCAGCTCGGATGCTCCGTGACCCAGGGATGGTCGGGAGAGCACTGAAAGGCGATATCGAGCGCGATCTCAACTCCGTGCGAGTTTGCAGTGCTGACCAGCCGGTCGAAATCGGCAAACGTCCCCAGGTCGGGATGGATCGACTTGTGGCCGCCGCAGTCGCCGCTCCGGCTTGCGCCCACCGATGCGCACGCAACCGACTCCCTGTCGCCAATCGCCCATGGGCTGCCCGGCGCGTCGGCGCCGGCATTCGCGGTGTTGTTCGGCCCTTTGCGAAATGTCCTGCCAATGGGATGGATGGGAGGCAGGTAAAGAATGTCGAATCCCATGCCGGCGATCTCCCGCAGTTGCAGCTCCACGTCGGCAAAGGTTCCGTGCTTGCCGGGAACCGGGGAAGCGGAGCGGGGAAACATCTCGTACCAGGATGAGAAGCAGGCGCGCTCGCGATCGGCCCAGACCGGCAACTCGCGTGCGAATTGCGTTGCGTGGCGCAGGTCCGGATAACACGCCATCAGCCGGTGTGCGTCCTCATCCAGAGGATAGTCGTACCCCGTTCGGTTCTCGTCAGCCAGGCGGTTGAGCTCCCGCCCGATCCCGGCCAACTTTTTCGAATCGGCGCCTCGCGCACGCAGGGCGGCCTGATGGACCAGTGTCGCGCCAGTGCGGAAGGCCAGCGCAAGGTCGTATGCGTCGGCTACGCCGTCCCGGTTGTCGGAGTCGGCTTGCGCAGCCTGGGCGCCAAGCCGCTTCTTCAGGTCGCTCGCCCAGGTTTCGAAGCGGTCGATCCATCCCTGGATCGTGAACACCCAGGGACCGATTTTGTCCGGCGCAAACGACCCCTCCCACAGATCGTTGCCGTCCGGATGCATAGGCGCAGAACGCCAGCGCCGTTCCGCTCTCGGTCGAAAAAGAAGGCGCGCCGCCGGCAGGTCGTGTCCGTCGGCAAAGATCGCCGCCCTGACGGAGATTTCGTGGCTCACCACTCGGCGGACGGGATGCCTCCCGCCATCGACCTGTGGAGAAACCTCTTCAATGACAACGCGTTTCCGTCCATCCGTCAGCTTCATTGCCCTCATCCTTCAACCGCGATTTCCCAACGGACGGAGTGAGCGCTGCTGAAAACATTGAAAATAGGCATGGAACGGCTTCTGCGCGGGAAATGCCGCGCAATAGACAAAGATGCAGAGACCATGCAACGGGTTACTTCCAACCACCGCTCCATCGGCCGGCGGATGGAGAAGGACAGAGACCGACAAACTCACCCGGCAACTCGGGGCAAGAAGGCGCTGCCTGAAACCGGAGACGAGCGGGCAACAGCCGCAGTGCTTCTATCTCTTTTTCGCCGGCTTTTTGGGCGCGGCCTTCGTCGGCTTTGACGGTTTGCCGGGCTTTGTGGAAGACGGGCGCGCCGGCTTGCTCTTCTGCGCCGTTGGTTTGGCCGGCCCGCTCTTCGCCTGCTTTTTCGCCGCTGATTTTGCGGGAGGCTTGGGCGTAGGCTTGCCATGCGGCTTAGCGTTCGGCTTAGTGTGCGGCCTGGCGTCCGGTTGGGCGGCAGGTTTTTGCGGCTTGGCCGCTTTCGGCAGAGGAGCCGTCTTCGTCTTTGCCGCAGGAGCAGCCTTCGCCGGCGCCGGCTTGGTCTCGGCCTGTTTGCTCTTAACCGGGGTAGCCGGGGGTTTGGTGGCGCTCACAATCGGCTTGCCCTTGGACGCCGGCATGGGCGCCGCCGGAGCAGCCTTCTCACCTTTCACCGGCTTGCCGGTTGGCGCAGCAGCCGGCAGCTTTGCGCCTGGCGCCGGACCGGCCTTCTGCGCCTTCGCGTCCACCTTGGCTGCGGACTTTCGCGTTGCCGGCGCAGTCTCGGCTTCTTCCTCATCTTCGTCTTCTTCCTCTTCCTCCTCCAGCTCGCCTTCGATCTCGCCCTTCGGCACCACGATCTCCATCTCGTCGTCGTCGCCGCCAACTTCGTCCAGATCGTCTCCGTGGGCTATCTCTTCCTCAGACTCCTCCTCTTCCTCGAGGTCCTTGATCTTCGCTTCGGCGCTGCGCCGCGAGCGCGTCTTCTTGATGCTCACCTGGGGAGGCGGAGCCGGCGGAGAATAGGGTTCAAGAAACGCGCGCATCTCCTCCGGAGTGGTGAGCCGGCCATCGATCAGTTGAAGAAAAATGGATTGAAGCAGCTCGCCATAGCGCGGCAAGTCCGGAGTAATGCGCAGCTCCTGCATCAGCAGATACGGCATCCTCTGCCTGGCTTCCGGCCAGACCTTCAGGAACTGCTGATAGCGCTCCACGACCGCCGGATTCTTCGATGTAAATCCAAGCCAGAGAACGGCCTCCGGATCGTAGCTCGTGAACAGCTTGAAGCTCGCCGAAGGCACCGCATTCTGCTTAGCCAGCAGAACTTTGGCAAATCCCGCAGCCAGTGAGTCCAGGCTGTTCCACTCTTCCACAAAACCCGGCCGCAGCATCAGCTTCTTGAGGGCGGTCAACTCTTTCGGAACCATTCCCGTCGTCAGCAACTGCATCTGCGCGGCGGAGGTGTCGGCGTGCACTCCCTGCATCAGCAGCTCGACGGCCAGGTCGTGCAGGGCCTTCAGCTTTGTCTCGTCCGCCTTGGCAGGCGTCCAGGCCGGACAGAGCGCCGCCATCCACCCTTCTTCCTGGAGGGCGCGCAGCACCTTCAATCCCTCTTCCTCGTGGCCAATCTGTTCCAGCTCCTGGCTGCGCGCGTGCGCGGAAAGAGATTCAATCACCCCCTCGGCCTTGGCGTTCTCGTAACGCGAAAGGGTTCTGGGGTCCATCTCCCACCCCAGGCGGGTGCGATAGCGGGTGGCGCGGATCAGCAGCGCCGGCTCCTCGAGGAATCCATAATTCGACACCAGCCGCAGCGTCCGGGACTCGATATCGGCGGCGCCGTTGAGAGGATCCATGAGCAACCCATACGAGCCCTCGTTCAGCGAAATGGCCATGGAGTTGGCAGTGAAATCCCGCCGCCGTATGTCCTCCTGGATTGAGGCGGGGTGAAAAATCGGCCGCCCGGGCTTGGGATACTCCACCCGGTGCGTGCTGATCAGGTCCACGCGCACGGTTCCCGGAAAACACAGGTAGAGGGTGCGCGATTCCTCGTCCTCGCCCCAGATTTTGCCACCCAATTTCTCTATTGGTTTCTTGAACTTGAGCGCGTTTCCGTGAATGGCTACTTCAAGTTCCCGGACCGCGTGGCCGCTGGTCAGGTCGCGCACCGCATCTCCGGTAAGAAACAGGATGGTCCCCGCATTGCGGGCGGCTTCACGCAATTGGTGAAGCGCATGCCGCTGATCTGCGGAAAGCCGGTTCTCAAGCAGGTAGATGTAGTCGGGCATTCTGGTCTTGTTTCCGCCGCCTCCGCCTCGCCAAGTTCCTGATGTTGCTGCCTTTAGAGCCCATTCGCGGGCTGGTCTGGCAAACCAGTACATTAACACAACCTGGCCCGGAAGGCCATAGCTAACATAAAGGAATTGCGGCTCTTGCGCTCACTCAGTCAACACGCGGCCCGATTTTCCCCGCCGTCCGCCGCCGCTCATATACTCGGCCCATTCTTCGCAACCCACTTCTTTGGATGATGTTCCCCGAGGAAGTGAATCTGGATTCTCTTTCCAAAGCGCGCGCCCATCGCGCTCCATGCGACAATCCAATGCGATGGCCTCCGCGCGCAAGCCGGTGATCGTACGCAAGTTCTCGCGGGACTGGTGCGCCGGCTACGCAGCTCTCGGCTTCGGCCGCGACGCGGCCGAACTGGAGATGCTCGACCTCAACGGCAAGGTGTTGCGCATGGCCTGGGAGCAGGTGAAGTGGGTCTGCTACGTGCGTGACCTCCCTTCCTCGAGCGGCGACCTGACCAATCCGGAACGCCTCCTGCGCAAGCGCTTTTCCATTCGCCCCCGGACGGCCGGCCTTTGGCTGCGCCTGAAGCTGGCGGACGGCGACGAGCTGGAGGGCCTGGCCGCAAACGATCTCACCCTTGTCGAAGGGCCCGGCCTGCTCCTCGTGCCGCCGGACACGCGCTCGAACACGCAACGGATTTACGTTCCGCGCCAGGCAATCCAGACCCTGGAGGTTCTCAGCCTGATCGGGACGCCGGGCCGCAAGCGCGTTCCCTTGGAGACGGTCGAGGCGGACCAGCCGGAGCTGTTTCCCGGCGATTCGGCGCCTTCTCCGAGCCAGCAGCCGTGACTTGGCCGAGCATCTCCGCGTAAAAGGACGTATGGATCTGAAGCACGCGGCAATTGCCGAAGTGCTCGCATGCCCAGGCGCGGCCAGCGCGGCCCATGCGGAGACGGCGCGCAGGGTCCCGCAGCAGCGCCAGCACAGCTTCGGCGATGGCTTCCGGGCTGCCGGGCGGAATCAGCAGTCCGGTCACTTCATGCAGAACCGAATCGCGCGAGCCGGTAGCTTGGGTTGCGATCACCGGAACTCCGCTTGCGCCGGCTTCGAGCACCGCGTTGGGAAATCCTTCCCGCCTCGTCGGCAGCACCATCACCTCCATGGCGCGGTAATAGCCCGCGGTCTCGCTCACAAACCCGGTCAGGCAGATTCCGGGGTGCGCGGCAATGCGGGCCCGCAGCGCCGGATCGAGCGCGTCCTCGGCATCGTCGAACCAGCCCACCATGAGCAGGCAGGCTGACGGCTCGGCTGCGCGGACCGCCGCGAAGGCCTCCATCAGCTCGGGCACTCCTTTGTCGCGGGTCAACCTCCCCACGAAGCCGATTACCCGGGCGCTCCGCTCCAGCCCAAGCCGCTGGCGCACGTCCGTCGGTCCGGGCGAGAACCGCGCCGTGTCGACGCCGTGGCTACTGCCTTCGCCCAGCAGCACCAGCTTTCGCTCCGGCGCAATGCCCAGCGCCAGCGCGCGGGCGCGAAGACTCCCGCTGTTGCACAAAACCACGTGGGCGCAGGCGGCAGCCAGCCGTTCCGCCGCCAGGAGGACGCGCCGCTTAACACCCCAGCTCGTCTCCAGCTTGAGCCCGCGCAGCAGATACACGCGGTGCGGCACGCCGCGGGCCCAGGCCGCCAGCAATCCCAGCAGCCCCGCTTTGGGCGTGCTGAACTCGGCCACCTCCGGCCTGAACCTTCCCAGGACCCGCCACAGGCGCACCAAAGAGACCAGATCGGCCAGCGGTGCAATGGCCCGGCGCATGGGAATCGGCACTGCCTCGATTCCCTCATCCGCCGCGGTTTGATCGAGAAGCGCTCCGGGGCTGGAGACCAGCAAGACGCGAAAGCCGGCTTCGCGCAGCGCGCCAAGCCGGTCTCGCAGCACAAGGCAGGTTTGCGGATGCGTGACGCCGATCAGAATCGATGGTGAACCGGAGACGCGCAGGGGCGATGCCACTGCGAGCCGGCGTGCCGCGGAAGCCGCCATGAACGAGCCTGCGATCCGGGGGAATTTCCTGAATTGGGAGGAGACAAGGAAACATTAGCACCTTTAAATAAAAATTTGTGTGAATTCCTCCCGGATTGGAATATATTCACCTTCCAACGATCCATTCACCACTGGTACGTCATGGGCCAGAGTCTTCGGGTCCTTGTAATCGTCCCCCATCTGGGCGGAGGCGGCGCAGAAAGAGTCGCCGCTCTGGTTGCGGGAGGCTTGTCCAAAGAGAAGTACGAGGTCCACCTGGTTCTGGCCGCGCAGGCGAATCGGGCCATCGAAAGCCTGCCGCCGGCGGTCGCAGTGCACACGCTGGGCGCGCGGAGAGTTCGTTCTGCGGCCATTCCCTTGGTCCGCCTCGTGCGCCGCGTCCGGCCGGACGTCATCCTCTCCGGCGCGGCCCATCTCAACTTCCTGGTGCTTCTGCTTCGCCCGCTGTTTCCGCGGAAAACGCGCGTCCTTGTCCGGCAAGACGCCACGGTCTCGTCGGTTTTGGCCTTTGGCAGTCTGCCATGGTACACCTCCCTGCTTTATCGATCTCTCTATTGCCGCGCCGACCAGGTCATCTGCCCCTCGCGCGCGATGGCCGACGATCTGGCAAGAGAGCTGCGCCTCGGAAAAGAGCGTATTGCGGTGCTGGCCAATCCGGTGGACCTCGAAGCGCTTCGCGCAACTGGCCGCGAGACCAACGAGGCGCAGGCCAGTTGGATCGGTCCCGGACCGCATCTGCTCGCGGTGGGAAGGCTGGCGCGGGAAAAAGGCTTCGATCTTCTGCTCGAGGCGCTGGTAACCGTGCGCGAGCAATTTCCCCGCGCCGACATGATCATTGCCGGCGCCGGACCGGAAGAGGAAGCGCTGAAAGCGCAGTGCCGCTTGCTTGGTTTGGAGGGAGTAGTCCGGCTGCCAGGCTACGTGCAGCGGCCCTACATCTTCTATGCAGGAGCGTCCCTGTTTGTGCTCTCTTCGCGCTACGAGGGCATGCCGAATGCACTCCTTGAAGCGGCCGCGGGCGGTTTGCCGATCGTGGCTACGCCCGCGTCCGGAGGCATTGTGGACATGCTGCGCAACCGGCAAAAGTCCTGGCTGACGCCGGAGATCACCACTGCCTCGCTCGCGTCCACCTTGCTGAAGTCTCTCGAAGAACTCAATGCGGGCCAGCGCTTTCATCGCGCTTTCCCGCCTGCGGGAGCACCGGAACCTTGGAATTGATTGCACAAATAGCTCGAGTGGATGAATGCCTTACCCAGGAATTCTTCCCACAGCGCCTTTAAGCTCTTGACATTCGTCCCGCAAAGTTGTTTCCTTGGGGTACCCTCCCACTGTCTTTGAGCGATGTACCCGCAGCTGCGGGGTTCGCCCAGTCGAGAACGCAGCTCCGGCGGAGACACACTCACCTGGGCTGCCAGCCTGTCTATCGCTGTACGGGCCATCGAGTAGTTCGCTCATCGAGCATGTTCCCTCCATGCGGTTGCGATGCCTGACCGGTTCGAAGGCGATTGCATTCGTCGGAGGAGTTGTGTTCGACCGTTGCCTCGGCGTCGCGCTTGCGGCTTTGTTTCTCGCACTTTCCTTTCCCCGTCATGCATGGATCCGGCTGCGGTCCCGCTGGAGTCGGGGCGCAGCCGGATCGGCTCAGCTCGCTGCCGAGCGCGCGCGGAGCGGGCGAGTGGATCCGGCCTTTGCTCTCGATGGAAATGGGATCGCCTTCGAGTCGGCCATTGCCGCCTACGAAGAGCTGATTGACGCAACCTGCACACCGATCAATGCCCTCCACGTGGCCATGGTGATTCCCACGCTCGACCGGATTGGCGGCGCGGAGCGGCAAGTCCTGCTTCTCGCCATCGGATTGCGCCGCCGAGGATGGCGCGTGACGGCGGTGGCGCTCTCGGGCACAGGCGGCGCGGCAGCCGCGGAGTTGCGCAGCGCCGGCGTTGACTTCCTCAGCCTGAGCATGCGCAAAGGGCTGGCCGATCCCTGGGGGTGGGCCCGCTACATCGGATGGCTCCGCCGCAACAAGCCAAATGTAGTGCATGCCCACCTGCCCCACGCCGCTTGGCTGGCGCGCTGGTCGCGCCTCTTTGCGCCGGCGCCGGTCATCATCGACACCTTGCACAGCTCCTCGACCGGCGGACCGGGCAGGCGCCTGGGCTACCGGCTCAGCCGCGGCTTGCCGGACAAAGTGACGGCGGTGAGCCAATCGGTGGCGGATTCGCACTTGTCTGCACGCATGGTGCGCCGCGCAACCCTCAGGGTTCTGCCCAACGGCGTGGACTTGGAGAAGTGGCGGCCCGATGCACGGATGCGCGCTGAGCTTCGCCGGGAATTGGGCCTGGAGGATGAATTCCTTTGGTTGGCAGCGGGACGGCTGGAGATGGTGAAGGATTATTCCACGCTGCTCAAAGCGATGATTGCCGTTCCTCCGCCGGTCCGGCTGGTGATTGCAGGCGATGGCCCGCTTCTGCATCATCTGGCCCGTCTTTCCACGCGTCTTGAACTCTACGAGCGCGTTCGCTTCCTTGGCTTCGAAGCCAATCCCAGGAGGTGGTTCCAGGTCGCGGATGCTTTCGTGCTTTCGTCGCGCTGGGAGGGACTGCCGATGGCCCTGCTTGAAGCGGCAGCTTGCGCGCTGCCCGCGGTGGCCACGGACGTGCCCGGGAGCCGCGAAGTGGTTCTCGACGGAGAAACCGGCACGCTTGTTCCGCCGGCGGATGCCTCGGCGCTGGCCTGGGCCATGACCGCCATGATGCGGACTTCGCCCGAAGAACGGCGTCGGATCGGGGCACGCGCCCGCCAGCGCGCAATGGAGCATTTTAGTCTCGCGACTTCCTTCGACCGCTGGGAGGAGCTTTACTGCGCCTTGCTGAGCCGGAAATCGCGCGAGGCAGTCGCGGTTCGCATGCCGGCGCCTGATTCGCGATGCGCATCGGTGGGAGGCTCACGAAGCGCCTTCTAGCACGGGAAATAAGGATGCGGCGAAGCGCCAGTTGCGCATAGATCTGTTCCGCCAGGGTGAGCTCGCCGAGCGCGAAGTCGGTCATGACCGCGTCGACGGACGTGAACTGATGCGCGTGATCGCGCAGGAATGCGCGCAGTCCTTCGATCTGGCTCAGGCTGGCGGTGTTGGGATGAATGCAGATGGTCCACAGGCCTTCCGTTTTCTCCAGCGGGCCCCAGAGTTGCTGCGGAATCCACGTGAGGCCGCCGCGCACGAAGGGAATGCGCGCGAAGCCGTCGGACAAGAGATGAATGCTCTCGGCCTTGAGGGCGCGGAGCGTGCTGGCATCGAATCCGTGCTGCGGCGCAACCCAAATCCTGGGATCGAGCCCATGTTGGCGCAGAATGTCGAGCCCTTCGGAGATCCAGGTGCGCTGCCAATGCCCTGGAACGCCCGCGAACTCCGACGCACGCTGCAGCGGCACAAAGCTGCGCCCGCGGCTTTGGCGCAGATGGTGGTATCCGTGTAGACCGATGGTGGCGCCTGTCTTCTCGAGGACGCGCAGTTCGTGCCAGAACCGCGCATTAGCCGGTGAGACTTTCAAGTCCCCGTCCAGGTTGTTGGGAACCACGGCGAGAATCGGATGGATGTGAAATTCGTCGATCAGGGACCGGCATTGCCGCCATCGCTCGCGGGAGACGGTTGGACAGAGATCGTCGAAGCGAAGCAGATACCTCGCTGGCCGGGGAACACACGCAGCATTGGCGATCATGCGGGACCCTCCGAGGCATTCGGCTCGGCAGCCAGCCTGGAAACCGGCCATCGCGCGCCGGGCTCGTCGAACGCCGGGAATACCTGAGCGAGTTCGCGGGAATTCTCCACCGCAAGCCTGCCCGCGAGCGCAATGAGGACGATCAGCAACCATGTAGTGCGGCTTTCCTCCACTGTCGCCACCATCGCAGTCACCATCCACACGAGCAGCGCCGTGGCCAACGCAACCCGCAGCGGGCCGCTCGTGGCCAGTACGGCGCGCACGGCCATGGCCACGATGCAGGCAAAAAGGCAGAGGGCGCAAAGTCCGCCGCCCACAAGAATGGAAAGGGCGGTGTTGTGTGCCGTATCGATCGGCGCCAGGCCCGCCGCGCTTACGAACGTGCCCGCGCCCGAACCCAGCAGCGGCGCTTGCCGGAATGCATGCCACCCCGCGGACCAGATGTTCAGCCGCTGATTCAAGTCGCCGCCCGCCAGCTGAGCCGGTATGGTGGCGAGGCGATCGAAGATTGCCCGCGGTACAATGAGCCACGCAGCCGCAGCAACAGCGGGCAGGCCGAAGACAGCCGCCAGCGTCGCGCGTTCGCGTCCGCGCACAACCAGCACGGTGCACCCGGCCAGCGCTACCAACGCAGCCACGAACCCTCCGCGCGAGGCCGTGAACAGAACCGCCAGCAGGCCGAGAGGCAGATACCCGAAGGCCAGTAGGCGCGCCGGCCATCGGGCTTCGCTCCGCGCCAGCAGGCCGGCGAGCGGGAATCCGAGGTCGAGAAAGCGGGCGACGTCGTTGGGATCCTGCCCGTAGGCGGCGAAACGAATCTGTCCGGCGGCAATCGCCTCGGGCGATCCCGCATTGACCAGCGTGAGTGCGGCCAATACCCACGAGCCGGCCACGTAGGCGCGCAGAAGATCGCGCGCGTCGCGGGGCGACTCGGCAAACTCCCACACCAGCCAGACGAGCATCATCTCCTGGAAAAAGCCGCGCAGCTTCACCAGCGTGGCCGCGGAGTCAATGGACCAGAATAAGGTGAGGCAAAGCCAGAGAAACAGCGCCAGAACCATCCATTGCATCGGCGCCCACGTCCGCAAGCGCCCCGCCTGCAGGACAGCGGGAACGGCCACGAGAAGCAGCACGATTCCCAGGATGCGCGCCACGTTGCCCAGCGGCTCGCCCAGGTCGAGCGAGTACTCCCAGGGAATGGCAAAGGCCATCAGCAGCAGCAAAACCCAGGCGATCCTTCTCATGCTTCAATACCTCTGCGAATACACCAGCGCGGAATAAATGGTGACGCCGATCGTCGATTGCACTGCCGACTCGAGGGTGCGGTTCATCAGGTTCTTGGCGAACGAATCGGGCACAAAGAGGATGTCGCCGTCGTGCACCGGTTGATCGGGGTCCTGGCCGCGCAGCAGCCGCTTCAGGTTGAGCGCGGTCAGCGTGCGGCCGTCTTTCTGCTCGCGCACCAGTACGGCTTTGCCTAGCGCGGCATTCTGCGTGGGGCCCCATGCGAGTGCGATCGCTTGCACCACGGTGAGCTTCTGCGCCGGATCGAGGGGAAATCCTCCGGGCCGGATCACATCGCCAACCACGTAGACCAGGCCGGCCCGGCTCACCTCCACCGTGTCTCCCGCGCTGAGTTCGGGATTGTTGTCGGAAGCGGTGTCCGCTCCGGCGGGGTCGAGAAGCACCGGATGCGGCGTCCCGGGGTCGTCGCGATGAACCACGGTCACGACACGGCCGGCATCGGGCGCAAGGCCTGACGCCTCGGCAATAAGATCGAGCAGACTGTGATGCACGCCGTAGGGATAAATGCCGGGGCGCGTCACCTCGCCCAGCACGCTCACATCCTCGCCCGCATAATAGGTCACCACCACTGAGACCAGAGGATGCAGCAGCATGCCCTTGGCCAGCAGCGACGCCTCGATCGCGTGCGCCGCGCCCCGTTCGTCCAATCCAACGATCTTTACGTCGCCGATCAGCGGCAGCGTGACGGCGCCGGCGGCGGAGACGCGCACGGCGGAATGAAAGGCCGGGGTGTGATATTCGCTGATGTCAACCCAGTCGCCGGGCGCGATGGGCGCGGGCATCGCCGGCTGTCCTGCGCCCGGAGGTTGAGCCGACGCAGGCGGAACTCCAGTCTGATTCCACACCGGCGGGGCTTCCTTTGCATTAGGCTGGCTGCGCGTCTCCGGCGTCTGCGGAAGATTGACCACGCCGGTGGGCAACCCCGAGGTGCTCGGCGTAGGCGCTTGCCCGTGCAGCCAGGCGCCGGCTGCGCACAGAACGAGCAGCGCAGCCGTACGCATTTGGGATGGATGAAGAGTTTCGAGCATAAGCGCGCCTCCTACCGCAATCCAGATTCCCGCGAAGAAAGTGATAGCCAGGTAAAGCGGCAGGTCGGGCGCAACCGGCTTTACAGGCTGGCGGGCGTAATCCACCACTTCGAGATTTGAAGTGTGAACGCCGGCAGCCAATCCCGCTTCCTCAGCCTTTTCCTGCACCCGCATGTACAGTTCGTGGCTTGAATCGGCTTCCTGCCGCATCGCCGCATATTCGGTCTCTGCCTGCTCCAGCTTGAGGCTCTCGCCGGTGATCTCTTCCAGGCTCTGGCGGACCATCTGCTCCCGGTCAACCGCGGTCTGCCAGTTGCTTCGGAACCGGTCGACAAGCCTCGCGTCTTCGGCCTTCTTCTGGCGGTCGAGATCGTCCAGCTCGCGGCCAATCTCCGCCACGCGGGGATAACTGGGGCCGAACTCCGCGCTGAGCTGGGCCTTTTCCTGCTCCAGGTCGCTCCGCCGGCCGCGAATCTGCTCGAGCAGCGCTGTCGAAAAGCTGCTTCCCGCCGACTGCAGACGGGGGTCGCCCGCGATCACCAGCTCGGGGTCGCCCTGCGCGGCAGCCCGATACTCCGATTCGCTCAGGATCCGGTCCGCCGTGGCCGCGACCAGTTGCCGGCCGAGCTCATCCATCTCCAGCAGCGTGGAATTGTGCTCAGCCGTTCCCGTCTCGCCATCAGGGAGCGCCTCCGGCTCGCTGACGATGCCGTGGCTGCGCTCGAAGTCCGCAAGGCGCAGATCTTCTTCGTCCACGCGCGCCTTCAATTGCTTCAACTGGCCGTCGAGCCAGCCGGAAGCCTGCGCCGTAGCCTCGATCTGCGCTTCGCTGTCCTGCTCGTCGTAAGCGCGGATGAGCGTGTTGACCACGGTCGCCGATAGAGCCGCGTCGCGCGAGCGGAAGCGGATCTCGATGAGCAGAGTCCGCGGAATAGTCTCGACCTCAAGCCTGCGCTCAAACCGTTCGAGCAGCCAGGCTCGCGCGCCGGGATTGCGTGCGCCCGAATTGGAGGTGTCGATGCTGAAGCCGGGAAATCGCCGCGCAAAGTTGCCGCGAAAGCCCGGCTCGGCGTAGAGCTTGAGCTCCACAATGGTTCTCCAGGCGAGTTCCTCGCTGCGCAGAACCCCGGCCAGCGTCTCCACGGCCACCGGCGCGCCCAGAATCGAGGCCGGCGCCTGAGCATCCGCCGCGCTCAGGCTCAAGGACGATGCCGGCGCAATGCGCAGCGCGACTCTGGCCCTGGCCTCGTATTCGTTGGGCGCGATCAGGCAGTAAAGCAGGCAGGCGAGCAGCAATCCGCCTTCTATGCTGAGCACCGCGCGCCGCCGGCGCACCATCACCTCCCACAGGGCCCGCAGCGAAGTGCTGGCGTGGTGACGGCTGACCGCGTACTCAGAGGGGGTGCTGGGTTCGTGGGGCAAATCCTGCCGATTGCGCGGATCGTCAGGCAAAACCGGGTACCTCGGTCCCAAAGCCTCTCGCAGCCCGTTGGAAGACGGGCCGGCATCACCATGCAAGAGGGGGATTCCCGACAGTTTTGTCTAAGCGAGGGGGTTTCCAGTGTTATACATCACATCCGCGAAACTTGGATGTGATTATTTTCCTGTGAAGATATGGAAGTGGTTATTGCGGCTTGGAAGTGCGATACCACTCCACCGTTCGCCGCAGCCCTTCGCGAAAACCCACCTGCGGCCGGTAGCCCAGCAGCGCTTCGGCCCGGCGAATGTCGGCAAGCGAATCGCGAATGTCGCCGGCGCGCGGAGGTGCGTACTCCGGCTCGCCTTCGTATCCGGTCAGCTCCCGCAGAATCGCGAAGGTTTCGTTCAGCGTAATGCGCGTGCCCGTGGCCAGGTTCATCGTCTGCCCGGAGACCCTTTCCGCCGGTGCCGCGGCTGCCAGCAGGTTTCCGTGAATGACGTTCTCGATAAAGGTAAAATCTCGGCTCTGCTCACCGTCGCCATAGATGGTCGGCCGTTCTCCGGCCAGCATGACTCGGCAAAACTTGGCCAGAACCCCGGAGTATTGCGAGGCAGGATCCTGGTACGGCCCGAAGACGTTAAAGTAGCGCAGGACCACGGTTTCGAGGCCGTAGACGCGCGTAAAGGCGCGCATGTACTGTTCGCCCGCCAGCTTGGCCACGGCGTACGGGCTGATGGGATTGGGCAGCATCTCTTCGTGCTTGGGCAGCGTGGGCGTGTCGCCGTAGGCCGAGGACGAGCCGGCATAGATCAGCCCGCGCACTTTTGCGTCGCGCGCGGCCACCAGCAGATTCAGGGTCGCATTCACGCAGTTGTCGTTTGTTTCCACGGGCGCGGACACGGAGCGCGGAACTGAGGCCAACGCGGCTTCGTGGAAGACGACTTCCACGCCCGCGCAGGCGCGCGCGCAGTCCGCCGGATTGCGCAGATCGCCCTCGAAGAACTCCATTGCCTCCAGGCCCGTGAGATTGACCCGCTTGCCCGAGATGAAGTTGTCGATGCCGCGAACCGGCTCGCCGCGCCTAAGCAGCGCCGCGGCAATCGAGCGGCCGATGAAACCGGCGGCTCCCGTAACCAGATATTGAGGCAATGCCGTACTCCCCGGGCGCAAGGCGCAGCAATTCGATCTGGATTGCGCACGGCTAGAATACTATTGCGTTCCCGCAAACATGGCGCGCCCCTTCAACTTTCGTATGCGTACAGCCGCAGTTGCCCCTTCGCTGGTGGCCTTGCTGGTCGCCGCCACGGCAGGATCCGCCGCACAGAGCGGCCCGCTCGCGCAGCAGATCGACCAGCATGAGCAAAAGCTGGCCGCCGCGCTCGCCGCGCAGGACGCGCGCGTCCAGACAGTCGAGCTCAACACGCTGGCCAACCTCTACCGGCAGATCGGTAGGCCAAACAAAGCCCTCGACGACTGCAACCGGGCCCTCGCGATCGAACAGGCCGGCGGCAGCCAGGCAGGCGTCGCGTTCACGCGCAACCTCATGGGCCGCATCTACACCGATCTCGGCGACGAGCAGAAAGCCCTCGATCTCTTCAATCAAACATTGCCTGTCTGGCAGGCAATGGGCAGCCGCCTGGGCGAGGCAACCACGCTGAACGGAATGGGCCGCGCGTACAACGACCTGGGCCAGCGGGAAAAGGCGCTCGATCTCCTGAATCAGGCTCTGCCCCTCTGGCGCGACCTGGGCAACCGCACCGGCGAGGCCAGCACCCTCGACAACCTGGGCAAGACCTACGCCGATATGGGACGCGGAGAAGATGCGCTCCCTTACTTCAACCAGGCGCTGCCCCTTTGGCGTGCGGTAGGTGAGCAGGGAGGCGAAGCGCTCTCGCTCAACAACATGGGCCGAGCGTACGAGGACCTGGGCCGGAAGCAGGATGCGCTTGAGTCCTTCAACCACGCACTCGAATTGTGGCGCGCGATCGGCAACCTCCAGGGCGAAGGGCTGACACTCAACTACATCGGCCGTCTCTACCGCGACCTGGGCCAGCAACCCACCGCGCTCGATTACTACAACCAAGCTCTGCCCATCTGGCGCGAGACCGGAAACCGCAACGGCGAGGCGCTGGCGCTGAATGACATCGGCAGCGCCTACGCCTACGTGGGCCAGACGCGCAAGGCGCTCGATTTCTTCGCCCAGGCTCTGGCGATCTGGCGCGAGACCGGAAACCGCCGCGGCGAGGCCATGACGCTCACCAATATCGGCTGGAATGAGTCGGAACTGGGAGACGCGCGGAAGGCCATGGACGCCGACACCGCGGCGCTGCCCATCTGGCGCGCGGTGGAAGACCGGCGCGGCCAGTCGCTGGCGCTCATGATGATCGGCCGGGCGTGGTTCCAGCTTGGCCAGTCCGACAAAGCGCTGGTGAGCGATCTTGCGGCCCTGTCGCTGGCCAAAGCCGCCGGCGACCCGGAGATGGAAGGCAACATTCAAGCCGCGCTGATGTATGGCTTCCGCAGCAATCATCTTCCCCGGCAGGCGATTCTCTTCGGTCTGGAAGCCGTCAATGCGTACCAGCAGATTCGCCGCAACATCGGCGGCTTGGACAAGGAGCTGCAGACGGGCTTTGTCCAATCCAAGTCGTCCACGTACCGGATGCTGGCCGAACTTCTTGTTGAGCAGGATCGTCTGGGCGAGGCCGAGCAGGTTCTCGATCTGCTCAAGGAGCAGGAGCTCAAAGAAGTCGTTCGCGGCGCGGGAGAGAATCCTGCGGCAGCGGCGCAGCCTCTGCAGCTTGCGGACAATCAGCAGAAGGCCGAGGGACAGCTTGCATCGGAAGAAAATGCCGCAGCCACGCTGGCCGATATGAGCATGGAGTACGCTGCGCTCGAGGCAAAGACCGGCCGCACCCCGGACGAGGACGCGCGCCTGAAGACGCTCGAAGCGAACCTCGAGGCGCAGAACAGCGAAGTGGCCGGCTTCTTCCGCAAGACCATTTTCCCCGAGTTGGCGCAGACGGCGGGAGCCGAAAATGCAAACCGTCTTCTCAGCCAGGAAAAGTCGGACGTGAGTCAGTTGCAAAACACGCTCGCCGAGCTCGGCCCCCGCGTGATGGGCATCCGGCTGCTCCTCGGCCCGGATCGCGCCTACGTCATTTTGGTGACGGCGCAGGCGCGCAGAAAAATCGCGTTGAACGCTTCACCCGATCAGTTGCGCGATAAGGTGCTCGAGGTGCGCAGCGACCTGCGCACGCCGGACTCTGATCCCAAACCGCACCTGGCCCAGTTGTATGCCATGGTCGTCGCTCCCTTCGCCGGCGAATTGGCGGCGCTCGAAAGCGAACCCGGCGATAGCGGAAGCGTTCCCACACTGCTCTGGTCGCTCGACGGCGTCTTGCGCTACCTGCCCATGGCTGCGCTCTACGACGGCCATCGCTACATGGTCGAGCGTTTCAACAATGTTCTCTTCACGCCGGAAAGCTATGGGCACATGGTCTCGTCCGGCGCAGACAAGCCCAATCTGCGCGTGCTGGCCTTGGGGTTGTCCAGGAGCTACGGAGGATTGCCGGCCCTGCCCGGCGTGCTGCCGGAACTGGAAGCGGTCGCCCACGACCCAGATTTCCCTGGCTCGCATGGGCCTCTCGAAGGACTGCTTTTGCCCGACGAGCGCTTCACCTACGCGGCATTGAAGAGCGAACTCGGCGCCGGGTCCGGATTTCCGGTGGTGCACATCGCCAGCCACTTCGTTCTCGAGACCGGAGGCGGCACCGAGCCTTACCTGATGCTCGCGGGCGAAGACGCTGGCGCTCCGGAGGGGTTTCAATTGACGCTGTCGAAATTGGAGGATTCAACCATCACCTTTCATGGAACGCGCCTGCTTACGCTTTCAGCCTGCAGCACCGCCAAGGGCGATGTGGCCAGCGATGGCCTGGAGATGGACAGCCTGGGCATGATTGCGCAGCAGAAGGGTGCGGAAGCTGTACTGGCCACGCTATGGGACGTGAACGACCTCAGCACCAGCCGCATCATGAGCGACTTTTATGCACGCTGGGTGAAAAATCCCGCGGCCGGGAAAGCCGAAGCTTTGCGCCAGGCGCAACTGGCGCTCTTGCGCGGTACTGCTGTCTCCGCGCCAACGTCTAACGGCCGCGGCCTGCAGGCGGAAGGGAGCCCAGACGCCGTGCAGCATCCGCACGACTATGCGCATCCTTTTTACTGGGCGCCGTTTGTCCTCATCGGAAATTACCGGTGAGAATTGGCGCGCGGTTCGTCCGGCAATCGCTTCACTCAGCTTTATGCTAAGGTTCAAGCGTGGCTCAGGGGAGAGACGACAAAAATCCGCCAACCGCCGTCAGGAAAGAAACCAGGCGCCGCTCCCTGAAGGGACTCACCATCAGGGACGGCTTGGTGCGCCATCCCTTCGACCTCGAGTTCGGCGTACGCACCAGCGGCCTGATCGCCGGCCGCCATCTGACCACGGGACACCGGCACGATCGCCACGCAACCGCCTATTACGCCGTTGCCCCCTCGGTATTTCGCGGCATGATTGTTCGCTGGCGGCGATGCAGGCCGCTGGCGCCCATCGATGCCTTCACCTTCATCGATCTGGGCGCGGGCATGGGACGCGCAATGCTCCTGGCCTCGGAGTTTCCCTTTCGCGCCGTATGGGGCGTGGAACTCAATCCCACGCTGGCGCGCATCGGCAACCGCAATCTCGCCGCTTGGCGGGCCGCGGGCCGGGCGCGCGCGCCTCTGCGCATCTTCTGCCGCGATGCCGCGGAGTTCGACCTGCCGCCGGGACCGTGCGTGGTCTTTCTCTTCAATCCCTTTGCGGGGCCGGTACTGCGCCGCATTCTGCGCAACTGGGCGTCAAAACTTGGCCTTCGCTCGGGCGAACTGGACATCCTGTACGTAAACAACGAGCAGGAAAATGTGCTCCGGCAACAGCCTGGATTCACACGGTTATTTCACGGAGAGATCCGGCGCTCGCCAGCGGACACAATGGCCGAGCGCAGGATCCTGAACAGCCAGCCGGACGCGGAATACGCACCCATGGCCTGGGAGGATTGCTCCATCTATCGCTGGATGGGAAGCGGCGAGCGCCTGGTCAACAGTAAGCGCCCTCCCGGAACCAGCGCAGAACGAGCTTGAAGCTTCGATACCCCCCGGTCCTCCGCATTGGCGCAACCGGCGTCTCGGCGAAAGCGTTTACTTGTTTGTCTCCCCCGCGGGCAACCGGGTAGTATGGCGGGTGATGAAAACGCGACCTTTCGCTTCTGGCCTTTGCCTGATTCTCGCCGTTGCGCTGCATCTTTCGGCGCAGGCGCCTTCCCTCACAATCGACGTGAATCATCCCACCGCAAAGGTGAGCCCCACTCTCTACGGCCTGATGACCGAAGAGATCAATCACTCCTACGATGGCGGGATTTATGCCGAGCTGGTGCGCGACCGCGCCATCGGCCACGGATTCGGAGCGCTGGTTCACTGGCCGATGGTGGCGCGCGGCAACTCCGCCGTCGATGTTTCCGAGGACGATACCACTGGCCCGAGCGCCGCCTTGCCACGCAGCTTGAAAGTGAGCGTGACCGCGGCCACAGAAGAAGCGCCGGCCGGCGTGGAGAACGACGGCTACTGGGGCATTGCCGTGCGGCCGCGCACCACCTACAGCGGATCGTTCTGGGCGAAAACCGACTCCGCGGATGTGCCCGTAACCATCAGCCTTGAGAACGATGCCACTGGGATCGCCGCCGCCAAAACCACGGTTACCGGCCTCTCCGGCAACTGGAAGGAATTCGCTTACACGCTCACGACCGGCAATGTTCCCGTCTCCGCGAATAATCACCTCATCCTCACCATTCCCCGCCCCGCGACGGTCTGGTTCAATCTCATCTCCCTCTTTCCACCCACCTATCGCGGCCGCGTGCACGGCAACCGTATCGACATCATGGAGCTGCTGGCCGCCATGCACCCCAGATTCCTGCGCCTCCCGGGCGGCAATTATCTTGAAGGCGATCACATCGCCACGCGCTTCGAGTGGAAAGACACCATCGGCCCGTGGGTCGACCGGCCTACGCATCTCAGCCCCTGGAGCTATCGTTCCTCTGACGGCATGGGGCTGCTCGAGTTTCTGGAGTGGTGCCAGGACCTGAAGATCGAGCCGGTGCTCGCGGTTTACGCGGGCTACTCGCTCGCCGGGGAGCACGTAGATCCCGGCCCTGCGCTTGAGCCTTACGTGCAGGATGCTCTGGATGAAATTGAATACGTCACTGGCGGCGCTGACACCAAGTGGGGCGCGCAGCGCGCAAAGGATGGTCACCCCGGCCCGTTCCCGCTTCACTACGTGGAGATTGGCAACGAAGACTGGTTCGACCGCTCCGGTTCTTACGACGGCCGGTTCGCGCAGTTCTATCATGCACTCAAGGACCGCTATCCGAATCTGCAGCTGATTGCCACTGCGCCGGTCAAAGGCGTCACGCCCGACGTGCTCGACGAGCACTTCTACATGCCGGCCGAGGAGTCGTTCGCGCAGAGTGGCCACTACGACAACCACCCGCGCACCGGACCGAAGATCTTTGTGGGCGAATGGGCCACACGCGAAGGCGATCCCACCCCGAACCTTGAAGCAGCCCTGGCCGACGCGGCCTGGATGACCGGGCTCGAGCGCAACAGCGATCTCATCATCATGGCCAGCTACGCGCCCCTGTTCACCAACGTGAACCCCGGTGCTATGCAGTGGGCGCCCGACCTGATCGGCTACGACGCGCTTTCGAGCTACGGCTCGCCCAGCTACTGGGCCCAGGCCATGTTCGCCTCCAATCTGGGCACGGAAATTGTGCCGGCCAAACTCGCCGGCGCCGAGACGCGCATCTATACTTCCGTGACGCGCGACCAGACGCAGCACAAGCTCTACATCAAGCTGGTCAATGCAACCTCGGATCCACAGCCGCTCACCATCACGCTTGAAGGCGCGGGCAAGGTTGCGCCACAGGCTCAGCTCACCACCCTGAGCGGCGACACGCCCAACGCGACCAACAGCATAGCGAATCCGCGTTCGGTTATCCCGGTGAAGCACATGATCGCCGTTGCCGGGCCGCGATTCGTTGAAACCTTCAAGCCCTATTCGGTGAATGTGCTCGAGCTGAGTTACCGGTAGGTGCAGCGCATTCGATGGAGCGCGGTCATGTCCCCTTGCGCCCGGTCTCTTTCCCTTGCGCGCCTTGGCTCCGCGCTCGCGTTTCTTCTCTTCACTGCGCAACTCCTGCTCGCGCAGAATCCTGTCGAGGCTCTGCGCCGGGGATTTCTCAACCCGCCGGAAGATGCCAGGGCGATGATGCGCTGGTGGTGGTTTGGCCCCGCTGTGGTCAAGCCGGAGCTCGGCAAAGAACTGGAGACCATGCGCAAGGCCGGCATGGGCGGGGTGGAGATTCAACCTGTCTACCCGCTCATGCTCGACGATCCCGCCAAAGGAATCGTCAATCTGCGCTACCTTTCGCCGGAGTTCCTCGACGATGTAAGTTTCGTCAATGAAAAGGCGCACGCGCTCGGTCTCCGCGTGAGCATGACCCTGGGCAGCGGCTGGCCCTACGGCGGTCCCACAACCACGCTCGCGCTGGCCGCAGGCCGGCTGAAAGTGATCGCCGTCCCTGTCCGCAACGGAACCGCGAGTCCGCCTTCGTTGGCCCAGGGCGACACCATGATTGCCGCATTCCTGGTTGCGGGCGCGGAGAAATCCTTTGATCCGGCTTCGGCGAAGCGGTTCGATCCCGCCGGACCTCTGCCGGACGCGACCGGGGACGCAACCGCTCTTTATTTCATCTCCAGCCATACGCGGCAGATGGTCAAGCGCGCGGCTTTCGGCGCCGAGGGCTACGTGCTCGACCACTTCTCGCGGGCTGCCATCGACGAGCACTTGAAGGATGTGGCCACGCCGCTCGTGAATGCGTTCGGCAACCAGCCTCCGTATTCCGTTTTCTCTGATTCGCTGGAAGTCTACGGCTCCGATTGGACCGCCAATCTGCCCGCTGAGTTCAAACGGCTGCGCGGCTACGATCTCGTCCCCCATCTTCCTGAGCTGCTCGCGGGAGGAACACCGGAGGCCGAAGCCGTGCGGCACGACTGGGGCGAAACCCTCTCCGACCTGATTCGGGAAAACTATCTCGCGCCGCTCACGCACTTCGCCGAAGCGCATGGAACCCTGTTCCGTTCGCAGACCTATGGCGATCCGGCGGTGACTCTGGCCGACGAATCCGTTCCCAATCTGCCTGAGGGCGAGGGCCCGCAGTGGCGCGCGTTCTCATACGCGCGCTGGGCCAGTTCAGCCAGCCATCTCTACAGCCGCAACGTCACCTCGGCGGAGACCTGGACCTGGCTTCATTCTCCGGTGTTCCGCGCCACCCCGCTCGACATGAAGGCTGAGGCCGACCGCATGTTTCTGATCGGCATCAACCAGTTTGTCGGTCACGGATTCCCTTATTCTCCTCCGGCGGCGGGAGAACCCGGCTGGGCGTTTTACGCAGCCGCGGTGTTCAACGCGCACAATCCCTGGTTCCCGGTGATGCCCGACGTCATGCGCTACCTGCAGCGCGTAAGCTGGCTCCTGCGCCAAGGCCAGCCCGCCAGCGACGTCGCCATTCTTCTTCCCGAGGACGACGCCCAGGCCGCTTTCTCGCCCGGCCATGTTTCGGTCACTGCGGAGATGCCGAAGCACATCACGCCGGAGCTGATGGGCGCCATACTCGATGCCGGCTATAACGTCGACTATATCGACGCGGCCACCATCGACAAGCTGGGAAAGATCCCTTATCCGATCCTTATCCTTCCTCCCACCGATCGGATTCCGCTGGCGGCGTATCGAAAAATCGCAGCTTATGCGGACACGGGCCATGTGATCGCCATCGGAAAACTGCCCTCCCTCGCGCCTGGATTGCTCGAGCAGAACGATGCGCCTGCAATCGCCGCGCTCTCCCAGAGGATCTTTGAGCACGAAGGGCATCGAGGCGACTTCATCGGCTCGGTCAGTGAGCTTGCGGACGCGCTTCACCGCGCTCTGCATCCCGACCTGGCCATGACCGGCACCACCGAAGGGCTGGGCTTTATTCATCGCCGCCTCGCCAATGCCGACATCTATTTCCTCGCCAACACGGGAAACAAGCCCATCGACGGCGCCATCGCGTTCCGCTCTTCTCGTTCCTCCGTGGAAGCTTGGGACCCCGATTCGGGCCGGGTTTTGTTCACCGCTCGCAATGGCCGCGGCGCCGGCATTCCCCTCGCGCTCGCGCCTTATGAGTCGCGCGTCTTTGTCCTTGCCGATCGCCCCGCGTTCGCGGCTCCGGTCGCGCAACACCCCGAGCACCAGGAATTGCTGGGCGATCTCAGCACCGGCTGGTCGATTCATTTCGCCGGCGCGCTCGTGCCCTTGCCGCTTTCCAACCTGGTCTCGTGGACAAATATTCCCGGCATGCGGAATTTTTCCGGAGAGGCTGACTACACGCGGAATTTCTCCCTCCCCAAAGCGCCCGCAAAGGGAGCCCGCATTTTTCTTGACTTCGGCCAGGGCACGCCCATAGCCGACAACCGGCCTCCAGGCGCCAGCGGAATGCACGCGCTGCTCGATCCCCCGATTCGCGAAGCGGCGATTGTCTTTGTCAACGGCCGCCGCGTGGGTTCGCTCTGGCATCCGCCGTATCGCATTGATATTACCCAGTTCCTTCACGCCAATGACAACCGCGCCGAGGTGCGGGTTTATAACACCGCCATCAATGAGCTCGCCGGCCGCCCGCCGCATGACTACTCCGCGCTGTGGGCAAAATACGGCCAGCGTTTTGCGCCGCAGGATATGGAGAACCTGCATCCCATCCCCTCCGGACTCTTCGGCCCCATTCGCCTGATCCAGGACACGTCGGAGTGAGCGCGCGGCCAGGCCTTCCCGCGCTTGCGCCCGCGTCCACTTGTCTCCGCGCTTCCGCAGATGGCGGCCCTTCAAGTAGAGTGAAAACAACGTGATCATCGACCTGGCCAGGCGCGCGCACGACCACAACTGGGAGCTCGATCCCATCACGCGCTCCCTGCTCGACACCGATTTCTACAAGCTGCTCATGTTGCAGTTCATCTGGAAAAACTTCCCCCGGACCCGCGCGACCTTCAGGCTCATCAATCGCACCTCCGGAGCGCGCCTCGGTGAAGCGGTGGATATCGAGCTACTGCGCGAGCAGCTTGAGCACACAAGAAAATTGCGCTTTCGCAAGTCGGAGCTGATCTGGCTTGCGGGCAATAGCTTCTACGGCCGCCGCGGCATCTTCGAGCCGGCGTTCCTCGAATGGCTGGAGCAGGATTTCCGGCTCTCCGATTACGAGCTTTCCGTGGAAGACGGCCAGCTGGACCTGCAATTTCACGGCCTGTGGTCGGCGACCTCGATGTGGGAGATCTTCGCGCTCTCTGAGATCGGCGAGCTGAAGACGCGCGCCAGCCTCAAGCAGCTCGGCGAGTTGGAGCTCGACATTCTCTACGCGCGCGCCAAGGCCCGCCTCTGGGAGAAAATGGCGCGCCTGCGCGGGGTTCCCGACCTGAATGTCACCGATTTCGGCACCCGCAGAAGGCACAGCTTCCTCTGGCACGAGTATGTGGTCAATGCCATGCGTGACACTCTGCGCGACAGCTTTGCCGGAACCTCGAACGCGTACCTCGCCTACAAGCACGACCTTGAGGCGATCGGCACCAATGGCCACGAATTGCCCATGGCCATGGCCGCGCTGGCGCGCGATGACGAGGAGCTGCGCACGGCGCAATACCGGCTGCTCGAGTTGTGGCAGCAGAGTTACCAGGGCGAGCTGCTGATTCTTCTTCCTGATACCTTCGGCACCACGCAGTTTCTGCGCGATGCTCCGCCCTGGGTGGCGAATTGGACCGGCCAGCGCATCGACAGCAAAGACGCGTACGTGGCCGGAGACGAATATATCGCCTGGCTCGCACGGTGCGGACGCGATCCGCGCCAGAAGCGGCTCATCGCTTCCGACGCGCTGGATGTGGAGCAGATTCTGGGGTTGCACGCGTATTTCGCCGGCACCCTCCGCAACGGCTCTTCGCCCGACGACTTCCGCAGCGCCGGCGATTTTCTTGACAGCCGCCGCTGGGTTCCGGCCCGCCGCATTCGCTTCAGCGCCGGCTGGGGCACGCTGCTGACCAACGATTTTCGCAATTGCAATCCGCAGGGCGGCGACAGCTTCAATCCCGTGAGCCTGGTTTGCAAGTTGAGCGAAGTGGATGGCAGGCCCGCAGTCAAGCTCTCTGACAATTACGCCAAGGCGCTGGGCGAGCCCGAGGAGACCGAGCGCTACCGGCGCGTTTTCGGCGTAGCCGGATTGGCCGACGTGCCCGTCCTCACCTGAGCTTTCGGCAACCAGTGGCCCCGCTCCCTGCGGTGTAGGCTTTGGGTATGGCGGCCGAATCGGCGTGGTACGCGAGCCGGCTTCGCGCCGAGCTGCTCGTGCGCAGCCGGCGTCACGCGCGCGGAAGATTGCATGTGGAGAGTTACGGCAACCCTCCTGTGGTTGTGTTTGCGCCGCAGGACGGATGCCATGGGAACTTCTTCGATCCCGCGTATTCCGCGATTGCGCAAAATCCCGCCTGGATGCGGCGCTTCGATAAGGTGCACGCGCAAGCGGCGCGCAGCTTGCCCAAAGCCGAGCGCCGATGGCGTGAGCTCGATTCGTCCATGAGCTCCGACGCCCTCCTGATGAACGTCTTCTGCACACCGGGCGTAGCGGAGTCGGCCCCGCTGCGGAGCGTGCTCGGCACGGAAGCGGGCATGGAGGCGGGAGCCACGCCGGAGTTCGGATGGAAGGCGCGCGTACCGCTCGCGAACGGGCGATTCGATCGCACGGAAGTCGATATGCGCTTCGGTTCCCTTCTCGTCGAGGCCAAGCTCACCGAAGCCGATTTTCAAACCTGCGCCCCTTCCACCGTTGAAGCCTATCGCGATTTCGATCGGATTTTCGATCGCGACCTGCTGCCTCAGGTCG
>DATJRT010000169.1:0-4168 GCA_035504495.1 Occallatibacter sp.
GAGGGACCGGGGATAGCATGCCAATTACGCTAGGCCCACTTACTGCGCCTGCGGCTGGCTGTTGCGCTGCATGCGCTGCGAGCGCCGTTGGGCGAGCATCTGCTCGTACTGCTGTTTCTGCGTGTCGGTAAGCAGCGCCTCGATCTGGTTGCGGCTGTCCTGCATGATGCCGCGCGCCTTGGCCCTGCGGTCCTGCGGCGTCAGCGTCGAGTCCGCGCGCAGGCTCGCCATCTGCTGTTGGCGGTTGGCGATGATGGGCCGGATCTGCTTGACCTGCTCCTGGCTCAGGCCAAGCTGCCTGCCCAGGCGATGCGCCACGCGCGCAGGGTTATGTGCATGCGGCCGCCGCCCCGGTTGCTGCTGCATCGGCGGCGCATTTTCCCCTGCCAGCGGCTGCTGCTGCGCGTCCTGCGCGGCGGCCGGCTGGTCGGGCTGGTTCCGTGCAGGCGCTTGCGCAATCGCGAGGCCTGCAGACAGGAACAATCCAATCGCGATCGAAAGGTATTTCCGTTGCATGTTTCTCCTCTTTCTCGCCGGATTTGAAATCCGGCTTGTTGAGGGGTATAGACACACCCTTCCGCGGCGAGTTGCGTGCGCAGACTCAAGCCGGATAGGAGCATGGCCGCCAACTTTAGTAGACTCAACGGCAGAATGTTTGCATTTGGCCGCATGAAACTCCGCTTCCCCGCCCCGGTTCTTGCGCTCGCAATGGCAGCCGCCGCCGCTTTGCTTCCCTACCGTTGCCTGGCCCAGGGCACGCACCTCTGGACGCAATCCACCCTCGACGATTTTGAGAAAGGCACGCCCCAGGGCGTCGCGCTCTCGAGCGACGGCCACCTGCGCGAAGCGCCGGGCCTCGACGAAATCGTCACCACACCTTCCACCTTCGTCTGGTCCGTGGCCGCGGACAAGAACGGCGTGGCCTATCTCGGCACCGGCTCGCCGGCGACGGTGCTGCGCGTCGGACCGGAGAAGGAAGCAAAGCCCTTCACGCTCTTTGAGACCAAGGACGTGAGCGTGCAGGCGCTGCGCTTCGGCCCCGATGGCGCGCTCTACGCGGCCACGCTGCCCAGCGGCAAAGTCTACAAGCTGAACCCCAGCGCGGAAACAAAGCAGGACGAGAGCAGCGCCGCGGTGGTCTTCGATCTCGCAAAAGTCGACTCAACGGGCGACGGCAAAGCCACCACGGACAAATCCAGCGGCAAGTCGCGTTACATCTGGGATCTCACGTTCGACTCTGAAGGACGCCTCTACATCGCCACCGGCGATCCCGGCGCCGTTTATCGCGTGGACCCCAAGAATCCCGGCGTCGCGCCGGAGCTCTTCTTCAAGAGCGACGAGGCCCACATCCGCTGCCTTGCCTGGGACGCGAAGGGCAACCTGATTGCCGGTTCTGACGGTTCCGGCCTCGTCTACCGCATCGATCCGCAGGGCAAAGGGTACGTGCTCTTCGAAGCCCCGCGCCGCGAGATCACCGCCATCGCCGTGGCGGCAAACGGCACCATCTACGCCGCCAGTGTGGGCGATAAGACCCACAACACCCTGCCGCCGCTGGCCGTCACCGGCCAGGCCACCATCACCATCACCGTGGTGCAGCCTGGCAGCGTGCAGCAGGCAGCCAATGCCAGCACCTCGGTTCCCGAGGGCACGGAGATCTTCGCCCTCAATGAAAATCAGGCTCCGCGTTCGCTCTGGTCGTCAAAAGACGAAATCGTCTATGCGCTCGCCGCGCAGTCTGACGGCCTGCTCGCGCTCACCGGCAATCGCGGCCGCATCTTCCGCATTGAGGACGACGGCAGTTACGCCGACGTCGGCCACCTTGACGCGCAGCAAGGCCTGAGCATGGCGCAGCTCAATTCCGGCGCGGACAAGGCCATCCTTATCGGAACCGGAAACACCGGCAAGCTGTTCGCCTTTGACGCCGCGGCCGCGAGCCCCTATGCGCGCGTTCTCAGCCCGCACGAATATGCGAGCGACGTGCTCGACTGCGGCGCGCTCGCGCGTTTCGGCCGCGTCGAAGTCGAACCCGGCTCGGCGCATTACCGGTTCTTCACCCGCACCGGCAACGTCGAGCAGCCCATCCGCGGATGGTCTGACTGGACGCCGCTCGACAAGGACGCGGTCGCCTCGCCGCCCGGCCGCTTCCTCCAGTGGAAGGCCGAGCTCGAGCCCGACGGCGTGCTGGGCAGCGTCGGTGTGAATTACCTTCCCGTGAATGCCGCGCCCGTGGTCGATGAGATCGTGGTCGTGCCCGGTGCACGCCTCAATCCGCAGAACCAGATCAATCAGCCGCCCACGGTAAACATCTCGCTGCCCTCGGCTAACCAGGGTGTCACCTTTACCGCGGACGCCAATGCGACTCTGCAGGCCACCAAGGACCGCACTGCCGTGACTGTGCGCTGGGGCGCGCACGACGACAACGGCGACGACCTCATCTATGCGCTCTACCTGCGCGGCGATGGCGAATCCGTCTGGCGCCTGCTCAAGGACAAGATCACAGACAAGGCTTACAGCTTCGACGCCACGCTCGTTCCCGACGGCGGCTATGAAGTCAAGGTGGTCGCCTCGAATGCGCCTTCCGAGCCGCCGGGCCAGGCGTTGACGGGCGAAAAAATCAGCGACCGCTTCGTACTCGATACCACGCCGCCGGAGATCGAAGAGCTTAAAGCGTCCATCGAGCCCGGCGCCTGCGGCAACGCGAGCTGTCCCGCGCAGCTTCACCTGATTTTCGACGCCGTCGATTCCACCTCGCCCATCGCCCACGCCGAGTACTCGCTCGACGCCGGCGACTGGCAATACATCGAGCCCGTCGGCCAGATCTCGGATTCGAAAACCGAGCACTACGATCTCCGCATTCCGCTCGCCGCAGGTTCGCCGCCGGTGGAGCACCTGATTACCGTCCGCGCCTATGACCGCTACGACAACATTGGCCTGGCCAAGACCGTGATTCCTGCCCGCTCTGAAGCCTCTGGCGGGCCAGCGCAGGGCAAGTAATGCGGTTCGAGTTTTTCATCGCGTCGCGTTATCTCAAAGCCAAGCGGCGGCAGGCGGTGGTGGGCGTGGTCACGGCCATCTCCGTAGCCGGCGTCACCGCCGGCGTGGCCGCGCTCATCATTGCGCTCGCCATCACCAACGGCATGCGCCGCGACCTCCAGGACAAGCTCGTCGACTCCACTGCGCACATCCAGCTCATGTCCACCAACGGCATGGGCATCCGCAACTGGCGGCCGCTACTCGCGCGCGTGACCAGGCTACCGCATGTCGTCGCCGCTTCGCCGGGATTGTGGGAGCAGGTGCTCGTCGCGCGCGGCCCGCGCGATGGCGGCGCGCTTGTTCTCGGCATCCTGCCCAGGGACGAGATGCGCGTAAGCCATCTGCTCGATCACGCCACGCCCGGCGCGGTCGAGTCTCTCCAGCCGGTCACGGGCCCGGCCGAATCCAACGGCGAACTGCCGCCCATCGTCCTCGGCAGCGATCTCGCCGAAACCATCGGCGCATCTGTCGGCGACTCCGTGCTCGTCATCAGCCCCCAGGGCGACCTCACGCCCATGGGCATCATCCCCAACTACGTGCACTTTCGCCTCAGCGGCACTTACCACACCGGCTTTTACCAGTACGACTCCGAGATGGGCTTTCTGCGCCTCTCTGACGCGCAGCGGCTCTTCGACGAGCCTGACCTGCTCTCCGTCATCGGCTTCCGGGTCGACGATCCCAACCGCGCGCCGGAGATCGCGCAAGAGATCGAACGGGCCGCCGGCCCCGGCTTCATGACCACCAACTGGACCGAAACCAACCGCGAGCTCTTTCATGCGCTCAAGCTCGAGCAGGCCGTCACCTTCATCGTCATCGCGCTCATCGTCCTCGTGGCCGCGCTCAACATTCTCACCGCGCTCACCATGATGGTGATGGAAAAAACCCGCGATATCGCCGTCATGATGAGCTTCGGCGTCACCCCCGGCCAGGTGCGCCGCATCTTTCTCTTCCAGGGACTGCTGATCGGCGTCATCGGCACCGCGCTCGGTCTCGCCCTCGGCTATCTTGCCTCCTGGGCCGGCGGCCACTACCACATCCCGCTCTCGCCCGATGTCTACTCCATCGACACTCTGCCCTTCGCGCCGCGCCTGCGCGACGCCGTGCTCGTCTCCGCCGTTTCCATCGGCATGTCCCT
>DATJRT010000170.1:0-5577 GCA_035504495.1 Occallatibacter sp.
CACCGACGCACCAACTGCAACCGCGAGCGAGGAGCCCTATGCCGTGGAAATTGCCGACCGTTTTCACATAAAGTACGACCGCGGCAACGTGGTGGCGACGCCGCGCCAACGCGCCATGATCACAGGCACCTACGCACTGCCCTTCGGAAAAGGCCAAGCTTTAGCGGGACCGGGATTCCTCAATCCTGTCATCGGAGGCTGGAACCTCAGCACGGTGACGACCATGCAGACGGGTGAGTGGCTCACGCCCATTGAGCCGCCCGCCGACGATCAATCGAACACTAATATGATCGAGCGATCCGAAGGCGGGGCCGTTTCACGTCCCGATTGCACCGCCGGTAAGGTCTCCGCGAGCCTGAATCCCCTCTATTACAAAGGCACCGCCCTTACCCTTCCTCCCCCAGACGCCGGACGCTTTGGCACCTGCGGCCTCGGTATCCTTGAGGGGCCCGGCATGATCGACGTGGACGCGGGCCTGGCCAAACGCTTCAATGTTGGCGAGCGGATGCATATTCGCTTCGAAGCGTCGTTCACCAACGTGATCAACCACACCAATTACGCGCCGCCGTCGATGAACGTCGGGGAACCTTCCACCTTTGGCTTTTTGACTACTGCGCTGCTCCAGGGCGAAGGAGGCAACCGCACCGGACAATTGGCAGCCCGCTTCGACTTCTGACCACAACCAAACTCCCGGGCGACTTGGGCGGCTGGCACGATTTGGGAGTTGGCGAGCGAATCGTTACTGCCGAGGGGCCGAGCAAGCGCCCGGGACCAGAATCAGCCAACTGCGCTCCCGGAAGACGGCCAACCGCTGGCTCGCCCTTTTTGCAGGAGTTGAGAACGGGCCTTGAGGCGCCCAAAACTGATCAGGAAACAGGAAACCTATTGGCCGCGGCCACGCGGCCATACCAGAGGCCTGAGTCTTTGACCGTGCGCTTCTGGTCGCGGAAGTCGACATAAGTGAGCCCATAGCGCTGGCTGTAGCCATCCAGCCATTCGAAGTTGTCGAGCAGTGACCAGGCGTGGAAGGCGCGCACGCGCGCGCCGTCCGCAATGGCGCGTGCCAGCTCGGCAAGCTCAGTGCGGAAAAACTCCGTGCGCCGCGCATCGGGAACGTGTCCGCCGGCCTTGGCATAGGGAGTGTCGAGATAGCCGCAGCCGCTCTCGGTTATCTCGAGGAGGGGATGGTTGTACCCGCGCGAGATCTGCATCACCAGGTCGTACATGCCGCGCGGCCACACTTCAAGGCCGCCCTCGGTGAGCGGTCCTTCATTGGGCATCACCGCGATGTATTGGGTCAGCGCGTCGACGCTGCCCGTATCCTGCGTCTCGGTGGCGTGGTTGCCGGCGGAGCACGCGGCGCTGGTGGCATCGGAGACGATGCGCCGTGTGTAGTAATGAAAACCGATCCAGTCGAGGGGAACCTGCATGATCTTATCGTCGCCGGCGCGGAAGCCCATGGCTTCGTAGGGGAATTCGCCGACGAAGGGATTGGGATATTGGCCGCGCATGGCGGTTTCGAGGAAGAACAGGTTGTTCATGGCGTTGTAACGCGCGGTGGCGGCACGGTCCGCGTCGCTGTCAGTTTTCGGATAGGCGGGGCACATACCGTAGGCGCTGCCCACGGTTCCGCTGGGCGAAGCAGCCTTGATGGCGCGGAAGGCCTGGCCCTGGGCGAGGTTGACGGTGTGCGCGGCGCGGAGGAAGTTGCGATAGCCGCTGCGGCCGGGAGGAAAAACGCCGGCGCCGTAACCGAGATAAGTGAATGACCAGGGCATGTTGAAGGGCGCCCATACCTGGATGCGATCACCGAGATGCTTGGCGAGAATGCCGGCGTAATCGGCGAAGTATCCGGCGAGGTCGCGGTTTGGCCAGCCGCCGATCTCTTCGAGCCCTTGCGGCAGGTCCCAGTGGTAGAGGGTGCAGAAAGGCCGGATGCCCGCTTCAAGCAACAGATCGGCTACGCGGCTGTAGTGGTCGATGCCCTTCTGGTTGACGGCGCCGCGGCCGGTGGGCTGAATCCGCGGCCAGGCGATGGAAAAGCGATAGCTCTTCAGGTTCAGTTGCTTGATGAGGCCGATGTCCTGCGGGTAGAGATGGTAGTGGTCGCAGGCGACATCGCCGGTGGCGCCGCCGCGGATGTGCCCCACCTGGTGGGTGTAGCGGTCCCAGATGGATTCGCCCTTGCCATCCTCGTTCCATGCGCCTTCGACCTGGTACGAAGCCGTGGCGATGCCCCAGAGAAATCCGTCGGGAAAATCGGCGCGGACGTCTAGCGCGGACAAGGCGGCATCCGGGACCGGGCTGGGCGATGGGCCGGCCGATGCGAGGGCGCTATCGGCCAATCCGCTGGTTCCCAGCAAAGCGCTCCCTCCGGCGGCGAGCGAACGTTGAACAAATTGTCGGCGATCCATCGACCCTCCTTCTTCATGAGTATGCCGCCACCCCCGTGAATAAAGACAAGAGAGGAGCAAGGGCAGGCGCTCTTCAAAGCGAAGACCCGGCAGACCCCGGCGGCCCGTTCGTTTAAGATGGCCGCGGTTTCTACGCAGGCCGGGTTACGGTACGGATTTGCGCGCCGGTAAGGCGAATCCGCGACGCCATTTGCCGGCGAACGAAGCCATTGGCCACGTCTCCATCGGACGCAACTCGAAGAGAAACCTCGGAGGGAAGTAAAGCAGCATGAGGCCTGCACACGTGACTTCGGTACCGGTGACGGTTCATTGGAGTGACGTCATTCTATAGAGAACAACAATCATCTCAATAAGCGCAGCTTTCCTGAAATAGCTGAATTTAGATTTTCCAGTTTTTTCCTTGGCGAATCCACGATCGATCCGCTGCCATGCGTGGGCGGCTCGGAGGAGCTATGCAGCCAAGTCACTTATTCACACTGGACTTTGGAGAGTGGGCCCTCGTGGCATTTGTGCTGGCCATGACGTTCCTGTCGGGAGTTCTCGGAGGTTTTCTCTTGTGCCTGACGCACACGGTGAGTCGAGCCGAGGTGAGTCAGGGCTCCAAGTCGATATGGACGTATGGGGACGAGGAGTAGGTTCGAAGGGCTCCGGCCGAAATCATCCTTTGTGCCGGGCCGATTGACCGGCTCCGAAAGCTATGCCCCAGGCGATGGGATTGCCCGCTACTGCTTGTTCACATCCACGTAGTAGAGATCCGTGGCCACCTGGAATTCATCTTTGGTGAGCTGGGTCTGCATCCACTGCCACTTCGTGGTCGGGTGAATGATCTGCCAATGATCGGGCGTGCCCACGCGCACCGGCATGGCGAAGTCGTCTTCGTCGGCGTCCCATTTGTACATCACCATACCCGGCGCTTCGCCTCCCGGTGTCTCCATAAAAAGGAGCTCGAGGCGCGGAATATGGACGTGGCGCAGGTATTGGTTGAAGATGGGCGTCAGATTCATGCCCGTCTGCTGGTTGAAGTAGGCGGCTACGTCTTCGGTCATGATGTTCTGGTACTTGAAGCGCTGATAGAAGCCGTGAATGAGGGCGAACCACTTGGCGTCGTCGTTAATAACGCTGCGCAGGGTGTTGAGCATAAGCGCGCCCTTGAAGTACTGATCCTCGGTGGGATCGGCGTTGACGCCGCGCTCGGCCACAATGGGGCGCAGGTTGTAGATTTTCGGCTTGAGGCCGTTGAGATAAGTGATGGCGTCGGCCTTGCCCCAGCGGTATTCGACGTACAGGCTCTCGAGATAGGTGGCCCAGCCCTCGTGAATCCACATATCGGAAGAGTCGGCCGCGGTGATGCTGTTGCCGAACCATTCATGCGCGCTCTCGTGGATGATGATGAAGTCGAAGCGCAGGCTGATGCCGGTGCCCGTCCAGTCGCGGCCCAGGTAACCGTTTTCGAAGAGATTGCCGTAAGCCACGGCGCTCTGGTGTTCCATGCCGGAGTAGGGCACTTCGATGAGCTTGTAGCCGTCGCGCGCGAACGGGTATGGGCCGAAATAGTGGGTGAAGGCATCGATCATGCCCGGCGCCTGCGCGAACTGCTTCTTCGCTTTCTCAAGGTCCTCGGGCAGGACGTAGTAATCCATGTCGAGACCATTGTGCTTTTCAGACCAGTGCACATAATCGCCGATGTTCAGCGCCACATCGTAGTTGTTGATGGGATAACTTACGTGCCAGTCCCAGCGCGTATAACCATCGCCCAGGTCGGTCTTGCCCATGAATCTGCCGTTGGAAACATCGACCAGGCCGTCGGGGATGGCCACGCTGATGTCCATGCTCTCCACCTCGTCGCGCCACTGGTCCTCGTTGGGCCACCAGATGCTGGCGCCGGTGCCTTCGCACGCGGTGTTGATCCACACGCGGCCGGCGGGGTCGTGCTTGAAGGTGAAGGCGCCGAAGCGGCCCACTTCAGGCGGATGGCCGGAGTAATAGAAGTCGATGGAGTAGACCTGGCCGGCGCGCAGCGTCTGGGGAAAGTCGATGAAGACGGCGCCGGTGTCGCGCGTGTACTTGAGCGGAACGGTCCCGGATTTCGAGACGAAGAGAATCTTGTCGATGTCGAGCTTGTCGGTCAGGTCGATCTGGATGCGCGTGCCGTCTTTGAGCATGCGGAAGCGGATGGTGTTCTTGCCGCTGATGAGTTTCTTGTCCGGGTCGACGCGCACGTCGAGGTGGTAATAGAGCAGGTCGTTGTTGGCGCGAAAGGGTCCGTAAGCGCCGCGCAGCATGTCGTAGCGCGTAGGAACGGGAGCCGCGATGTCGCTGGGCGAGGGCGGACGCCGGGTGGGCGCTTTGCGCGCGGTGCCGGGCGCAGACGGTTTGGGAGTTTCCTGTGCGGCCGGCGTGGCGGCTTGCTGCGCAACCTGGCCGGGAGCGGAAACCGCGACACACGCAGCGAGCAGAAGAAGCCAAGCCATTCGAGAGCACGCGGCGCGCGCGCAAGAGGGGAAGATTCGCATGGGGCCATCGTATCGCGGGCGGTTGGATGGCGACAAAAGTCGGCACGCGGCGTGGGCGCTCGATCCCGGGCGGGAGACCCCGGTTATCCAACGAGCAACGCCTTGCGTGCACGTTGCTTCTGCCCGCGGCCAAAGCTGAGGAGTAATCTGAATTCGCCGCGCAGGCGATTTGCGTGAACGCGTCTGCGCGCGGGTTGGTCCATGCCCCAGCCGTCGATTGCAGGCTCGTCCGCGGATTTTCCCCTTCTAGGCGCGGCGCACCTGGCCATCCTCAGTGCGGTTCTTCTTCTCGCTGCCATTCTTGCGCTGGTGCAGCGGCGGCTCAGGCCGTCGCGCCGCTGGCCGCGCGTGGGCCTGGGAGCCGCGATTCTGCTGGACACGCTCCTCTGGTACGTGGATCTGGCCTGGCATGGCCAGCTTGCGTTTCCCGGCCATCTTCCCCTTGAATTCTGCGACGTTACCCTGTGGCTGATGGTGATGGTGCTGTTCACGCGCAGCCCGGCCCTGTTCGACCTGGCCTACTATGGAGCGCTGGGCGGGAGCTCCATGGCGCTGCTTACGCCCAACCTGTGGGAGAGCTTCCCATCGCTCTCCACGGTGCAGTTCTTTGTCGCGCACGGCCTGGTGGTCAGCGCCGCGCTTTTCCTGGT
>DATJRT010000171.1:0-11130 GCA_035504495.1 Occallatibacter sp.
CGCATCCGCGCCGTGCTCAAAGAAAAATACGATCTTTCGCTCGAAAGCATTCCCCTGGAAACGCCGCCCGATCTGCGCTTCGGCGAGATCGCCACGCCCGTCGCTCTCCAGCTCGCGCGCGCGCTGCGCAAGGCGCCCAAAGTCATCGCGCAGGAGATCGTCTCTGCACTCGGCGCCGTCGGCGGCTTCGCCGGCTTCGAGGTCGCCGGCGCTGGCTACATCAACGCGAGGCTGGATCGCGCCGCAGCAGTCCGCCTCACAGCAGAGGCTGAAGGGCTCCGCCCCAGCGCAGGTGGCGCGCAGGACCATGTGCTGGTGGAGCACACTTCCATCAATCCCAACAAGGCCGCCCACATCGGCCATCTGCGCAACGCCATTTTAGGCGACACTTTCGTGCGCCTGCTGCGCGCCGCCGGCAATCAGGTCGATGTGCAGAACTACATCGACAACACCGGCGTGCAGGTGGCCGACGTGGTCGTCGGCTTTCTGCATCTTCTGGAGCTTTCACCGTCCGAGGTCCGCACAGTGGTGCCCGCGACAGACCGGATGCTGAGAGCCGGAGGCCGGAAAGGCATTGATTACTACTGCTGGGACCTCTACGCCCGCACCTCGCAGTGGTACGAGCAAGGCAGCGCCGAAGAGCAGGCCGCGCGCAAGAAGCTCCGCCTCGACACGCTGCACCTCATCGAAGCGGGCAACAACGAAACCGCCGAAATTGCCGAACTCATCTCCACCGCCGTTCTGCGCCGCCATCTTGAAACCATGCAGCGGCTCGGCATCGAGTACGATTTTCTGCCGCGCGAAAGCGAGATTCTGCACCTCAAATTCTGGGATGCGGCCTTCGAGCAGCTCAAGCAAACGGGCGTGCTCTACTTTGAAAGCGAAGGCAAGAACAAGGGCTGCTGGGTGATGACCCGTGCCGGTTCAAGCATCGACCTCATCCAAAACCAGAACGGCCCGAACGGCCCCGAAGGCACGGAAGGCGCCGACGAAGACGCCAAGGTCATCGTCCGCTCCAACGGCACCGTCACCTACGTCGGCAAAGATATCGCCTATCACCTGTGGAAGTTCGGCCTGCTCGGCCGCGACTTCGGCTACGAACCGTTTTTCACCTACCCGCGACTTGAGGGCCCAGGCCACGAGTGTTGGATCTCGGCCATGCACGGCGAAGCCAGCCATCCCCACTTCGGTGGCGCAACTGCCATCTATAACGTGATTGATGCGCGCCAGGCTGACCCGCAGGCGAACATGATCCAGGCGCTGCGCGGCATGGGCCACACCGCGGAGGCCGACCGCTACACCCACTTCAGCTATGAGATGGTTGCGCTCACGCCGCGTTGCGCGGAAGAGCTTGGCTACAGCATTTCCGAGGAAGACGGCAAAAAGCCCTACATCGAAGTAAGCGGCCGCAAAGGTTTCGGCGTGAAGGCCGACGACCTCATCGACAAGCTCATCGCCGCCACGCGCGCGGAAGTGGATGCGCGCCAGACCGGAGGAACCTGCGCGAACGCCGATGCCGTGCGGCAGACAATTGCCACGCAGATCGCCATCGGCGCGCTGCGCTACTTCATGCTCAAATACACGCGCAATTCGGTCATCGCCTTCGATTTCAAAGACGCGCTCAGTTTCGAGGGCGAAACCGGCCCCTATATCCAGTACGCGGTGGTGCGCATTCGCAACATCTTCCGCAAAGGCGGAACGGCGGCAGAAGCGGCGTTGGCGCGGTTCGCGGGCACTGCGTGCAGCAGCCTTTCGCATTACCTCAGCGGCGAGGAGAATGAGGACATCTGGGCGCTCTGGCTGCGGGCCGGCCGGTTTTCCCTGGTTTTGGAGCAATGTATCGCCGCCTCCGAGCCTGCGTATCTGGCCAAGCATGCCTTCCAGCTCGCGCAGGAATTCGCCAACTTCTATCACCGGCACCACATCCTCACCGAAGAAGACCCGCAGCGCAAGACGTTTCTCCTGGCCACGGCTGCCGTCGCGCTGCGTGAGCTTGTTCGCTCCCTCGCACTGCTCGGCATCGAAAGCCCTGAAGCGATGTAAGAGCAGCTTGCGGCCTTCTGCTCTTGGTTGTCTGGCTCCCCCGGAAGAACCAGCACCCCTGTATAGTGTGTCGGTGGGGGAATCGCGACGATGACGAAGCCGTCGGCAGTGCCCGGTATGATGCTCGCTCTCGTTCTCGTTGCCTGCCGGCCCGCTTTCGCCCAGGTGCAGACGGAAACGCCTGCGCTCGTGCCCGGCGCCAAACCGGTCCAGGTAGAACACATCAAGATTCACGGCGCGTCCCTCGAAGGCAATCTTGAGGGCGAGGCCGTTGACCGCGACGTGATCGTCTTCCTTCCGCCCAGCTACGCCACCGGCAAGACGCGCCGCTATCCCGTGGTCTACGCGCTGCACGGCTTCTCCATCGGCGCGGAGCAGTGGACGCACGAGATTCACGTACCGCAGACCATCGAAGGCGCCTTCGCGCTGGGTGCGCGCGAGATGATCGTGGTCCTGCCCGACTCGAAGACCGTCTACGGCGGCTCCATGTACTCGAGCTCCATCACCACCGGCGACTTCGAGCACTTCATCGCCCACGACGTGGTCGCCTACATCGACGCCCATTACCGCACCATTCCCGTTCCCGCAAGCCGCGGCCTTGCCGGCCACTCCATGGGCGGCTATGGCGCTGCCCGGATCGCCATGAAAGATCCCGGCATCTTTGGCGCGGTATATATCATGAGCCCCTGCTGCCTTTCGGCGCGCCCCGCCGGGCCTGCCAATGCGGACCTCGAAAAGGCGCTCGCCGCGGTCAAGTCTCCCGCGGACGCGGCCAACCTGCCCTTCTTCACCCGCGCCCAGCTTGCCACGGCGGCGGCCTGGTCGCCCGATCCCAAGAATCCCCCGCTCTATTTCGACCTGCCTGCGAAGGACGGCGCGCCGCAGCCGGAGGTGCTGGCCAAATGGGCAGCCAACGCGCCGCTGGCCTTTGTCGATCAGTACATCGGCAATCTGCGCCGCTACCGCGCCCTCGCCATCGACGCCGGCGACGAGGACATGACGCGTATCGACGCGGGCAAGCTGCACGACGTGCTGGATAACTACGGCATCGCCAACCGCTTCGAGATCTACCACGGCACCCACACCAGCGCCGTGGCCGACCGCTTCCAGAATCACGTTCTGCCCTTCTTCAGCCAGAATTTGTGCTTCAAGAGTTGCCGGTAGGTGGATCGGCTGTCAGCACCGGTCACTTGTCTTCGGGTTTCGCAGGCCGGCGCAGAGTCTTTACAGGAATTTACGGGATTTGCAGGCTGGGGCGCTTCAGCACTTGTTGCCGCGGCCCAAGGGTTTTCGGGCCGGCAAACCTTGGGACCCGATTAGCCGGAGACCTGCGTGCATTGTGGCATGAGGCGGGGCATTTTTACGCAAGACGCTTGCGTCGGGCATGGCACAGGGGAGGAAAAGGGCCCTGGACGGCGGGCACCGGCGCCTTAGCTAGTCGCGCTTCCGCCGCTGATGGGTCGAGGGAATATTCATGTCTTCGCGGTATTTGGCCACGGTGCGGCGGGTGAGCTGGATCCCCTGCGACTGGAGCATCGCCGCAAGCTGATCGTCGGTGAGCGGGTGGCGCGAGTCTTCGTCTTCAATGAGTTTGCGCACCTTGCGCTTGAGCACCAGCAGCGGCGTATCGGCGCCCTCGGGGCCGTTGGCGCCTTCGGAGAAGAAGAAGCGCAGCTCCAGCACCCCCTGCGGCGTGTGCGCGTATTTGTTGGCCACGGCGCGGCTCACGGTGGAGGGGTGAACGCCGATCTCCTCGGCCACTTCCTTGATCATCATGGGGCGCAGCGACTCCACGCCGTGCTCGAGAAAATCCGCCTGCCGGCGCACGATCACTTCGCAGGTGCGCAGGATGGTGCTTTTGCGCTGGGCGATGTTGCGCATGAGCTGGAGCGCGGAACGGAAGCGCTCCTTCACGTAGTCCTTCACTTCCTTGTCCGTGGAGTCGGAGACGAGCATGCGGCGGTAACGCTGGCTGAGGCGCAGGCTGGGCAGGTCCTCTTCGTTCATGCTCACGATCCACTCGCCGCCGCGCTTGACGAAGACCACGTCGGGCTCGATGAGCCGCGTCTGCTCGCGGTTGTAAAGCCTTCCCGGGCGCGGGTCGAGGGTGCGGATGAACTCGAGCGCGGCATCCGCCTCGTCGAGGGTAATCTGCGCGGCGCGGGCGAGATCTTTCAAATCACGCTTTTGCAGAAGATGCAAGTGGCGGTCCACAATGGCCGCCGCAACCTCCATGCTGCGCCGGCGCATCTCCAGCTGCGCGTCGGCTTCGGCGCGGAAGCCGCGATGGGGATCGTCGCCGCCCTCGGCTGCGTGCCTGGCGTACAAATGGCCGAACTCGTGCTGCTGGGCCGCAACCTGCAGCAGGAGACACTCGCGCAGATCGCGCGCGGCCACGCCGGCGGGGTCAAGCCTCTGCACCACCTCGATGGCCCGGCGCACCAGTTCGAGCGCCGCGGCGAGCTCCGGCGCGTGGCCGTTTTCGCTTGCGGCCTCAGCCGGAACCACGATCAGCGCGCGGGCCAGCTCCTCGTCGCTTGCCGCCAGATACCCATCCTCGTCCAGGTTGCCGATGACGAGGTCGGCCGCTTCTTCCAGCCGGGGCTCCAGGCTCAGCGATCCCAGCTGCCACGCCAGGTGATCGGACAAAGTCGTGGGCTGGGAGAGAAAGTTCTCGAACGAGGGCTTCTCGCTGTCCTCGTATTCAGGCTGCGTGCGGTAACCGGGATCGAGATAGTCCTGGAAGTACGATCCAAAATCAATCTCGCTGAATACATCCTTGGGTGGGGCCGCCGCTTCGTCAGCGCTGCGTTCCAGGCGCTCTTCGCGGCCCGCCACTTCATCCAGCATCGGAACCGACTCGTCAATCTCCTCCAGGACGGGGTTTTCCACCATCTCGGCATCGATCATCTCCTTCAGCTCAAGCTTGTTCAGCGCGAGAACGCTCACCATCTGCATCAGGCCGGGCGTGAGCACCTGGCGTTGCGCGACTTTGAGGCTCAATTTTGGTTGCAACAGCGCCATAAATGGACTTCATTTCCCCGTTGAACCTGACGTGAGTGTAAGGTGTGAGAAAAAGCTTAAAGCGAAAGCCGCTGGTTCTCAAATCACTCGTTTCGGTCACTCGTTCCGGAATGGGCGGCAATCCATTTGGGAATGCGGGCCGGAACCAAGTGTCCGCGGCCACATACGTCTACCCCGGAAGGGTTACTTCCGGCACGGCTGCTCCTAGCCCAGGGAGAATCCCTCGCCGAGGTAGACGCGCCTCACTTCCACGTCGTTCCCCAGCTCATGCGGCGTTCCGGAACGGAAAATTCTGCCCTCAGCAATAATGTACGCCCGATCGGTTACGCTGAGCGTTTCACGAACGTTGTGGTCGGTGATGAGAACGCCGATTCCGCCCGCCTTCAGGTCGAAAATAATCTTTTGCAGCTCCAGTACGGCAATCGGATCGATCCCGCTGAAAGGCTCGTCGAGCAGGATGAATTTGGGCTGAATGCACAGCGCGCGGGCGATCTCCACGCGGCGGCGCTCGCCGCCGGAAAGCGCGTAGCCACGGGTGGTGCGAATGTGGCCCAGGTTCAATTGATTGATGAGACGGTCGGCGCGCGTGCGCCGCTCGCGGTTGCCCAGCGGCTGCGCCTCGAGCACGGCGAGAATATTTTCCTCTACCGTCAGCTTGCGAAAGACCGAGGGCTCCTGGGGCAGATAACTGATGCCGAAGTTGCGCGCGCGCAGGTACATGGGCACGCGGGTAATCTCCGTCTCATCCACCAGCACGCGGCCGGTCTCCGGGGTAACGAGTCCCACGATCATGTAGAAGCTGGTTGTCTTGCCGGCCCCGTTCGGGCCCAGCAGTCCCACCACTTCGCCGCGCGAGATCTTCAGGTTGACTCCACGCACAACCTGGCGTCCCTTGTAGCTCTTGCCGATGCCCTCGGCAAACAATGTCTCCATTAAAGTCTTAGACTCGCTTCCGTCTTACTTGGGCGCTGTCGTTACGGTTTCTGTCTCCTGGGCGCCGCCTTCGATACTGACGCTATCATCGCGGCTATGGAAAATCAAAGCCGCGCCGGTTACGCTTCCCCGCTGGGGATCGGTCATCCGCGGCGGCGTGTTCGCGGATCCGGTCAGCACATAGTCTCCGGTGGCGCCTGAATAAACCAGCGCGTCGCCGGTGCCCACGCGCCCCTGCGAGGTGAGAACGACGCGTCCGGTGGCGGTCAAGCGATCGACCTCGGCCTGGCCTGAGTTTCCAGGCGAATGCTGCGCCGAACCGGGCATCAGCAGCAGCTCCACCTGGTTCGACGTTGAAGTCGCCGCGCTCATCTCGGCCGTGACCCTCCCCAGCACGCCGCCGCGCATCACCGCGCGATGTTCCGCGTCAGAGTAAGTAAACGCGCCGCCACGCACGCGAATCACCGCGGGCGCGGACACTTTCGCGCCGGCGTTTTGACTGGCGCTCGCGCCCGGCTTCAATCCGCCCTGATTGCCGGCGGATGCGATCGCGGATTCTGTCGAGAGCAGCACCGCGGTCACCGGATCGGCTGCGCTGGCGGTCTGCGCGCTGAGCATCTGCCGCTGGCGATCGAGCACGATGACCGGCGCGCTGATGGAGTTGGCCAGTTGCCACAGGCGCGCGTGCCCGCGAAAGGTTGCGGTTCCCGTGGACTGGTTCATTTCTGCCTCCGCGGCCACGATGTGCGACGGCCCCCGTCCGCCGAGAGACGCCGCGCCTGCATCCTCCGCACCCGCCGTGGCTTCATCTCCGGGCGAGACATACGTCGCCTTCACGTTGCCGTGCGCGAAGGCCTGGTTCGACTGCCGCGTTATGTCGATCCTGTCCGCGGTGATCTGCGACTGGCCGCTGTCGATGCGCGGGCTCAGCGTGAGGTGCAGCCACTGGCCCGCGTCCTCATACACGGCTTTGCCCGCCCAGGCTTGAATCGGCGATGCCAACTGCGCACCCGGAGCGGGCGTCAGGGTGAGCGCAACCCGGCCGGTAAGCACCGCCGATTGCACCTGCGCGCCGGTCTCGCCTGCGCTGCCCGCGCCCGTCTTTGCCGCCGGTGGCGCAAACTGCGCATCCAGCCGGTCGCCGGTGGCAGTCTGCCGCGCGCCGGTGGCGGCAATCTCTTCCAGGCCGGCGTGGCCCACTCCGGTGAGTTGTTTCAGCGCCGCGTCCGGCCCAAACTCGCCATCGACTTCGTCGGCCGTCAATCGCGAGCGCGCAGGCGCGCCGTCCCCGGGCTCGCTTGTTCCGGTAACCACCACGCCGCCAAATCCGTGGATCGTCGCCGGCTCCACTTTTCGATAGTCCGGTTTCTCATGGTCCGGTTTTCCATGGCCGGGGCTGCCCAGCGCGACGCGAAACTCGATATCCGCGACCGGCGAGCGCCACGTCCGGGTCACGCGCGCGGGCGCGGATTGCCCGTCGCCGTGGCTTGTCTCCTCGCTTTCCATCTCCACGCCCCGCTCCAGGTGCGCATGGCGCAGCTCTCCCTCGGGCGTAAATTCCAGCTCCATGGTGGGCGAGGAACCGTGCACCGTGCGTCCGCCGCTCACGGAATCCATGGTCACGCCGCCCTCGAGATGCCCGTGCCGCGGCTGATTGCGCTCGTCGAAATCCATGGCGCCCGTGGGAGCGGCCAGATGGCTTCCGGCAGCTGTCGCCAGGCTGAATCCATCCGTCACTTCCAGGCGCACCGCGCTGCCATCGTTGCGAAAGAGGATCTGCGCCACGCGCGCCGTCGCGTGCCCGCCGCGATAATCGGCCTGCGCTTCGCGCAGGTTGCAGAGATTCGCGTCGCGCTCGAACGAAGCGCGATCGGCGTAAATCTTCACCGCCTCGGCGCCGTGCCCGGGCCGCGTGGTCAGCTCCACCGCGTGCTCCAGCACCAGGAAACCCTGGCTCGAGTCGTACAGGGCGCCCATGGCGCTGCCGCTTCCCTGCCCGGAAGAAAAATCCACCCTCTGCGCCGTGGTCAGCACGCCGCTCTTCTGGTCGAAGGTGATGCCGCTGGTCTTTACATAAATCTCGTTGGCGGGGGGCTGCGTTCCCGGCGCGGGCTTGCCTTCCGCCGCCGGCGCTTTTCCGCTCGCAGGCTGCGCGGCCGCGCTGCCCGGCGTTGCCGTGCTTGGGCGCATCAGCGTCATCGCCACCGGTCCGGCTGCCGTGGCCGTGCCGTCCTTCTGGTCATACTCGAACTCGTCGCCCTGGATGCGGTCCACGCGGCTGCCGTCGGCGCCGTACAGCTCAATCTCCACATCGTGCAACTGGGCCATGTTGTTCTTCAGCTGCAGCACTCGGGAGGCGTGAATCTTGAACAGCGTGTGTCCGCCGTGCGCCTGCGTATAGGTGACGCCGTTGGCTTCCTGTTCGATGTCGATCCCCAGCCGCTTGGGAATATCGCGCCGGCTGAACGGGATGCGGAAGCGGCCGATGGCGAGGAATACGCCCAGCGCAACCACCAGCAGCACGGCCGCGGCCAGCACCAGGGTCCGGATGCGCTCGATGGTCAGCCGCACGCTGCTAATTCCTCATCCCCAGCCGGCCGGCGAGCCGCTGCGCGAGACTTTCGCCCAGCTCGCTCCAGAGCACGCGCGCCGTTGCCCCCGAATCCTTCTCGATTGCGGTGGTCAGCTCCACCAGCTGGCGCACGTTCTCTTCCACGTGCCGCGCGCCTACGGCGTCCAGGTCCGCCTCTTCTTCCAGGAACGGAGCATCGGGACCGAAGTCCACCTTGACGTGGCCCTCCTGCTCGTAAGCGCCCTCGTCAAAGAGCGGGCCGAAGCCGGTGACCCGCACCAGCCGCGGCGCGCGCGCCCAGCGGCCATCCAATCCGGCGCCTGTTTCCAGCTCCCACAAGCTCCATCCGATCTGAAACTCGTACGCGTAATCCTCGTGCAGCAGCTCGAGCGCCTCTTCTACCGCCTGCCTGGGCTCGGAGCCGCGCTCGCCGTGCTCCCCCATACGTGCATAGACGCGCTGGAACACCGGCGCCTCGCTCCAGCTCACCGGCCACACCGTGGCCGCATAGACGCGCGCCTCGCCGCCATGCGCGGCAAACGCGCTCAGCACCGCCGCCAGCTTGTCAGGGAGCGCCGCCAGACGCAGATTCGGATACCAGAGGCTCAGGTAAAGCGTGTCGGCCATCACCCTCGATTTTAGACGTCCGGCTGAGCGGCCAGCATCTTCTTGGAAGCGCAAAGATCGCGCGGGCCTGCGTATACACTCATCCCATGAAGCGCACCCTCCGGTTCACCGTCTGTGTCCTCGGCTGCCTGGCGGTTGCGCCGCCCGCGATTGCAGCCCAGCAAGGCGAGCAGCAGATCGCCGATCTCGGCGTCTGCAAGCTCGCGAGCGGAAAGAAAATCGAGAACTGCCGCATCGGGTACCGCACCTGGGGCTCGCTCAACGCCGCGCGCTCGAATGCGGTGCTCTTTCCCACGTGGTTTTCCGGCGTGAGCGCGAACCTGGCGGATGCCGTCAAGCCGGAGGGGCTGGTCGATCCCACGAAGTACTTTGTGATCGCCGTCGATGCGCTCGGCGACGGAGTCTCCTCGTCGCCTTCGAACTCGGCCGCGCAGCACGGGCCCGATTTCCCGGCGTTCACGATTGAAGACATGGTGAACGCCGAGTACCGGCTGGCGACGGAGACTTTGCGGCTGAAGCATCTGCACGCGGTGATGGGCATTTCCATGGGCGGCATCCAGACCTTCGAGTGGATGGTCGACTATCCCGAGTTCATGGACGAGGCCATCCCCATCGTGGGCACGCCGCGCCCCAACAGCCGCGACCTGCTGCTCTGCCGCACCGACGAAGACGCGGTGAAGTCCGATCCGGAATGGCGGCAGGGCCGCTACGCGCAGCCCATCGCCGCGCCCGTCGCGGAGCTCATCTGGCAACTGAACCTGACTACGCCGGCGAACTATGCGCGCACGCACAAGAGTTTCGATACCGAGTACGCGCGGCTCATGGCGAACGGCATCAGCCCCTTCGACGCCAACGACTGGCTCGCACAACTGGAAGCGGTTGCTCATCACGACATCAGCCACGGCGGCACGATGGAGGACGCGGCCAAGCGCGTGAAGGCGAGGGTGCTGGTAATCAATGCCGCGCAGGACGAGATGGTGAACCCGCAGCCCGCGCTCGATTTTGCAACGCTGCTGGGCGCGAAGACGCTGGTGCTCGAAGGCGATTGCGGGCACCTGGCGACGAGTTGCGAAGCGGCAAAGCTGGATCCGGCAGTGCGGGCGTTTCTCGATGGGCCGTGAGGGACCGGGCGTGGTTGCGGCGCGGCGCTAAGCGGTCACGATTTCGCTGAAGTCGGCGATGCCGGAGAAGGTGCGCAGGATGTCGTCGATGAGAGCGAGGTTCTGTCCGCGAATCTCCGGATCGGGATCGAGCACCATCACCTTGTCGAAGAACGCATCCACCGCGGGCCGCAAGGTGGCGATGGCCGTGAGCGCCTCGCCGTAGTCGCGCTGCTGGCGCAGCTCGGCCACCTGCGGCGCGAGCGCGGCGGCTGATCGGGCGAGTTGCTTCGCTTCCGGTGCGAGCTCTGTACCTGTCGCCGAGCCAACGGGAAATCCCTTTTCCTCCGCCTGGCGGAGAATATTCTTGATGCGCTTGAACGCAGCGGAAACCGCCAGAAAATCATCGGAACCGCGCGCCGTAGTCAGCGCCTCTGCCCGCGCAATGGCGTCGCGCACATCGTCTGCGCCGGCGGCGAGCACAGCGTTGACCACGTCGTAGGCAAAGCCGCGGACGTCTTTCAAGTAGAAGTGCAGGCGTTCACGGAAAAATGCCGCAACCTGTTCGCGATTCTCGCCCTCCGCAGCGGATGCATTCAAGACATCTTTCAACGTGAGGGGCAGTTCCGACTCGGCGAGTATTTTGACCACGGCGTTGGCTGCGCGCCGCAGCGCGAAGGGGTCTTTCGATCCCGTGGGCGCGTAGCCGATGCCGAACATAGCCACGATGGTCTGGATGCGGTCGGCCAGCCCCAGCAGTTGGCCCTCGACAGAGACAGGAATTTCATCTTCCGTCGATGCCGGCGTGTATTGTTCGTAGATGGCCAGCGC
>DATJRT010000172.1:0-3169 GCA_035504495.1 Occallatibacter sp.
CTGCGCGCGCATCAAGCCACCTTCGACCGCACCGGCGGGCTGCACGCCGCGGCGCTCTTTGACGCATCGGGCGCGCTGGTTGAGGTGCGCGAGGACATCGGCCGTCATAACGCCGTGGACAAGATCGTGGGCTGGGCGCTGCTCGCGGGCAAGCTCCCGCTCGCCGAGCACGTGCTCATGGTGAGCGGCCGCGGCGGTTTTGAGATCGTGCAGAAGGCGCTCGCCGCCGGCATTCCCGTCGTGGCTTCGGTGTCCGCGCCATCCAGCCTGGCTGTCAAGCTGGCCCGCGAGATGAATCTCACCCTGGTCGGCTTTCTGCGCGGGCGCCGGTTCGTGGCCTACTCCGGCCAGGAACGCTGCCTGACCGCCGTTCCGTGAACAGGCCCGTGCGCAAGGTTTTCAAATTCCCATTCCGCACGCCGCCGGAGTATGCTGGCATCCACGCACCGGCGTCGCGGCATCGGAGTCAGTCGAGTGCAGTCCGATTCCCCGCATTTGGAGGCAATCCCATGGCTCAGCCCATTCCGTTGGAAGCTCCCCCTCGCGATCTGAGCAAGGAACGAGCGGAGCGGCTTGAGGCTGCGCGGCTCAAGCACGCGGAGGCTCTGCTCGATGCCTACGAGCTGATCGAGCAATTGCACACCAGCCGCACCCTCGAGCTGCTGCGCGGCGCTTTGGGTGCGCGCGGCGAGCTGGCAGAAACCCTCGCCCGGACAGCCGGTACGCCCGAGGGCGCGAACGGCCTGCGTAACCTCATCCTCCTCGCAAAAATGCTGGGCTCGATCGATCCGCGCGTCATGGAAAGCTACGTGGCGGCCGTGATCGGCACGGTGGGCCGGCCACCGGCTGTCGCGGACGATCCGCCCGGAATTCTCACCGTCCTCAACCAGCTTCGCCGCCGCGAGGTGCGGCGCGCGCTCGCGCTCGTCAACCGCTTCCTTGAAATTCTGGGAACGCGGCTCGGCCAGATTCGCAGGGACGAAGCGAAAGAGAATGAGAAAGAATAACCGTGCCTGACGCATCCAAGCCTGACGCATCCAAGCCTGACGCATCCGAGATGGCCATGACCCAAGAGAAGCGCCTGCTCAATACTCCTTTCGAAAACAAACTCGACGTCACCCTGGTGCTCGACGGAGCCACGGTGCCGGCCACGCAGGGAGAGCTGCTCATCGAGGCCATCAACCGGGCCATGCCGGAGCGGCACCTGGCCCAGGTCTGCTATCACCCGCAACTGGGGCCCATCGAAACCTGCGATACCTGCATGGTGGAGGTGAACGGCAAGCTCGTCCGCGCCTGCGCCACGCAAGTGGCTGCGGAGATGAATGTACTCACTGAAAGCAGCCGCGCTGAAAACGCGCAGCGCGAGGCCTTCGACCGCATCCTCAAGAATCACGATCTCTATTGCACCGTCTGCGACAACAGCAACGGCAATTGCACCGTGCATAACACCACCGGGCATCTGCACGTCGATTATCAGTCCGAGCCCTTCACGCCCAAACCCTACCCGCAGGATCATTCCAATCCCTTCTATCGCTACGATTCCAGCCAGTGCATCCTTTGCGGGCGCTGCGTGGAAGCCTGCCAGAACGTGGAGGTGAATGAGACCCTCACCATCGACTGGGAGCGAGAGCATCCCCGCGTGCTGTGGGATGGCGGCGAGATCATCGAAGGCTCGTCGTGCGTCTCCTGCGGCCATTGCGTCACGGTTTGTCCGTGTAACGCGCTTATGGAAAAATCCATGCTGGGCCACGCCGGCCTGATGACTGACCTGCCACGCACCGCGCTCGAACCCATGATCGCGGCGGTCAAAGCCGTCGAGCCCGACACCGGATTCGGGCCCATCCTGGCCATCTCAAACGCCGAAGCGGCCATGCGTGCGCAGTTGACCCAGAAGACCAAGACCGTGTGCACGTACTGCGGCGTCGGCTGCTCCTTTGACGTGTGGACGCGCGGCCGCCACATTCTCAAGATCGAGCCCGCCGAAGGGCCGGCCAACGGAATCTCCACCTGCATCAAGGGCAAGTTCGCATGGGATTACGTCAATGCGCCCGACCGGCTGACGCATCCGCTCATCCGCACCCGCGGCGCGGATGGAAGCGACGGCTTTCGCGAAGCCACGTGGGACGAAGCGCTCACGCTCATCGCGGAAAAATTTACGGCGATCAAAAGCAAGCACGGACCCGACGCGCTGGCCTTCATCGCCTCCTCCAAATGCACCAACGAGGAAAGCTACCTGATGCAGAAGCTGGCGCGCGCCGTCATCGGCACCAACAACATCGACAACTGCTCGCGCTACTGCCAGACCCCGGCAACCATGGGCCTCAAGCGCACCGTGGGCTACGGCGGCGACACGGGTTCGATCCAGGACATCGAGCGCGCAGGCCTGGTGATTCTCGTCGGTTCGAACACCGCGGAGAGCCACCCGGTGATCGCCACGCGCATCAAGCGCTCGCACAAGTTCCGCGGCCAGCGCCTCATCGTGGCCGACCTGCGCAAGCACGAGATGGCCGAACGCGCCGACCTCTTCATCCGCCCCGCGCCCTCCACCGACGCGGTCTGGATCAATGCTGTGGCCAAATACATCCTCGACCGGGGCTGGCACCGGCAGGAGTTCATCGACAAATGGGTGAACCAGTTCGCCGAATACAAAAAATCTCTCGCGCCCTACACGCTCGAGTTCGCCGAGAAGCGCACCGGGATCGCCGCGGAGACGCTCCAGCAGATTGCGCGCGAGATCATCGAGGCAGACGGCGTCTGCATCCTCTGGGCTATGGGCGTCACCCAGCATTGCGGCGGATCGGACACGTCAACTTCCATCTCCAATCTGCTTCTGCTTACCGGCAATTACATGCGCCCCGGCGCCGGCGCCTATCCCATGCGCGGCCACAACAATGTGCAGGGCACCAGCGACTTTGGCTCCATGCCCAATGTCTACTCCGGGTATCAGGATGTAGAAGACCCGGAGATCCGCGCCAAGTTTGAAGCCGCATGGGGCGTCCCGCTGCCGCCGAAAAAGGGTCTCGACAACCACGAGATGATCCAGGCCGTGCATGAGGGCAAGCTGAAATGCATTTACCTCAAGGGCGAGGACACCATCACTTCGGACGCCAACGCCAACGACGTCGCCCGCGCCCTTGCCGCGCTTGAGTTTCTCGTCGTCCAGGACGTC
>DATJRT010000173.1:0-2970 GCA_035504495.1 Occallatibacter sp.
TTCAATTCGGGTTGTTTTCTTCGTTCGCTGGCGTGCCCACCTGGTCCCGCTCGATGCGCTCAAGGAATGCCCGCGCCAGCCTGCGCTCGCCCGGATTCGCCTCGCCATGCATCGAGCACAGATCGAGAAACTCGTCGCACAGCGCGTTGCGCTGTTCGTGGGCGGAGAAGACATCTTGGAGCGCAAGGGCCAGTTCCCGCAACCCCACCGCCTCCGGCCACTCATTCTCCTCCCCTACAGCTTCGGCAAACAGCCCGCGCCGCCCGCGAACACACTCCTCCAGGCACGCCAGCAGTTGCGCGCGGAAGGCGCTGCTGAGCGCACCGAGTTGTTCCGGTTCGAGCTGGTCGCGCGGGTCGATATTCGGGCTCAACTTTCCTGCCTCTTGCTTTTGTCATTCTCGCGTACCGCAGCCCCCTCGCTGAACGGCATCCGCGGCTCGCCGATCCAGAAGCGGTTGCTCAACCGCGCCAGAATCCCGCAACTCCGCCCGCGGAGCCGCGCCCGCGCTTCGTGATACGGCCCCACGAACCGGACCGCATCCGGCAGACGCCGGTAAAACCCCGGCAGCCTGCGCGCAGCCGACTCTGCGGCTGTACGCAAATCTTCTCCGAAATCAAAGGAAAACTCGGAGCGGAACCGCTCCGGCAGCCACGCAACCGTCAACGCCCGATACCAGAGCGGCGGGTGAATCCAGGAATGAATAGGGGAGCCCGCGCCGGCGAGCAACCGCGTGCCGTATCTTCGCGCTTCGGCGCTCACGCCCAGCTCATCCGACGCATGCATTTCATGGTTGCAGGCGCGGAATGCCTGCCAGTTCTCCGGCAGCGCCGAGGCGGGAATTCCGAACAGCGCCGCCATGCGCTTGCTCTCCGCATAGTACTGTTCGCGCTCACTGGCCCCAAGCGGCCCCAGCACGCACTCGTAGGCCATCACCGCGCTTTCCACCAGCGTGGAAAAAACCCAGCGCAGCGCCGCAATCTCGTTGGCCTCGTAGTGGGTTCCGCGGCTCCAACCGGCCGTGTCTTCCCGGAGCTCTCCGCGAATGCCTGTGTGTAGTTGGTAGAGATGGCGCGCGGCGGCCAGCGCCTGGTCGAGCGTGCCAAAAACCATTGTAAAGACCACGCGGAAGGTGTTGTGGAAGCGGGCGACGGGCTGGTCGAGCAGGTTTGAGTGCTGCACCAGCGCCGCCGTAACCCAGGGATGCGCCAGCTGCAGCAGCGCCGCCCGTCCCGCGCCCAGAAACAGCGCCGACTCGCGGTCGATGCGCCAGGTGATTGACTCCGGTCCGAAGAGGCCCGCGGCCGGATCCCGCGCAACCGCGGCTGCCGCTGCGCATAGCCGTTCGATCCCGAGCGGCGAAACGTATTCCGGGGGATGGACGTCGAACGGCATGCTTTACTGATAGCCGCCTGCGGCCAACCGCGCAAGCCTCACCCCGCGGTTGAATTTCCCCCCATTTCGCGGTATTCTGACAGTGCAGACGAATTTGTCCGCCAGGCTTTACCGTGTGCGCACCGGCTGGCGGAGAGAGGAGTGGGCTGATAGCCCACTTTTTATTTGCGGAAAATTTCGGCCCGGTGCACGCAGAAATGGTTGTTGGGCCGGGCGGGCGGCCGCCCGATAAAGAGGCGGCGCAGAAGAAGATGGCAGTCAGGCTGGAAGCAATCCGATCGGCGGCCGAGCGGGTGGCCGCATCCCACGGGCTCGACGTGGTTGACATCGAGTTTGCCGGGAGCGCAAAGGAACGGACGCTGCGGGTTTACCTCGAAAAGGACGCCGTTGCGCGCGCCCGGCTCAGGCAGGCCGTGGAACGCGGGGCGGAAGGGTTACCGGAAAAGCTCGTCGAAGGCGCCCTGAGCGTGGAGCAGCTTTCCGGCGTCACCCATGAGGACTGCGCAGCCTTCAGCCGCGATTTTGGCGTCTTTCTCGACGTGGAAGACCTGGTTCCGGGGGCCGCGTACACGCTTGAAGCAAGCTCGCCGGGGCTGGATCGCAAGCTGAGCAAGCCCGAGGATTTTCTTCGGTTCGTCGGTTGCCTGTTGAAGGTGCAGACCTTCGAGCCGGTTCGCAACAATCGCCACTGGCAGGGGAGATTGATGGCGGCAGACTCCCAGCTCTCGGAATCGAGACCTGGGGCACTCACTATCGTGCTTGATCTGGCGGCAGTGAAGCAGAACAGCAAGAGCCGGAAATCCGGAGTGAGCACCGTGGAAATCGCCATCGGCAACATCGAAAAGGCTCGCCTGGTGCCGGAGATTTGAGCAACAGGGACAAGGGACGCAGGGACTAAGAAGCAGGAGACAGAGCTGGACTGATTTTTGATGTTTTCGTCAGTCCCTGCGTCCCTTAGTCCCTTGGTCCCCGCCTCACACAACCGAGAAGAAGAGAGTCAACGCACATGTCCAGCAGCGCTTTGTATCAGAGTATCGAGCTCCTGAGCCAGGAAAAGGGCATCGACCCCGGCATCGTTGTCGGCGCGGTTGAGGAAGCCATCGCCCTGGCCACGCGCAAGTTCTACAAGACCCAGGAAAACATGCGCGGCGAGCTGAACAAGGAAACCGGCGAGATTACCGCATATATCTATAAAACCGTGGTTTCGGACGAGGACGAGATCGAGGACCCGGTCAACCAGATCACGCTCTCCGAAGCCAATGAGCTTGCGCCCGGCGTCGAGGTGGGCAGCGAGATTCGCATGTACCGCGACACCAGCCCCCTGGGACGCATCGCCGCGCAGCTGGCCAAGCAGATCATCTTCCAGAAGGTGCGCGAAGCCGAGCGCGACACCGTCTTCCAGGAGTATGCGCACCGCGAAAAGGAAGTCCTGAACGCGACCGTCAAGCGCATCGAAGGCCAGGACGTCATCTTCGACCTGGGCAAGGCCGAGGCCCGCTGCCCCAAGCGCGAGCAGTCGCGGCTGGAGCAGTTCTCCATCGGCGAGCGCGTGCGCGTGGTCCTGCTCAAGGTGGA
>DATJRT010000174.1:0-7726 GCA_035504495.1 Occallatibacter sp.
CCGTCCTTGGGGGCCCCGGCTGACCGCAGCAGCGCAAAATCCTCCACCTCGTCGGCCAGCTTCGCCTGCTCGCCGTAGACGCCGTCAACAAACCGCAGCGTTCTTCCCTCACCGCGCGGCACGCGATAACGCAGCGCAAACGGCTCGCCCGCCGCGGCCCGCCGGTCGCTCTCCTCGCGCGGCATCTCGCGCATCCCGGCGTTGCACAGCCACGCGCCCTGCGCTCCGGACTGGTTATCGTCGCCCGCATGCGCCGGCGTGAAGTCGCGATAGGCCAGCCCCTTTTCAAAAATTGCCTCGGCGGCCTTCCGGTGCAGCGCCAGCCGTTCCGATTGCCTGTACTCCTCGTCCCAGTCCAGACCCAGCCAGCGCAGACCCTCAAAAATGCTCTGCACACTGGCCTCGGTGTTGCGCTCCACGTCCGTATCGTCCAGCCGCAGCACCATCGTCCCCTGATTGTGCCGCGCATAGAGCCAATTGAAGATAAACGTGCGCGCGCTGCCCACGTGCAGAAAACCGGTGGGCGAAGGCGCAAAGCGCACGCGCGGAGTGTTCATTCCGGATGGCGTTGAATTGGGCATCGGGCCGGCTGCTTCCCAGCTTCGATGCTAAAGCATTCACCCAGAGCGCCCGCCGCCCATACTCCCCTGGCGCGGAGTGGGATGGGTAACTTTATCCTTGCGGCGGCTGCGGCGGAGCGGGCGGCTGCGGCGGCCAGTACGCCTGCACCGGCGCCGGCGCCACCTTCCACTGTGCAAACGCCAGCACGTAGAGCAGGATCAGCGTGCCCAGCGTAGGCATGATGCACAGCAGCGAAAGCCACGGCGTAAACCCGGCCTTCTTCAAAACGAACCAGCACGGAATCATCACAACGGCAATGCTGACCACGATGATGATGGGAATAATGACCAGACAGGCGCCGACAATTCGCCGTATCATCTCGGGGTCCAGCTGGTCGGGATTTTGCAGGAGAAGCGCTAGGGCATGCATGGCCAATCCTCCGTGGCTTGAGATCAAATCTGCGAGCAAGCGTACAGGCTGATCCCACGCGCCGCAATCAAATTCTTCTTCTCAAGCAACCAGCCTCCCACCGCGCGACCCGATCGCGTATCCCTCAAGATTTGCGAGCCGCTCCGTTGATCCCCGATCCCTGACCGTAGCTCCCTATTCCTCGGTCCCTTGCACTCCCGGCCCTCAGTCCCTGCGCTCACGTGATGTCCTCGGTGTCGTACACCGGATCGACCGTTCGCTTCTTCGGCACCCCGTGCACTGAGGCGAGCAGATCGTCCACCACGTCTTCCAGTTGCCGCTGGCTCTCGATCACCTCGCTCATGCTCTTCACCTCTTCCGGCTCCGGCATCCGCTCCACCAGCGCCACGGCGTGGCATTGCGCCACGTGGTCGAGGTTCAGCCCCTCCGGCGTCTTGGCCTTGATGCTCAACTGGTCGATGTTTACGCCGAGCAGGTCGGCCACGCGCGCGCGCATCTCGCCGGCAATGGGCGCAATCTTGGGCGCCGCCAGCACCAGCGTCGTGTCCACATTGGCAAGGCGGAAACCCGCGTGGTGCAATTCCTCCAGTGCCAGCTTCAGAAAGATCGCTGAGTCGGCATCCTTCCACCGCGGATCGCCGGGCGGGAAAAAGCTGCCGATATCGCCCGCCGCCACCGCGCCCAGTAACGCATCCGTGATCGCGTGCAGCAGCACATCGCCGTCGGAATGGCCGGCCAGCCCCTCCGGATGGTCCAGCGTCATCCCGCCCAGGCGCAGCGGTATGCCCGCTTTGAATGCGTGCGAGTCCCAGCCAATGCCAATGCGTATTTCCATGGTTATCGTGCCTGTGCTTCGCCGCAAGCCGGTGCCCCGCTCCCGGCGCGTCTTTGTTCTTGCGCCCAGGGTAGGAGGCGCTAACGCCGCCAGCCCCGCTAGCGCCGCTGCTTCAGGTAGAACTCCGCCAGTTCCAGGTCCCCCGGCTGCGTAATCTTCAGATTAACCTGAGAACCGTGAACCACGGCCACCGGCAGCCCCGCCCGCTCCACCACGGAGGCCTCGTCCGTGCCGACAAACCCATCCGCCGTGGCCTCGGCAAAGGCCTTTTTGAGCAGCCCATAGCGGAAGCCCTGCGGCGTCTGCGCCAGCACCACGTATTCGCGCGGAATGGTCGCCGTTATCAGCGCTCCATGCGCGGTGCGCTCCACCTGCTTGATGGTGTCCACCGCCGGCAGCCCCACAATCGCCGCTCCATGCTCGGCCACGGCATCGATCGTGCGCTCGATGGTTGCCGCGTCGATCAGCGGCCGCACCGCATCGTGCACCAGCACCACATCGTCCGCCTCGGCCTTCAGCGCCGCCAGCGCGTTCGCCACCGACTCCTGCCGCTTCTCGCCGCCCTCCACCACCTGCACGCGCCCTTGAAAACCGTACTCGGCGGCGTACTCGGCAATCTGCGCCTGCACCCGCTCCATCTCCGCCTTGCGCACGGCCACAAAGATTGCCGTCACCCGCTCCACCGCAGCAAAGGCGCGCAGCGAGTGGATCAGGATGGGCACGCCGTCCAGCGCCAGAAACTGCTTGGGAGGCGTTCCTGAAGACGGCTTCTGTTCGTCAGGGCTTTTCGGCAGCGGACCCGCCATGCGCGTTCCCAATCCCGCCGCCGGCAATATCGCGAACACCTGCATACCGGCTGGAGTATACATCGGCCCAGCGTCCGCCGCGCACGGTCAGGACTCGCGCGCGTCCACGAAGAACATTTCGCCGGAGGCGCGGAAGCCCTCTTTCTCGTACACCGGCCACCCCGCGGCCGAGGCGTGCAGGGCAGTCACGCCCAGTCCGCGCCGGCGGCTCTCGGCCACCGCCTCCCGCACCAGCGCTCGCGCCAGCCCGCGCCTGCGGTGCGCGGGTTCGACCCAGAAGTTGAGCAGGTAGCCGCGCGCTGTCGCCGTCGGATCGAGCGGATGCGGCGGCCAGTCCAGCTCGAAAAACCCCGCCGAAGCCGCGGCCACTGCGCCCTCCTCGGCAATCCAGCCCACATAGCGGCCGGCGGCCATCATGCGCTCCAGCCACGGCCTGAAACTCCGGCTCACCTCTTCGAGAGCTTGTGCTGTGCCTAAGCCGGCCTCCGCAAACATGGCGCGGCGATGCGCGGTAATCAGCGCGGCGTCCGCGGGCGTGGCCAGGCGCGTTGTAAGCATGGTTGGATTATAGAAAGCGCCGGGATGGAGAACCTCGGGGCGGGGTATCATCCAACCGTGGCGCACTCAATCGCTATCGACACCGCAACGCTCCGCCCCGGCATGCGCCTCGCCGTCGCCGTCTCCGGCGGAGCGGACTCGGTGGCCCTCCTGCGCGCGCTCGCCGAGCAAAACGCGCGAAAGGGCAGGGAACTGGGCCCCAAATTGGGTCTCGTCCTCCACGCGGCGCACCTGCACCACGGCCTGCGCGGGGCAGAGGCCGACGCCGACCTCGAATTTTGCCGCGACCTCACCTGCCGGCTCGGCCTCCCGTTCCATGAAGCCCGCGTCGACACCGCCGCCGAGGCCGCACCCGATCCGAAATCCGGCAAGCCGCGCGAATCCATTGAAGAGGCCGCGCGCCGCCTGCGCTACTCCTGGTTCCGCACCCTCTTGTCCGAAATCCCGCTGGACGCAATCGCCACCGCGCACACCCTCGACGATCAGGCCGAAACCGTTCTCGCCAAATTCCTGCGCGGCGCCTGGACGGAGGGTCTATCCGGCATTTATCCACGACTCGAAACCCCGGAGGGGGTGATCGTTCGCCCGCTCCTCGGCGTCACCCGCGCCGAGATCGAGTCCTATCTCCACACCCTCGGCCAGCCCTGGCGCGAGGACTCCTCGAACCTCCGTCTCTCCTTCACCCGTAACCGCATCCGCCATGAGCTGCTCCCGCTGCTCGAAACCTGGAATCCGCAATTGCGCGCCCATCTTGCCCACATGGCCGGGCTCGCCCGCGATGAAGAAGCTTTTTGGCAGGCCGAGCTCGCCCGCTTCGCACCGCAATTGATCCTGTCCGGGCTCCCGGTTCGCGGCGGAGGCCGCGCCTCGGGCGAAGGCCTCGCTCTCGAATGCACGCGCCTGGCCGCGCTCGATCCCGCGCTCCAGCGCCGCCTCCTGCGCCACGCCGCAAGCCGGCTCGGCGCGGAGCTCGATTTCCCTGCCACCGAATCTCTCCGTGTGCTCGCCCTTAAGGGCCACGCCGGGCAGCGTCTCACGCTCTCTGCCGGCCTGCGCGCGGAGCGAACCCCCCGCGAGTTGCGTCTTTCGGCCTCGACGCCGGGAGAAAACTGTACTCCCACGGAAGCGGCTCCCGCGTACAACTTTTCCGTCCCCGGGGAACTGTCCGCTCCCTCCTTCGGCCTGCGTCTGCGCGTCGAGCTTTCCCACCCGCAACCAGCTCCAGGCACAGCCCTTTTGCGCAATTGGAAACCTGGCGACCGGGTTCGCCTGCGCCACTCGAGCGGCCCACGCAAAGTGAAGGAAGTCCTGGAACATCTGCGAGTTACAGGATCAGCCCGCACCCTCTGGCCGGTCCTCGAGCTCCAGGGAACGATCGTCTGGATGCAGGGAGTAGAGCTTGAACCGCTCGCCGGCGTCACCGTCACCGCCAGCCCGCTTGCCGCTGGCCCTCCGTACCCCGCGCCCGCCCAGTCACCTCCGTAAGCCCGCTCGGCTTTGGAATGTACCCGTTTCCGCCCCGGAGCGCTGTGGATTTCATTACCCTGGGAGTACAATTTGCTTACTGCCCGTCCGGGCGGGCAGTGGTCGTGTTGATTGCCGGAGGCTTTGCACTTTCTGCCACTTGATTTCACGCAAATGCGTCTAACGGATGGTTGGGTCGGTGAAGGGAATGTTTGACGGTCGTCTCCCCCTTGCCGGGAAAGAGGAATCCTGGTGAACTCGAGCGTTAAGACAATCATGTTTTGGGTCTTTATCCTCATCTGCCTCATGCTGCTGTGGGGTGTGGTGTCGAAGAGCACAGGCATGAACAAAGATCAGGAGTACGCCTACTCTGATCTCATGGACAAGGTTCAGAGCGGGCAGGTGCAGAGTGCCACCATCCAGGGTGACGAGTTACGCGGTAACCTGAAGGCCTCGCCCAAGGAAGAGTTCCACACCACGCTTCCCAGCAACTATGAGGACCTTGAGAAGGCCATGCTGGCCGCCAAGGTGAACTTCTCCATCAAGGAGCCGCAGAGCAACATCCTGCTGCCGCTGCTCTTCAACGTAGGCCCCTTCGTTCTCCTCGGCGCCATCTGGTTTTTCATGCTGCGCCAGATGCAGTCCGGCGGCAACAAGGCGCTCTCCTTCGGCAAGAGCCGCGCGCGCCTGCTCTCCATGCAGCAGAAGAAGGTCACCTTCAAAGACGTGGCCGGCGTCGATGAGGCCAAGGAAGAGCTTAAGGAGATCATCGAATATCTGCGCGAGCCGCAGAAGTTCCAGAAGCTCGGCGGGCGCATTCCCAAGGGCGTTCTGCTGGTTGGCCCTCCGGGAACCGGCAAGACCCTTCTCGCCCGCGCCGTGGCCGGCGAAGCCAACGTGCCTTTCTTCTCCATCTCCGGCTCTGACTTTGTGGAGATGTTCGTCGGCGTTGGCGCAAGCCGCGTCCGCGACCTCTTCGAGCAGGGCAAGAAGAACGCTCCCTGCATCATCTTTATCGACGAGATTGATGCCGTCGGCCGCCATCGCGGCGCAGGTCTCGGCGGCGGCCACGATGAGCGCGAGCAGACCCTCAACCAGCTCCTCGTCGAAATGGACGGCTTTGAATCCAACGACGGCGTGATCCTGGTCGCGGCCACCAACCGGCCTGACGTTCTCGATCCCGCTCTGCTCCGCCCCGGCCGCTTCGACCGCCGCGTGGTTGTCGGCCTGCCCGATGTCCGCGGACGCGAGGAAGTGCTCCGCGTGCACGTTAAGAAAGTGCCCGTCTCTGACGACACCAACCTCAACGTCCTCGCCCGCGGAACCCCGGGCTTCAGTGGCGCCGATCTCGCCAACATGGTCAATGAGGCCGCGCTCAATGCCGCGCGCATGAATCGCAAGCAGGTCACCATGTACGACTTCGAGCTGGCCAAGGACAAGGTCCTCATGGGCGCCGAGCGCAAGTCCATGCTGCTTACGGACGAGGAGAAGCGCGTCACCGCCTACCACGAGGCCGGCCACGCCCTGGTCTCCATCATGCGCGAGCACTCTGACCCCATCCACAAGGTCACCATCATTCCCCGCGGCATGGCCCTCGGCGTCACCGTCTATCTGCCTGACGACCGCCACAACTATACTCGCGAGTACCTCGAAACCCGCCTGGCTACGGCCTACGGTGGCCGCGTGGCCGAGGAGATCTTCCTCAGCCAGATGTCCACCGGCGCCGGCTCCGACATCGAAACCGCCACCGACCTTGCCCGTCGCATGGTCTGCGAGTACGGCATGAGCCGCCTCGGACCCCTCACCTTCGGCAAGAAGGAAGAGCAGATCTTTCTTGGCCGCGAGATCGCCCAGCATCGCGACTTCTCCGAAGAGACCGCGCGCCAGATCGACCTTGAAGTGCGCCGCCTCATCGATGAGGCCTACCAGTCCGCGCGCAACATCATCGACGCGAACAGGGACCCCATGCACCGCATCGCCGCGGCTCTGCTCGAGCGCGAGACCATCGACGCCGAAGAGGTCCGGCTGCTCATTGAAGGCAAGGAGCTGCCCCCGATGCGTTCGGTGCTGGCTTCGCCCACCGACGGCGACGGCAGCCCGCAGCAGCAGGTCCTCAAGCCGGAAAGCCGCAGCGGCCCCGGCTTTCCAGAGGGTTCACCCTCGCCGGCATAACCACCTGCGGTGGGGCAAACGCGGCTTCGCCGCAAAAGCATCGCATCCGCGATTCAGAAAGGCCGCTCTCCGGAGCGGCCTTTTTTTGATTGCCGTGTCTGCGCCGCGCGGCGCAATTTCGCTGGCCGGGTGGCCCAAGCGGGCCGAATCCCCGGCCCACGGTTCGAACTGTATAATTCTCCTCGCCAACGGAATGCCGCCCGCCTGCGCAGCCAGTTTTGCGCAGCCGACTTCAGAGATTGCGGGCGCCTTCGTTGAATTCCCGCCAAAATACTGAGGAGCATTCCCCCATGCCCAATGGGCGTCGTCTATTTTCCTTGCGCAAACCGCAGCTTGCCTTCCTGATCGCTTGCGCGGCATCTCTCTTCGCCGCCTCGGCCTGCGCTGCGCCTGTCCTTATGATCTCCATCGATGGCCTCAAGCCGGAGTACGTTACCCAGGCCAATCAGAAGGGCCTCAAGATCCCCTTCCTGCGCACCCTGGTAAAAAACGGAACTTACGCCGATGGCGTCATCGGCGTCTGGCCCACCGACACTTATCCCAGCCACACGACCCTCCTCACCGGCGTTACGCCCGCCGAGCACGGCATCTACAACAATCTTGAATTCGATCCCGAGCAGCGCTTCGCCGGAGCATGGAACTGGTACGCCGCCGAGATCCAATCGCCCACGCTTTGGCGCGTGGCCCACAGCGCCGGCCTGCATGTCGCCAGCGTCGGCTGGCCTGTCAGCGTCGGCACCCGCGACGTCGACTGGCTCATCCCCGAGTACTGGCGCGGTGAAAGTCCCGGCACAGGCATCAACCCGCTCGACCGCGACCTGATCGCCGCGCTCTCCCGCCCGCGCAGCATGATGACCGATCTCGAAGCCGCTGCCGGCCCTTACATGATGGGCAACGACAC
>DATJRT010000175.1:0-15994 GCA_035504495.1 Occallatibacter sp.
TCGGGAGCAACCGGATCCTCAATGGCGAGAAGGAAGCGGGCTTCATCGAGGTGCGTGCGCTTGAGCTCGATGCCGTCGATGTCGCGCGCCTGGCCTTCCATGGGCGTGTCATAGAGGGCGAGATTGACGCCGGCGGCAAGCTGGTCGCGGGAGAAGGAAGCGATGGTGCGGCCGTCGATCTTGAGGATGTAGCGCGGCGCGGAGAGATCGTCGACGCGGAGCATCTGGCGGTCCATGTCAGCGAGATCGGAGATGCCGAGAACGAAGAGCACCATGCCGCTCTCAAGATCGAGCGGCAGCGGCAGCGCGTTGTCGAGCTCGGTCCAGGCGAGCTTGCCGTCCGTCTGCGAGAGCGCGGAGACCTGCGTGTTCTCGGCGGCAACGGGCACTGGCTGCGCGGCGTCGAGATGCGCGCTGCTCACGATGGGAGACATGCCCCAGGTGCGCGCGAGGGTTGCGGCCATCACCCAGTGCGCGGCCTCCGAGGGATGGATGCGATCAGGCACGAGCAGCGCGGCGAGTGAGGGATTCCTGGCCAGGCCCGCGGCGTCGAGCGAGGCGATGGGTTGATTGAAGTCGCTGAAGGAAAGATGCGAAGAGTTAGCGAGATTTTTGACGAAAACGGCGTAGCGGGTGATGACCTGATCGTACTGCGGGAACTCAGTGCCGTGCGTGACCTCGTCGTAAGGCGTGGGCGAGATGAGCGTGATGCGTGTCTCGGGAAGCGTGGTCTGGATAGACGCGAGCAGCTTGCGGTAACCGTCTTCATAGATTGCCTGGTATTTCGGATCGTAGGGAAGGTAGTAGCCGTCGTTCATGCCCAGCATGATGGTGACCACGGTGGGTTGGAGCGGGAAAAGATCGCGCCGGAGACGTAAGTTGACGTCGCCGGTGTAACCGCCACTGACGCGGTCGCCGGGCACGCCGGCGTTGAAGAAGGCGAGGTGCATCTGCGGATAGCGGGTGAGGACAAAGTCTTCCATGAAGCGCGTGTAGTAGCGCTGCGCGGTAATGCTGTCGCCGTAAAACGCCACGCGATCGCCGTCGTGAAGAGCGAGCTTTTGCGCGGGCGCAGAGGTTCCGCTGGCAACAAGCAACGCGAGAAATGGGAGCAACCACGACTGCTTCATGGGGGGATTCTCCTCGGACCGGTTGTTGGTATTAACACGATCAGTATTCGACCAGATAGGCGGTGCCTTTCAGCGTGACCGGGTCTTTTTCTTCGGAATGGAAGCGAATGTTGAGTGAGACGCCGGGCGTAAGGTCGTTGGCGTCGATCTCACCGACGGCCCAGCTCAGGCCGCTCCAGATGACTTTGTCGTAATCGATTTTGACGGGAACGGGCCGATCGCCCTGGGAGGCGGTGAGCGCGAAAACCTTGCCCATGTTCTCGCCGCTGGGCGGGCCGCCGGCCCAGGTGCGCTTTAATTGCCCATTGAGGTCGTACTGCTGCACGATGACGCGCAGCACGCCGCGCGCAGGCGGGTCAATGCTGGCCGCGATGGTGCCGGCGCCCGTGGACTGAAAGTCGGCGGGGAACGGTGCGATGGTACGGGGAATGACGACATCGTCCTGCATGCCGAAGTCGTATTTGGACGAGGCGTAAGCGCCGTAGCCGACCATCGCCATCTGGCCCGGACCAAGCGTGATGCGGTCGCCGTTGAGCTGCGGCTCAAAGCCCGCGTCGCGGAATTGAATGCGTCCGGGGCCGAGCGGGGGCTGATCGGGAGCGAGCAAAGGCATGGTGACAGTGGCCACGGATTGCGCCGGATTGACGACAACATACACCGCACCGCGGGTGGTGACGCCGCCGAAACCGTAGGGCGCCACGTCGCCGGGGATGCCGCCGAAGGTGTGAATGCGGCCGAGGCTCTGCAGCTCAAAGAACAGCGACTGCGCGCGGGCCATCCAGCGAGCGTCGTCGTCGGTGAGCAATTCGAGATTGCCGTGCACGGTGTTCACCCAGCCGCCGCGGGCCATCATCAGAAGGAACGCGCCCTTCCACGCGTGCAGGGCGCGATAGTAAATGGTGCCGGTCTTGCCCACCATGAAGCCGGTCGAGTCAATGCGCTCAAGCGGAAAACCGAGCTGCTCAAAGCGGCGCACCATGTGGTCGCTGTAGATGTCCATGGACCGCCAGAAATTTTCTTCGGGCACGTCGGAGGGTCGAGGGTCGCCGGTGTACTCCATCTGGAAAACTTCAAGCCAGCGCAGATCGGTGGGATCGGCGAAGGGCAGGCGCGCATAGGTGTTGTCGAGCGTGCCGCCGAAACCGTTGAAGGCGAGCAGAACGGCATCGGGATTCCTGCGGCGAAAGATGAGGAGGGCCCTGCGGAAGGCCGCGGCGTTGCGCTCGCGGATTTCGGCTTTCGTCATTTTGGCGGCATCGGCCGGGGTTGCGGCGGACATATCGACAAAGTCGAATTTGAACATGCGTATGCCGCGGTCGTACCAGAATTGCAGCGCGTTCATGAAGTCGGGCAGAAAGCCGCCTTCAGAAAACGACATGGCCGTCCCGTCGCCATTGAGCGAATCGCGCCACGCGGGCGCGGCCTGGATCTTAACCAGCGTGTTGGTGCTGAACCAGAGGCCGGGAAGGACGCCGTTGTCGCGGCATTTCTTGATCCAGGCGTCGGGTCCGTTGGGCCAGTTGGGCGTGCGCCAGGTGCGGTAAGCGCCGTCGGGCGCGAACCAGAAAGCATCCATCATGTAATAGTCGAAGCGGACACCGTCGCGCTTGAGGCGCAGCAACTCGTCAAGCTCGCGCATAGCCAGGGTTTCCGTAAGCGGGATGTTGTCGGAGAGCTCATCGTAGGAGGACCAGTTGTTGTAAACGGAGATGGGCGCCTGAAGCGCGGGCGGAGGAGGCTCGTTCTGGCCGAGGGCTGTGCAGGCGGCGAGCGCGAAGGCAGCGAGGAGAGCGGCGACGCGCCGCGAGCGCGGCCGCGGACTGTGCGCAGGAAAAGACCATTTCATTGCGGATCCTCCGCAGATTCGGGCGCGGGTTTGGAAGTTTGCCAGTACGCGTAATCGGGCGGGCCGAGACGCACTCGAACTGCGCCGCCGAGCGTGGCCGGGTTGATGAAGTGATTCCATTCCTCGAGTAATTGGCCGTCCGGTCCAAGCAGGCGAATGTCAATGCCCTTCAAGTCCGCGGCAGCGTCGCGGGCGAATTTGAGCACACCGGGATGAACATCATTCATGTCATGCAGGGCATTGGTTTCGGCTTCGCTCGGGCTTGCGGACGGGAGATGGATGGCGATGTGCAAGCGGCGCGGCGCATACTGGCCGGCGAGACTGCGCAGCACGACGAGTTGCGCACGCACATCCGGCGCGAGCAAACCGTCGGACTGGAGCGCGAGATCGAGGAGAGCGTCGATGCGCAGCGCAGGCACGAAATTTGATTCGGCCTCAGGCAAGACGCGGCTTGACTGCTCGGAGCCCGCGGATTGCAATGCGGCCAGCGAAAGATGCTGTTTGCCGCCGATTGAAAAATCGGGCGGATCGTTGAGGATGTACGTATTGCCTGAGCTCTGCCACGGAGTCTTGATGCGATAGATCAGGGGCCAGGTGGATTCGACGGTGTTCTTCGTGAAAACGATGGGGGGTTCGCCCACATCGGCAGAAGCCACGATGGCGGGTGCGCCGGGCACGCGGGGATTCCAGTGGATCGTGTTGCCCTCGATATTGAGGCCGCGGATTACGCCGCCGTTCCAGGTGTGCAGATAGAGTGCACCCTGCAGCGCGGTAAGGCGCGGGCTGAGCCCATTGTCGATGCAGAGGTTGTTCTTCACCGCGCTGCCTTTCGTGACGTAACCCGCGGCAAAGACCGCGATGCAATAGCCCTGTGTGTCGTGTGCGTAGTTGTTCTCGACCGTGTTGTTCTGGTCGTTCCAGTCGATGTCGTAAGCGCCGCCGTCGACGCCGGGGCTGTCGGTCAAAAAGGCCTCGTTGCCGGCGACGGTGCAATCGTTGCAGGTCCAGGTCCAGATGGCGTTGGGCGTGCCCACATCCTGCGTCGGCTGCATGCCGGTTTCCCACGCCGCGCTGGTGCGGATGGCGCTATGCGCGTCGCGGAAGAGGATGATGCCGTCGCCGTAAACATCGTGGACGGTCGAGTTGCGGATCTGCACGTTGGTGTTGAGGGGCGCGTTGTCTTTATAAGGGAAACTGCCGCCGCCTACGAGGATGCCCGCCCACTGATTGGTGTGCGCCGCATCGACGCCGTCGATGAGGATGTCATCGAAGAAGACGTCGATGCTGCTGGGACCGACGACGACCAGGCCGTTGTCCTTGCTTTTGAGCGCCCCACCATAAACATTGTGGACGAAGAGATTCTCGAGATAGAGATGATGCAGCGTGCCTTTATCGCCGGTGACGAAGACGCCGTAGGTGTTGCCGCCGGAGATATCCAGCGAATCGACCTGCCAGTACTGCTGATTGAAGAGCAGAAAGGCCTGGCGTGCGGTGGAGGGTGCGACGATAGCGGGGCGCTCGCCGGCGCCGTAGGCGGTGAGGCGGATGGGGCGATCCGCTGTGCCCGAACCCTGTGGTGCGAAACTGCCGCGGCAAAGCGTTCCGCGCTTGAGCGCAATGCGATCGCCGGGCGCAAAGGGATGAGCTTCGGCCGCGGCGAGCGTATTCCAGGGATGGGCAAAAGAACCGTCGCCCGCCCCAGGCGCGGCGCAATCGATGAAGAAGGAGCGGGCAGGTGAGGATGAGCTTCTCTGCGCCGGAGAATGGCGAAAAGAGAAAGGGAGCAAAGCCAGTGTGAGCGCGATAGCGCGCGTGCATCTGCGCACTCCAGCTCTCAGGGGGAAAGAGAGGCCGGGTGAAAAATGGATCATGGGAGCAGGCTCCGGCTCATGCAGCGCAGAACTTATCGTACCTGAATCAAGCGAAGAAGACGGCGCCCGTATGACCGGACGCCGCTTTTGTACGCAGTGACGGGGAGGGCTTTGAGTTAGAAGATAATCTTGGCTGCCAACTGCGCCTCGCGGTCGGAGCCTCCCAGAACGCTGTTGATCTGGCCGAAGGTCCCGCTGCTTAAGTCGGTATCGGGATCGGCCAGGTGCACGGTATTCGAGGTATTGAAGGCTTCCAGGCGGATGTCGAGCGTATAGCGCTCCATGATTTTGAAGTCCTTGGCCAGGGACGAGTCAAGGTTCACGTAAGCCGGTCCGATCACCAGGTTGCGCCCCGCGTCGCCGGGGGCGAAACTTGACTTTGGAATGCCGTTGACGTTGAAAGCAGCGGTATTGAACCAGTGGTAGATGCTGCGCTGACCGCGCGGAATCGTGGGGTCGCCTACTACATTGGGCCTCAGCCCCGGCAGGATCGAAGCCGGGTTGTTCCCTCGAATGACGTTGACCGGCATGCCGGAGTTGGCAATAAAGATCGGGCTATAGCGCCATCCGCCGAGAATCGCGCTGGGTACGCGGCCCCAACTGGAACCCCAGCGCTGGCCTTTGCCCACCGGCAGCACGAACGCTCCGCTGAAGACCAGGTCATTGCGTTGGTCGTTATCGGAGCTGGCATATTCCGCGCTCAAATCGTAGGGGTTCTGGGGGCTGTTGGTGGTTCCGCGATTCAGATCGAACGGCGCGGGGCCGTTGTCGAGGTTGTGGCTCCAGGTGTAGCTGAGCAGGAAGCTCGTATTGCGCGAGGTCTGCTTGGTAACCTTCACCTCCATCCCGTTGTAGCTGCTGATTCCGGAATCGGTCAGGTACTGAATGTTGCCAAGGTCCGAAGTGAGCAGGTTATTGTAGCTGTTGGCGGAATTCGCAGGGTTGGCGTTGATATCGCCGATCTCGTACGAGAGATGCCTTGCGATCGAGCCCACATAGCCGATTTCGAGCGACGTGGTTTTTGTTACCTGTTCCTGGAACGTGAGGCTGAACGAGCCCACGGTGCCGGTCTTCATCTTGGGATTGATTCCATAGGTGGTTTCCAGGTTTCCATTGACCACTGTAGAGGGGACGATGGCGCCGCTGCCCGAAGGAGGCAGATTGATGGTGGTGTTGCGCGCCACGCCCGAATCCAGTTGGTATTCCCACGGCGCGGTCGGGCCGCTCGCCGGACCGTTGTAAACCCAATCCGTGTAGGCCGCCTGGTCGGCGAAGGGATAGTTCTGGGTGAGGATGTCCTCGCGTCCGTCGTTCTCAGGCGAGTAGAAGATGGCGCCGCCGAAGCGAATCACGGTCCGGGGATCCAACTGGAAGTCGAATCCGAAGCGCGGCGAAAAATTGTCCGTGCGCGCGAACATCAGCGAGCCGGAGTTGCCACCCCGTCCGGCCACCAGGATGTTGCCGCTGGCGAGGTCGAAGTTGGAGATGTTGTTATTGGCTTCGCTCCACGGATTCTGATACTCGTAGCGCAGGCCGTAGTTGACGGTGATGCGCGGCGTGAGCTTGTACGAATCCTGGGCGAACCAATCCAGGGTCCAGCTCTTGGTGTGGGGGTTGGTTAATTGCAGGCCGATATAGACGTCGGTCGGCAAACCCAGGACCAAATCGGCAAGATCCGATCCGCCGGCCCAGTTATAGGCGCCGGAGATGTAGGTGTAGTAGAAGTTCGAGGTTTCAGCATAGCCGTAGCTGTCGAAGTAGTCGAACCCGGTTGGGAACAAAGAGAAATTTGGATGCGAATTGAGCAGGCGCAGATCGCCGCCAAACTTAAACTCGTGCGGCCCATGGGTCCAGGTGTAGTTATCGGTGATCTGGTAGTTCTGGTCGTTTACGTGGTACGGCTTATAGGTCGATCCACCGGCCAGATATCCATCGGCCAGATAGATCTGAGGATATCCAATGGTCGCCGGGTAGCCAGGGACAGTGATATTACCAACGCCGTACTTGGTGGAGTAATCCGTTCCATTCAGCAGGCTATAGAGATTTTCGGGATAGAAGAGGTATCCGAAGCGAACTTCGTTGAGCCGCGTCGGACTGAAGATACGGTCGTAAGTAACCGAGATGGATTGCGGCTCATAGTCTTCCTGGTTGGCCTGATCGGCATCGCCGCCGCCGGGCACCACGGTGTGGCCCCAATAGGGATCTGTGACCAGTTGGTCGTCGCGCTGCCAGTGGTAGACGGCATAGAGCCGGTCCTTTCCGCTGATCACCTGGTCGAAACGCGCGTCGACTTTGTCGTAGTTGAAGTGGGTGGGTGAATAGACCTCGAAGTTCCGGAACCAGCCATTGTCGATGCCAGTCAGGTTCGGCTTGGGATAAAAGTTCAGCATCGTGGCCAGCCCCGCGGGGCTCACGCGGTCCTTGGGGATGATGTTGCCGGAGAACTGCTGCTCCGCGCCGCCGTACGAGTTGACTGAAACCACGGGGTCGAAGATGGGATCGATGGTCCCGGCCGCCGCGCCGCCGCCAGGCGCGGAGGTCACGCCGGCATACGGATCGAGCAGACCGGAAAAGTCCACATCTCCGTTGGCCGCAAAATTGATCAGATTGAACGGAATGGTGGAGTCCACATACGAATAGGGGTCTTTCTCCCGCTCGCCCTCGTATGCGGCAAACAGAAACGCGCGATCGCGCTTGATGGGGAAACCAACCGTTCCGCCAAAGATGTTCCATTTGAGCGCGGAGGGCGGTTGCGGCGTGCTCACGCCCGGCGAGGTCAATTTTGCCGCCAGGTAATTGGGCCGGAAGAATTCGTAGGCATCGCCGTGAAGAGAATTGGTGCCCGACTTGGTCTGAATGGCGATGACGCCGCCGGCCGCATTGCCGAACTCCGCGTTATACGTTGCGGTGATCACCTTAAACTGGTCCACCGAATCCACGTTGGGATCGACCGTATAGTCCTGCGTGCGATTGGTGGTGGTCTCGATGCCATCCATCTGAATGGAATTGCCGTACTCGCGCTGGCCGCTCACCGCCAGTCCCACCGAGTTGATACTCGTGTTGCCGTTAATGCTGGTGACTCCGGGGACCAGTTTGGTAAGCGTGAAGAACTCGCGCTCATCCAGGGGAAGGTCGGTGATGGCGTTGCCGCTGAGCACGGTGCCCACCTCCGCACTTTCCGTCTGCAGCAGCGGAGCCGCATCCGTCACCGTCACAACCGAAGAGGCGCTGCCCACTGTGAGCTTGAAATTGAGCGCAAGCTGCTGGTCGATGGCCAGCGCCACGTGGCTGAACTTGATCTCGCTGAAGCCGGGCGCCGAGGCGCTCACCGAGTAAATCCCCGGAGGCAGACTCAGCACCGCGTAGTCGCCGGCGGCGCCGCTTCGCCCTTCGAAGCTGACTCCCTTGTTTTCATCGATGACGGTGATGGTGGCGCCCGGCACCACGGCGCCGGTGGGGTCGCTTACCTGGCCGGTTATCTGGCCGGTAGTGGCCTGTCCGTGACAGGGTATTGCCGCAAGCGCCAGGCAGGTGACGGCGACCAGCCCGACAGCCATGCAAGCCGACATTGTATGTTTCACTTTCAACGTTTGCCTCATACTGCCTCCTGAGTACACGCGCAGGGTTTGCGGTGGCATTAGTCATTACCCCCCCGAAGCCATGCCTTCGATCTCCTTGAGCCTTACTTCCACCATTCCCACCGCGCCGGGAGTCAGGGTAATGCCGTTGGCGTCGGCGTGCGCGCCGGGTATCTTTTCGTTGCCGGAATAGAAAAGCGTGAAGGCGCCGTTGCCTTCGTCGATGAGACCGAGCGGCGTCCGCACCTCGCTGGCCCAGACGCCAGCGCCGCTTTGGACAGTGAGCTGCAGGCCGCGGGACCAGTGAATGCCGTCGCTTGAAAATGAGTAGCCGATGCTGTTGGGCCGATGGTTGTCGTAGACGGCGACAAAGCTGCCATCGGCCAGCCGGGTAACGATGGGATTTTCAATGAAGCTCGGCTCCACCTGAAGCGGGTTGAGTTCGGAGCAGCGGGTCCAGGGCCCTCCCAGATCCGAAGCGCGGGCCAGGCCTACCTGCCAAAGCGCGATGGGCAGGCTTTCTGTGCGCGCGCTGCCATAAAGCGCGTACCATGCGCCGCCGGCGCGATAAGGGAAAAAGGAATCGGTTCCCTGCAGGCCTTCCCAGGGGTCTGAATCCTTGCCGCGACGCAGAACCACGCCTACGTCGCGATAGGGGCCGCCGATGCCGGCGAGGCCGGGCTTGACCGAGACCGCGCGCCAGATCTGGCCTTCGTGATTGGTAAGCCATTGACGCGGGGTATCGGGCGCGGCGCGGTAGGCCACGTAAAACAGGCTCCAGCGGTTCCGGGCGGTGTCGAAGATGGGAATGGGAGACCAGAGGGCCGCGCGAGGATCGTGGCCGGTGAAGTCGCCGCTCGAGGTGCGCAGGGTTCCCACGCGTTGCCAGTGCATGCGGTCGCGGCTGATCCAGTGAGCCAATTTCATCCTCACCCAATGCGGGTCCCCGATCATCTCCGAAGTGAACAGGTGGTAGACCCCGTCGAGCTTGACCACCCGGCCGCCTTCGAATCCGTACTTGTTGCCCTCCGCGCCGGCGGAGCGGATGGTGAGCACAGGGCCATCGAACTGCCGCGTCACCACCAGCACCTTGTCTGCCGCTCGCAAAGGCGCCGTTGCAGCGACGAGGACGAGGAGGGTAAGGCAATGGAAGGGCTTCGGCAGCGCCCGCATGATCTCAAATCTCCTCGTTACCTCATCCGTGAACGTACGCACCCCCAAAGCCCGAGCGGCGAACCAAGCAAAGCGATCGCTTTGAGCCTCGAGCCAAAATGCGAGAAACAGCGAGTCTTCCGGACGTTCCCGTTTGTAGACGCTCGCTTTCGATTCTTCAAGGTAATGGAGGTTATCGCCCGGTTAAGAAGGTCTGCAGACGGACGCGGACAGACGGCGACTTGCCGGAGTGAGTCGGCGCGCGGCGTGGAGCGGCGGATTGGGCGCCTGAGGATGCGGGCGCGGTCGAAAATCCGGCACAGCGACCGGCGTAGAAGGGACCGCACATGGAACCGGGAGCGGGATTGCCTGGTTCGAGCCGGCAAGGCGAAAGCAAAAAGCCGGGTGACTGAGGCAGAGCAGGCATTTGGGGAGCTCCCGACGGCGCGACAAAGACAAGACTCTTCCCTCTGGAGCAGCTTGAGCGAAGCGGAATCGGCGAGAGGTGCGAGACGGAGTAACGGCGATTAACGGAAACAATAACCGTTAACGGCAAATTGCGGAGTTCGAACGCGAGCCGGGCCTTCCATCTTGACAGCGATGGTTCGAGCGGATTACGGTGTTTTTTCGGTTGCGAGAAGACACAGGCACTCCCAGTTGCGCTTCCCGGGTCGGGAGCTCAGAAATTGGTGTATCGGCACAGCGCGGAAAACGGCTTCTCTCTTTATGAAAAGCGGGAAGAACTGCGCCGGGTGATCCAAAGCAAGCACTTTGCCAACTCACCCAAGAAGAGCCGGTTTCTGGAATTCATTGCCGAGCAGACCTTTCAGGGCAACAGCGACAAGCTGAACGAGTATCTGATCGGAACCGAGGTCTACGAGCGCGGCGCCGACTTCGACCAGCAGCGGGATCCGATTGTGCGGGTGCAGGCGCATGAGATCCGTCGCCTCTTGAAAAAGTATTACGAGGAAGACGGCAGCGAGAGCCTGATCCGGATGGAACTTCCTCCGGGCCATTATGTTCCGGTATTCAGCCGGATGACGCCATCCGAGGCGAACGGCGCGCAGCCTGGAACCCATTCGCCCGGAAGTGCAAGCCACCGCGTGGGCCTGCTGGCGGTGAACCGCCTGCTGCTGGCGATAACGATCGCGTTTGCCTGCGGCTGCGCAACCCTGGGGGTTCTGTTGGCGCGGCGGCCGGCCACTGCGCCTGCGCCGCGCGCAGCCACGCTGCCGGCCAATCTCGACTGGTTCTGGCATCCGTTTCTTCCCCCGGCCGTTGCGCCGCTGATCGTGATTCCGAACCATCCGCTGCTCAGGGCGGCGCATGGCGGCGACAGCGAGCAGACCTGGGCGAGCGGCCATGAGATTCCCAAGGCGAGCCTGCCCGAGTTTCGCGACACCATTCACTTCCGCGAGCTGAAGCGCTTTGTCTTCGTTCCCTCGCTCACCGATTTCACCTCCGTAGGCGAGACGCTGGGATTGGTGGACCTGTGCGAGATGTTCTTCCGCCTCGGCGACACTTGCCAGGTGCAGCAGTCGCGTCTGCTCGATTTCGACGAGATCAAGGACAACAACGTGATCCTGCTGGGAGGAAACCAGTCATGGAGCGGACGGGTGTTTCTCAACGTGCAGGGATTTCATTTTCAGGATGGGGTGATCATCAACAGCAACCCCAAGCCGGGTGAGAAGGCGCTTTACAAGCCGGAATTCGATCCCGTGACCAATCAACTGACGCGCGACTACGCCCTGGTGCTGATGCTGCCCAACGAGCGGAAGGCGAACCGCGTGCTCCTGATCTACGGTATTTACACCCAGGGCTCCCAGGCCGCAATCGAGTTCCTGACGACGCCGGAGAAGATGGCGCAACTGCGCGCGGCCCTGGCCGAGCTTTCGCCCGACCACAAGACGCCGCCGCAGTACTTCCAGGTGTTACTGACGACCACGGTCGAGAATGCCGTGCCCGGCAACGCGACGGTGGTGGCGGTAAGAGCCGTGGCGAACTGAGCCGCGCAGGGCCGGAGTCCGGCTTCAGTTTCATCTCACCGCAACCAAGGTCGCGTATCTTGCCTTTACGGCCGGGCGAGGCGGGGATCTGACGCGCCAGAGCATCTTCGATCCGCGGAGCGCATCAAAGTGCCGTGGGGTTCGTGGAGGTTTCGTGGGCAAGGAATGCCAGTCCGCAGACAAGCTGGCTTTCACGGTACTTCGGGCAGTCTCCTCCGGGATTCCGAGGTCTCAAACGTGTTATTGACAACAATTTCGCGCCGGGCCTATTGTGTGTAAGTTTTTGGGAAAGGAAGGATGTTCGATGGTGGCATATTTTCAGCTCCAACCCGCGGAGGCGGAACTCCAGGAGCTGGCTGAACAGTATTGGGAAAAAGCGGGAGAAAAAGAGCAAAGGCTTGAAAAGGCTGCATTTGAAGCCGGAGAGTCGATCCGCAACGGCGATTTCACGCTGGCGAACCTTGAAGCCATCGTGCGCTGGAAGTCAGAGCGGGCGGTGCAATATCTGATCGGGAACAGCAACGAAAAGATCCGGCGGGTCCTTGCCGTGGCCGCGAACCCGGAGGCTACCACGGAGACGGCGATGACGGCTCTGCTGGAACTGAAAGGCGTCGATATTCCGGTGGCTTCGGCCATCCTGGCGGCCATCTATCCCGAGCGGTATACGGTGCTGGATTTCCGGGCGCTCGAAGCGCTGGGTCATGCGCGCCACGACGTGCGCTTCTATGAGGAGTATCTGGCGTTTTGCAAGCGGCTGGCCGAGAGCAACATCGTGACGCCGCAGAGCGATCTGCCGGCGCCCACGCCGCTGCGCACCCTGGACCGCGCACTATGGGAGTGGACGAGAAGTCATACGGGGTGAGCCACACGGGCTGAGGCGCGATGGCGAAGTTCGATCGGCGGTTCTGCTTCCCTGGAATGAGCTGCCGGGCGTTGCTATAAAATCCACCTCGTGAGGAATTCGTTTGAAGTCGGGCCGGTCGAGATCGGTGGAAATGGGATCGGCGGGGGCCGGCTTTTTCTTGTGGCCGGCCCGTGCGTGATCGAGAGCGAAGCCCATGTGCGCACCATGGCCGATGCACTGCTCCGGATTACCTCGGACCTGAACGTACCCCTCCTCTTCAAAGCCAGCTACGACAAGGCGAACCGCACCAGCGTGAAGAGCTTCCGCGGGCCGGGGCTGAAGGAAGGCGTGCGGATTCTGCGCGCGCTGGCCCGGGAAACGGGGCTGCCGGTGCTGACCGACGTGCACGAGCCGGAGCATTGCGCCCTCGCCGCCGAAGCCGCCGACGTGCTGCAGATTCCCGCCTTCCTGTGCCGGCAAACCGATCTGCTGGTGGCCGCGGGCAAGACGGGACGCGCGGTGAACATCAAAAAAGGCCAGTTTGTGGCGCCCTGGGACATGACGCATCCGGTGGAGAAGGTCCGCTCCACCGGGAACGAACGCGTCTTCCTCACCGAGCGGGGGTCGAGCTTCGGCTATAACAACCTGGTGGTCGATTTCCGCTCGCTGCCGGTGATGCGCGCGCTGGCGCCGGTGGTGTTCGACGGGACCCATGCGGTGCAGCAGCCTTCGGCGGCGGACGGCGTGAGCGGCGGGCAGCCGGAGTTCATTCCGCTGCTGGCGCGCGCGGCTGTGGCGGCGGGCGTGGACGGCGTGTTTCTCGAGGTGCACGACGATCCGGCCCGGGCCAAGTCCGACGGGGCGAACGCGCTCGATCTGAAGCTGCTGAAGCCGCTGCTCGAGACGCTGCTGGCGATTGACGCGGCGGCGCGGGCATAGGCATCCGGAGTGGGTAGAGAAACAGGGCAAGGGCGGTGCCAGATATGTCCCCGGTCTAAAATGTCGGATACCCGCCGGTCTATACCCTAGCGCCAGCCCCCCTCCCCCCATCCGAAGCGCACTGCTCATGGTGCAATGCGGCGCGCAAGTTACATAAAATGAATAGATTATCGAAGAGGCCAGCGAGCGCCACCCTCGCAAAACCCGCAGATACCTGACGCCAACCGGCGAAAACCGAAGCTCGTCAGCGGTGCGTAGGCTCACATCGGCCCAGGTTCGCCGTAGAATAATCTCGAAAGGTGAGGCTTGATCCATGCTTTCTGTAAGCAAATCCCGCTGGGCGCTGGCTCTGGCCGTCTTCGCGCTCACCGCGGCCAGCTACGCGCAGTGGTCCAATCCGGCCGAGGACGTTCCCGCCTACCATCCTTCGGCGCCGCTTCACTTGAACGCGCTTCCGCCCATTCTCCATGGAGCCCAGCTCACCGGCCCGCAATTCCAGTATCCGTGGCAGGTGCACGTCTACCAGCAGGTAGCCAAGGTTTCGAGCGTCGTTTATCAGCTCCCCTGCAACTGCCGCTGCGACCGCGCCCTCGGCCACACCAGCCTGCGCAGCTGCTTTGAAGGGTTGCACGGCACCGAGTGCTCCACCTGCGCCCAGGAGGGCTTCTACGCCTACCAGAAGACCAGGGCTGGCTGGACGCCCGCACAGATCCGCGCCGGCATCGCCCGGCACGACTACGAGTCCATCGACCTGGAAAAGCAGTAGGCCGGGCCTCTCGTGCTTCATTCTCCGGTCGAATGCGCTGATTCGCTGCGCTTGCAGACGGGAAGAAGCTTTTGATAGTTATTGCGAATGAATCGTCCGCTCGCCTGCCTTACTTTATGGCTCGTGCTGAGAGGCGCAGGGCTCTGCGCACCGCCGGAGACTACGTTCCAGTTTAAGTTTTTCGAAAAGAGCGGTCCATTTCCGGTTGGTCTCAAGGTTGTGGACCAATTCGATGCGTCGCGCAGATTCCAAAATGAGCCTGCGTCCCAGCCGAGCGAAGCTCCTGAGAAAGGCGCACGACCTATACAGACGCTAATCTGGTATCCAGCGGAGACAAGTGCGCGCGCACAGATGACTCTGGGCGATTACGCTGCGCTCATCAAGACGGAAACAAGCTTCAGCAAGCCCGAAGAACACGGAAAATCTCAGGATTTTGTTAATTCCTACATGCAGGGTACGCTCGAATCTCACACTTGGGCCTTCCGCGACGCGAAAGCCGCACCTGGCCACTTTCCCCTTGTGATTTATGCACCGAGTTTGAACGCGCCGGCAACGGAAAACATTGAGCTCTGCGAGTATCTTGCCAGTGAAGGGTTTGTGGTGATGGCCTCTCCCAGCATGGGCCCGTCTTCCCGTAACATGACCACCGATCTTGCCGGAGCTAACGCTGAGGCCGCAGACATTTCATTCTTGATTGATTTTGCACGACAGCTTCCCTACGTTGACGACGCCGAGAACGCCGTTATCGGTTACAGCTGGGGTGGAATGGGCGCACTCTTTGCCGCCGGCCGCGACCAGCGCATTACTGCATTGATCTCGTTGGATGGCTCATTTCGCTATGCGCCAGAAATTGTGCAGCAGGCGGAAGATGTCCACCCGGACCGGATGACCATTCCTCTGCTCTTTTTCAGCAGGGCTGAGGAGAGTCTGGAGAGCTGGGCTGCAATGAACAAGGGAAGCGGGCCCTGCGCTTCAGCTCCCAGCGTGCTGAATGAGTGGACACATGGCGATCTCATCCACATGCATATGCTGGCCATGTCGCACATTCAGTTCAGCTCCCTCTTTCAGCGGAGCGAACGCTTCAGAAAAGAAGGGGCGCAATTTTCGCCCGCGGACTACACCCTGGATGAAGGCGACGTCAGCTATGACTGGATGGCTCGGTACATCCTGGCTTTTCTGAATGCCTACCTGAAACACGACGAAGCGGCAATGCACTTCTTAACGCGAAGTCCAGCCGGGAACGGAGTTCCGCTGCATCTCATTTCAATCACAATTCGCCGCGCGCAAGCTGGCGGGCCGGAAGCCGGCAAGCCATGACCGGCAAGCGCTGATCCGACCGGCAATTCGCGGTAGGTTTCCGGATGGGCGAACTCGGAGCCCGCACGATCCAGCGTCACGGGCAGCGTATCTGGAATCGGGCTAGAATAGAACTGCAGCACGAGCCAATCGGCCCGATGCTCGCACCCGCCGGCAGGCTCCATTCATCTAACGGGAGTCTGCAAACGATGGGGGCGTCACGGTTTCGACGGGATCGCTTGCGGCAAGGGAGACATGTCGGGGTGTGGGCACCCGCAATCGCCTGCAAAACCAAAGTTGCCAACGACAATCTGGCACTTGCTGCTTAATTAAATAAGTAGCCGCTTGCCTCGGCTTCGCCTATGGGCTGGGAGCGAGCGTCATACAGTAGGCTGGCGCAAACGGCTCGGTCCGTGTCGGTTACGCGAGATCATCGGACTAGCTTCCGGCGCATCTTGTCCGTTCTTAAGCGCCGCGGAGCGAAACCCAATCGAATCGGACACAGCATGGACTCTCCCGGCTGACAACGATTTCGGACGCGGGTTCGACTCCCGCCGCCTCCACCA
>DATJRT010000176.1:0-4295 GCA_035504495.1 Occallatibacter sp.
CGAGGGAGCAAGCGGGTTGAACAAGCTGTGGCCAAGCGCGGACGCGGCTCTCAAAGGGATTGTGCGCGATGGGATGCTGCTGGCGATCGGCGGCTTCGGCCTGTGCGGCATTCCGGAGGCGCTGATTGTGGCGCTGCGCGATACGGGCGCGCGCAACCTGACCGTGGCCAGCAACAATGCCGGCGTGGATGGATGGGGCCTGGGGCTGCTGCTTGAAAGCCGGCAGATCGGGAAGATGATTTCGAGTTACGTGGGCGAGAACGCGGAGTTCGAGCGGCAGTATCTTGCCGGCGAGCTGGAAGTGGAGTTCTGCCCGCAGGGCACGCTGGCAGAGAGAATGCGCGCCGGCGGCGCGGGGATTCCGGGATTCTACACGCGCACGGGCGTGGGCACGCTGGTGGCGGAGGGGAAAGAGCACAAGGAGTTCGAGGGCGTCGAGTACATTCTGGAGCGCGGCATTGAGGCGGACGTGGCGCTGGTGAAGGCGTGGAAGGCGGATACGCACGGCAACCTCGTCTACCGGCGCACGGCGCGCAACTTTAATCCCAATGCGGCCACGTGCGGAAAGATCACGGTGGCCGAAGTCGAGATCGTAGTGGGTCCGGGCGAGCTGGATGCGGATGAGATTCATACGCCGGGCATTTTCGTGCATAGGCTGGTGCACAATCCGCATCCGGAAAAACGGATTGAGAAACGGACAATCCGTGAAGGATGACGACGAGAGGTTATGTGCGAGGGGTGAGACTTGGCGTGGAGTCGTGAGCAGATGGCGGCGCGCGCGGCGCAGGAACTGGAGAACGGGTTCTATGTGAATCTTGGCATCGGCATTCCCACGCTGGTGGCCAATTTCATTCCGGCGGGGATGACGGTGACGCTGCAATCGGAGAACGGATTGCTGGGCATGGGGCCGTTTCCGCGCGCGGAGGAAGTGGACGCGGACCTGATCAATGCCGGCAAGGAGACGGTGACGCTGGTCGACGGCGCGTCGATTTTCTCAAGCGCGGATTCGTTCGCCATGATTCGCGGCGGGCACATCGACCTGGCGATCCTGGGCGCGATGCAGGTGTCTGAGCGCGGCGACCTGGCCAACTGGATGATTCCGGGCAAGCGGGTGAAGGGGATGGGCGGGGCGATGGACCTGGTGAGTGGCGTGCGCCGCGTGATTGTGCTGATGGAACACACGGCCGGCGGCGCGCCCAAGCTGCTGCGCGCGTGCACGCTGCCGCTGACGGGGACGCGGGTGGTGAACCGGGTGATCACCGACCTGGGCGTGCTCGACGTGACCGAGCGGGGATTCGAGGCGATGGAGTTGGCCGCCGGGGTGACGCGCCGCGAAGTGGAAGAACGAACGGATGCGCCGGTGCGGTTTGCTGCGGGGCCGGCATAGGTACCGTTGCGCTGATTATCTGGGCCAGACGGGCTTGCGTTTCTCGAGGAACGCAGTGACGCCTTCGCGGAAGTCGGCCGTGGCGCGGGCCTGGGCGTTGGCGTCGATGGCGACGGCGATGGCGTGGTCGAGCCAGCCGCGGTGCTGCGCGGCCATGAGCCGCTTGATGGATGCGAGCGAGCACGGGCTGCTCGAAACGAGCAGCTCCGCGAGAGCCTTCACATGTTGCGCCAGATCCTGCTGGGGCACGACTTCCGTGACCAGACCAAGACGGTGAGCACGCTCCGCGGAAAAGATGCGGCCGGAGAGGAAGAGGTCGCGCGCCTGCTTGTCGCCGAGTTGCAACGCCAGGAATGCGGAGACGAGCGCGGGCACAAAACCGATGCGCACTTCAGTAAAGCCGAACTTGGCCAGCGGAGTGGCGATGGTGAAGTCGGGAATGAAGGCCAGGCCCGAGCCGCCGGCGATGGCCGCGCCGTGGACGGCGGCGATGGTGGGCATGGGCATCTCATAGAGAGCGAGAAACAGCCGCGCGATGCGCTCCGCGTCGGCGCGCTGCTCGGCGGGCGTCTCCTTTTCAAGCCCGGTGAGCACGGAGAGATCGAGGCCGGAGCAGAAGGCGGTGCCGGCGCCGGAGAGCACGAGCACGCGGCAGTGGCTTTCTGCGGTGTCTTCGAGGGCCGCGATCAGCTCCATCTGCATCTCCGGGGTCACGGCGTTTCGCCGCTCGGGACGGTTGAGCACAATGCTCCGGACGGGTCCGCTATCGGCAACCAGGATCGTCTTGTAAACCAATCGGGCCCCCTCCGCACGCTGAAGATTGAACGGAATTTTATTTTCGCACAACAGCTTCGGGAGCCCGGGCAAGCGCGGAGCTGAGACGGAGCAGGTCGGCGAAGAGCGGGGACGTGGACGGCGCCAACTCAGGGAGCGCGGCGCCGAGCGCGGCCAGCTCGTCGAGCAGGATCTCTGTGGGGATGTTGCCGACGAGGGAGTCCTGAGCGAAGGGACATCCGCCCAGGCCGCCGAGAGCGGAGTCAAAGCGGCGGCAGCCGGCGTGAAAAGCGGCGCGGATGCGCGCAGCGGCTTGAGCGCGGCGGGCGTGGAGGTGGACGCCGATGGCAACGCCGGGATGAGCGGCGATGGCCGCCGCGACCACTTCCGCGATCTGCTGCGGCTCGGCGAGTCCAACCGTATCGGCGAGCGAAATCTGCTGCGCGCCGCAGCCGATGAGCAGCCCGCATGCATCGACGACGGCGCTGGCGCTCCAGGCATCGCCGTAGGGATTGCCGAAGGCCATGGAGAGATACGCGACCACGCCGAGCCCGGCGGCGGAAGCGCGGGAGGCGATTGCCTTGAGCGTTTGCCGGGACTCTTCCTGCGTTTGGTGCTGGTTGCGGCGAAGAAATTCGGGCGAGATGGAGTAGGGAAAGCCGAGCGTGCGCACGGCGCCGGTGCGGATGGCGCGCTCCGCGCCCATTTCATTCACGACGATGGCGATGATTTCGACGCAGGAGGGCGGCGCGAGCATGTCAACAAGGAGTTCAAGCACGCGCTCGGAGTCGGCCATCTGCGGGACGGCGGCGGGCGAGACGAAGCTGACGGGGTCGATGGTGGTAAAGCCGGCGGCGATGAGCGCGCGCAGATAGCCGGCTTTGGCTTCGGCGGGGATGAGGTGGGCGAGTCCCTGCCAGGCATCGCGGGGGCATTCGACGAGTTGGACGGGTTCAGTCATCCGCGCGAGGGATAGACCTTGAGGATTTCGCGGGCGATGACCATGCGCTGAATCTCGCTGGTACCCTCGCCGATGGTGCAGAGCTTGACGTCGCGATAGAACTTTTCGACGGGGTAATCTTTGATGAAGCCGTAGCCGCCGAAGAGCTGCACGGCTTCGTCGCAGATCTTCACCGCGACTTCGCTGGCGAAGAGCTTGGCCATGGACGACTCGCGCGTCACCTTGCGGCCCGCGTCCTTGAGCACGGCGGCGCGCTGGGTGAGCAGGCGCGCGGCGTCGAGCTCGGTGGCCATATCGGCAAGCTTCCATTGGATTCCCTGAAACTCGGCGATGGCCTTGCCGAACTGACGGCGCTCCTTGACGTAATGGAGCGCGGCGTCGAGCGCGCCGCGGCCGATGCCGAGGGCGAGTGCGGCGATGGAGATGCGGCCTCCGTCAAGGACGCGCATGGCGTCGATGAATCCCTCGCCCTCGGCGCCGAGGAGATTTTCTTCCGGGATGGCGCAGTCCTCGAAGATGAGCTCGCTGGTGTCACTGGCGCGCAGGCCGAGCTTGTTTTCCTTCTTGCCGGCGCGGAAGCCCCTGGCGCCTTTTTCGACGACGAAGGCGGAAAGCCCGTGCGTGCCTTTGCTCTTGTCGGTGACCGCGATGATTACGGAGACGTCGGCATAGCGGCCGTTGGTGATGAAAGTCTTGGTGCCGTTGAGCACGTAGGAGCCGTTCTTTTTCGTCGCGGTGGTGCGGGCGTTGCTGGCGTCGGAGCCGGAGCCCGGCTCAGTAAGCGCCCAGGCGGCGAGCCACTCGCCGGCGGCGAGGCGGGGAATGTAGCGGCGTTTCTGGGCTTCGTCGCCGGCGAGGAAGATGTGATTCGTACCCAGCGAATTGTGCGCGGCGACCGTCAAACCAATCGAGCCGTCGACCGCGGAGAGCTCCTCGATGGCGAGCACGTAGTCGACGTAGCCGAGGCCCGCGCCGCCGTAGGCCTGGGGAATGATGACGCCGAGGAGGCCCATGGCGCCGAGCTTTTTGACGACGGCCATGGGAAACTCGCCCGACTCGTCCCATGCGCTGACGTGCGGCGCAATCTCGCGCGAGGCGAAATCGCGAATCTCGCGGCGCAGGTGCTCCTGATCTTCGGTGAGCACGAAGGGGTACAAGGATTCGTGCGGCTCG
>DATJRT010000177.1:0-2633 GCA_035504495.1 Occallatibacter sp.
GGAACAAGGAACAGTGAAGTGGTTTAACGACGCGAAGGGCTACGGCTTCATCTCGCGCCAGAACGGCGAGGATGTCTTCGTGCACTACTCTGCCATTTCCGCGAATGGCTTCAAGAGTCTGCAGGAAGGTCAGGCCGTGCAGTTTAACGTCGTCAAGGGGCCAAAGGGCTGGCAGGCAGCTGACGTTCAGCCTCTGTAAGACGCAGAGACATCAGTTCAAAACCGCAAAAGGCGGGCCTTCGGGTTCGCCTTTTGCTATTGTGGGACCTGTTGATGCCCACATCTTTGAAAGCTGTCATTCTGAGCGAACGGGGCCCCGAACGTTGTTCAGTTCGGGGGTGGTGAGCGAAGAATCTGCGGTTGCTTTTCACCGCGCTCACTCACCCGCACCCAACCAGGCCATGCCCAACGACCTCGACGATCCCCGCACCGCCTTCGCCGCCGAGCGCACCTTCCTCGCCTGGATTCGCACCGGCCTCGGCCTCATGGGCGTCGGCTTCGCCCTCGCCCGCTTCGGACTCTTTCTTCGCGAATTTCACGGCACCGCAGGATCGGCTCCGCAGCACACCGGTATGACCGTCGACGGCGGCGTCGCGCTGGTCGCTCTCGGCGTCACGGTCAACGTTTTCGCCATCGCCCACCACGTCCGCACCGTGCGCCAGCTCCGCACCGGCACGTGGAAGTCGGGCCAAATCGCCACCGGCGCCGTCCTCCTGGCCGCCATCCTCGCCCTCATCGGCATCGCCTCCGGGATTTACCTGCTCTTCCTCCACTGATCCCGAGCAGAATCGGTTCTTCTCCACCCTAACCTGTAAACCGTATCCCCCCTAAGGACATGACTTTCGTGCCTTGCCCTGGCAGGCCCCACGCCGGACAATGTCCCCGTGTTCCTCTCCCTCCGCCTGCGCCTGCTCGAATCCGCGCTCGACGCGCTGGATCGGCGCGCTGCCTGCGCCGCTGTCCGCCGCCCGTCCCGCGCCGCGCACATTCTCACCGGCAGCCGCGGCGAGCGCGCCGCCCTCTTCTGGCTCCGCCGTCATGGATACACGGTCGTCGCCCACGCCTGGCGCTCCGCCCGCGCTCCCGGCGATCTCGACCTGATCGCGTGGACGGCGTCCTCCTCCGCAAAAGGATCTCGCGAACCCGCCCCGCCCACTCTCTGTTTTGTTGAGGTCAAGACGCGCACCACCCGCGCCGTCGCTCCCGCTCACCTCGCCGTCGACGAGGACAAGCGCCGCACCATGCGCCGCCTCGCCCGCCACTACCTCCGCCAGCTCCCCAGCCGCGACGTCCCCACCCGCTTCGACATCCTGTCCATCTATTTTGAAAAAGACAAGCCCGCCGCCTTTGAGCACTTCCCAGGCGCCTTCGGCTGGTGAGAAGCGCGATCCTAAGCCGGCGTTACGCGGTCTTTCGCTCGCGCGGCGTTACTTCGCTGGCAATGACGGCCATTGATTCGCGTTCCGCCAGAGCTAGTTCGTAGTGCGTCTGCAGATTCAGCCAGAACTCGGGCGAGGTCCCGAAATATCGCGCCAGGCGCAGCGCCGTGTCCGGCGTAATCCGCCGCTTTTCCTTCACAATCGCCAGGACTCGGGTCGCCGGCACACGAAGCGCCAGCGCCAGAGCGTTGACAGACAGCCGGAGCGGCCGCATGAAGTCTCGCGCAGGTGCTCGCCAGGATGGATCGCCTCCGGAGAAAAAGTTCGCCTTGCGGGAAATGCCGTTCGCGCCACATTTGCCTCAGTGATAAATGTTACCGAAACCGCTTCACCGCCTCCGCTTGATCCGCCCCAACACGCCCCGCCGCAATCCCCGCCACGGAAAAGTTCTCGCTCCACGCCGGACTCCCCGCCAGCCGCCGCATCATCGCCAGTTGCCCCACATGCGTCAGCGAGTCGGCCACCGCTCCCTGGAACAGCTTCTCCTCCGGCGCGTGGATCGGCTCCGGCGCCGCCAGCGCCTGATCGAACGCCTCGAGCGACGCATAGAACCGCGCCTTCTCCTCGGCCCACGGCAGCGGCTCGGAGTTGTGCCAGCGCTCCTCGCCCTTCGCCTGACTCAAGGCCCAGTCGAACAGATCGCCCAGGTGCGCCAGAATCTTCGCCGGCGTCCGCCCGCATCCCGCAAAGCCGGCAAACTCCTCCGGAGCATCTTCCAGCGCTCGCGTCGCGCGATACGCGACCGTTGCCACCGCATGGCGCAACAATTCCCGTTTCCCGTCCATGGCGGCCATTCTAACCGCCGCCCATCTCTATGGGAAAATAGGAGTTCATGGATAATTTGTCGCCCGAAACCGGCCCCAGGAGCGCCCTTCTGGAAGAATTGCGGTGGCGCGGCTTTCTCGATGCGACGACCAGCGACGATCTGGATGCCTTCCTCAATCAGGCCCGCCGCACCATCTACGTCGGCTTCGATCCCACGGCCGATAGTCTGCATCTCGGCAGCCTCATTCCCGTCATGGGCCTGGCGCACGTCCAGCGTCACGGCCATCGGCCCCTGGTGCTCGTGGGCGGCGGCACCGGGCTCATTGGCGACCCGAGCGGTAAATCGTCGGAGCGGACCTTGCTCACCAGCGAACTGGCCGAGCGCAATTCCGCCGCCATTCGCGCCCAGCTCAGCCGCTTCTTCGACGT
>DATJRT010000178.1:0-12987 GCA_035504495.1 Occallatibacter sp.
CGGTTTGAGTAGTTGCCTTGATTCGTCACGCCGGAGCGAGGGTCGTGAGAAGTCGCCAACCTTCAATATAGCCCGGGGTTGGCGGGGTTCTGGCCGGGTGCAGATTGGGGGGAATCCGGGGCGTAACGAGGCGGAGAGAATTTCGGACAGGCGAAGAACTAAACGGCAGCGCGGACGCAGTTGCGGCCGGCGGATTTGGCGGCATAGAGAGCGGCGTCGGCGGCGGCGATGATTTCAGTGACGTTGGCGCCTTCCCTGGGGACCACGGTGGCGCAGCCGATGGAGACGGTGACCACGCCGTGCGAGCTGCCGCCGTGGGCCATCTCCAGCGCGAGGATGGCCTTGCGCAGCCGGTCGGCGGTTTGCTGGGCTCCGGCCGTGTGGGTGCCGGGGAGAATCACGGCGAACTCTTCGCCGCCGTAGCGGGCCACCGTATCAGAGGAGCGGCGGGAGATTTCCGCGGCGATGCGGGCCACCGAACGCAGACAGCTATCGCCCTGCAGGTGCCCGTAGAGATCGTTGAAGGCCTTGAAGCGGTCCACGTCGATGAGAAGCAGCGTGAGCGGCGATCCGTGGCGAAAGGCGCGCTGCCACTCAATCTGCAGGACGCGGTCGAACTGGCGGCGGTTGGCCACGCCGGTGAGGGCGTCGACTGTGGCCAGGGCTTCCATGGAGGTGGCGAGCTGGCGGTAGCGCTCCTCGCTCAGGCCGGCTTCCGCGTGGGCGCGCTTGAGGTCGGCAAAGACGATGGCCACCACGCTGACGCTGAGCACCGCGGTCGCAAGAAAGAATTGCAGGATGAGGATGCGGTTTTCGAGGCTGGGATCGACGAGCTGGGCCAGCGGTCCTCCGCGCGCGGAGATGGTGAAGCGAGTGCCGATGGCCGCGACCACGCAGCAGCCCAGCACGCCGCCGCTGAGGCCGAGACGCACGACGAGAAAGAGCAGCGGGGGAAAGATGAGGAAGAGCCAGGGAAAATCGGAACGGGAAAAGATGGCGATGGTGGCCGCGGCAATCATGAGCAGATACAGCAGCGTGTTAAGCAAATTTCCGGATTGAAAAAGCTCGCGGGTTTCGTGGCGAGCCAGGCCGAGCACCAGCGGGACCACGACGCTCATGCCCAGCGCGCTGGCCGGGAACCAGCGCAGAGACACGGCCATGGGGGCATGCTGCGCAATATGCAGGACGAGACCCGCGGCCAGGCTGGCGACGAAAGGGCCGAGAAGCACGGCAAAGGCGACGAAGCGGAGAAGCTGCTTCTGGTGGGTGAGATCGACGCGCCCGCCGTGCGCGAGCCCGACGCCGTAGACGGCGATGGCAGTCTCACCGGTGTCGCAGGCTGAGAGCAGGAGCACGGCCCAGAGAGGATCGTGAAAGAGGATGTGGCCGACCACGTTGCCCAGATAGCCGGCGGCCAGCAGTTGCGGCCAGCGGCGCCGGCGGTCAAGCAGGAGCACGGAGGCAAGTGCGGAGTTGGCCCACCAGATGGCCGGCACGTGACCGGCACCGCGGCCGCTGGCCAGGCCCACCCAGGCCAGCACGGCCGTAAGCGCGATGACAAACGCGAATTTGAGCCCGAGCTTCAAGGGAACGGCGACGCGCACTTCCAGGTGAGGATTCTTCACTCTACGTTAACGGGAAATGCACGAAATTGCATTGGCGAAATGGTGTTAAGAGGCCTCGAGCGCGGCGAGAATCTGGGGCGCGAGCTGGCTGACGCTGCCGGCGCCGAGGGTGAGGATCAGATCGCCTTCAGCGGCAGCGGCGCAGACGGCGGCAACGGCGGAGGAAAAATCGGGAGCGAACTCGACCCGGGGACCGCGGATGCAGGCGGCCAGGCGCTCGGCGGTGACGCCGGGGATGGGCTCTTCGCTGGCCGCGTAAATCGGTAAAACAACTACGGTGTCGGCGGCCGCGAATGCGCCGGAAAACCGGTCTAAAAGGTCCGCCGTGCGCGAGTACCGGTGGGGCTGAAAGATGACGTGCACGCGGCCAGATCCGAATCTGGGACCGTAATCGCGGGCGGCGGCGAGCGTGGCGCGAATCTCGGTGGGGTGGTGGCCGTAGTCGTCGAAAACCGTAACCCCGCGCGCGCGGCCACGCATCTGGAAGCGGCGATCGACGCCGCGGAAGTGCGCGATGCCCGTGGCGATTTTTTCGGGCGCAACCTCGAGCTGGCGCGCAATGGCAACCGCGGCGGTCGCGTTGAGCGCGTTATGGCGGCCGGGGACGTGGAGCGCGAAGGGACCGAGCGGGCCGGAAGCGGTGTGGACGTGGAAGCGCGAGAAGCAGCCCTCGGGCGCGCATGTGGCCGAGTCGAGAAATTCGAGGCGAAAATCGGCTTCGGGGGCCTGGCCGTAGGTGAAGACGCGGCGGTGCACGCGAGAAAGAATTCCCTTGAGCAGCGGGTCGTCGAGGCAGGCGGTAACCGCGCCGTAGAAAGGGACCCGGTCCATGAAGTCGAGAAACGCATGCTCGACGTCGGCCATGTCGCGGTAGCAATCCATGTGCTCGCGGTCGAGATTGGTGACCACGGCGAGGATGGGCGAGAGCTTGAGGAAGGAGCGGTCGCTCTCGTCGGCTTCGGCGACAAGATACTGCGTGGTGCCGAGGCGGGCGTTGGAGCCGAGCGCGTCCACGCGGCCGCCCACGACGACCGTGGGGTCGAGACCGCCCGCGGCGAGAATGCTTGCCACCATGGAGGTCGTGGTGGTTTTGCCGTGCATGCCGGCGATGGCGATGCCGTATTTGAGGCGCATGAGCTCGGCCAGCATCTCCGCGCGCGGAATCACGGGAATTTTGCGCGCGTGGGCTTCAACGACCTCAGGATTGCGCGCGTTCACGGCGGAGCTGGTGACCACGACGGTTGCACCGGCGACGTTTTCCGCGGCGTGGCCTTCGTAGATGGTCGCACCCAGTTGGGCCAGCCTGTCGGTAACCGGGCTGCGCCTCAGATCGGATCCGGAAACCTGCATGCCCAGGCTGAGGAGAATCTCGGCGATGCCGCTCATGCCGATGCCGCCGATGCCGACGAAGTGCGCGTGCTGGGAGGTGGCGAACATGGAGAGCAAGAGTCAAGAGTAGCAGGGGACGATGGAAGGGTGAGAGTTGGAAATAGCGATTATCCCCGATGTTCCCTTTTTCCTGTTCCCTGTTCTTTCACGGCAGCGTGTACTCGAAGTCGTACGAGTGGGCGCCTTTGTCCATGTGGATGGCGAAGGCGCCGGCCATTCCCTTGAGCTCGCCGGAGCCGGAACCGGGGACGACGAGGACCTGCATGTTCAGGCCGCTCGCATCCATGGTGGCGAAGTGCTGCAAAGCGAAGCTGCCGTGCCTGCCGCCGAGCGTGCCGGTGACGACTTCGATGGCGACGTAGCCGGCCGCGCCCTGCTTGGAATCGCCGCCCGAAAACATCTCGCCTACGCTCGTCGCCTCGAGATCGCCGCGAATCTGCTTGATGAGCGAATACCGGCTTAACCCTTCAGCAGGTGCGGGCGTGAGCGGGCGGACATCGACGGTGAAAGTGCCGTGCGCATGATAGGTCACGGGAGACTCCTTCAGGTAAGGCGCGATCTGCAGCGCAAGAAACGCAAGGCCTGTCGCCAGGTACAGCGCGATGGCGGCGAGGGTCGGGGTGTGCGGAGTTCAGGATACAGCAGCCGATCACCGGTAAAGCCGGGCGTCGTAAACCCCATTCGAAGAGAAAGTTGCGGAAGATTATTTTCGCGCAGAGAGCGCAACCTTCACTCACAACCGCTGTTCAATCAGGACATAACCGGCAGGCCGGGAGGCAGCAAGAACCAAGCTTCCGGGCGGCGCAAAGCCGGGGCGGTTCCAACAGGGAAGGAACCGGCTGGAACGGAGGGGTTATGGGCAGCATGAAGAAGTGGATGCTTGGAGCAGCATTGGCACTGGGAGTCGTGGGACTGGGCGCGACCCAGGCCCAGGCAGCCCGGATCGGCGTGGGCGTTTATGTGGGTGGACCGGCGGCTTATGTTCCGCCTTGCCCTGGACCGGGATACGCATGGGTGGCGGGCTATTACACCAATGGGGTGTGGGTGCCGGGATTCTGGCGCGCCCCCGGGCCGCGTTTTGGGGTGGTGGTGCGCGGCGGCTGGGGCTACGGGTGGGGGCATCCGGCGTACTACGGCCGGGGCTATTACCCGGGACGTTTCCGCAGGTAGCTCTCCTTCTGCTGCCTGAACTTGGCGGCCACTCCCAACCGGAGCGGCCGCCTTTTTTTGCCCCGATATTCAGCACCCGCAAGGGGACAGGAAGCGTCAAAGTAGGAGCAGGGGTAACGGGCGGCCAAAACCGAAGAGACGGCCGCAGCAAAGGATTGTTGCAACAGGGCTTGCGGTTTGGTGGAAGTTGGCTCATTCTGGAACAAATGACCGCAACTAAAGTATGAAAATGCTGTTAGAGAGAATGTGAGCCGGCCAAGAAAAGATGAAAGAGGCCGGAGGTGCTGAGGACGGGAGCAAGGAGTAAGCAAGAGCTTCCGGGACCGAATTCCCATAGGCCGGAACAGCACAAGGAGGGCGTTATGCGGACTATCCGCTCAGTTTTGATTGCGATGCTGTTGGTTGTGCCGTTCGTGGTCACGTCTACGGCGCATGCCCAGGTGGCTGTGGGCGTGGGAGTGGGCCCGGCGGTGGTGGATCCCGGATACTACGGTGGTTACTACGGCCCGCCCGATTGCGAATGGGGTTATTACGCTTATTATCCCTACGCTTGCGCGCCTTATGGCTATTACGGGCCTAACTGGTTCGTGGGCGGCGTGTTCCTTGGCGCCGGCCCCTGGTACGGCTGGGGCTGGGGTCACGGATGGGGCCGTTACGGATACGGCTATCGCGGCGGATACGGCTACCGGGGCGGCTATGGGTACGCGGGCCGCGGTTACGGCTACGCTGGCCGGGGCTACGCCGGAGCGGGTAGAGGCTACGCAGGAGGCGCGGCCCGTGGCTATGCGGGAGGCGCTGCCCGTGGCTATGCCGGCGGTGGCGTGGCGCGTGGCTATGCTGGCGGCGGGCACGCCTTTGCAGGTGGCGGCTTCCACGGCGGTGGCGGCGGTGGATTCCACGGAGGCGGCGGTGGTGGATTCCACGGCGGTGGCGGCGGCGGTCGCCGGTAATTCCTGGACGGTTTCGACAAAGGCCCGCTTGCTTCGGCAGGCGGGCTTTTTTGTTGACGGCGGGAAACGGGGGACCGAGGAAACAAGGGACTAAGGGGCCGAAGGGCCAAGGGACTCGGGAACGACGCCCGCCAGCTCCATGAGGCGAGCGGCGATGCGTTCAGCCGCGCCGGGGTGGGACTGAGCGCGTGCGGCCTGGGCCATGGAAGCGAGGCGATCAGGAGCGACGAGCAGAGAGCGAAGCGTGGAGAGAAGCAGGGCGGGGGTTGCGAGATCTTTTTCTCCGAGCATGACGGCGGCGCCGGCGTTTTGCATTACCTCGGCGTTGCGGCGCTGGTGCTCGTCGGCAGCCGCGGCAAAGGGCACGAGGACAGCAGGTTTGGCCGCGGCGGTGAGCTCGGCCACGGTGGAGGCGCCGCTGCGCGAGAGAACCAGGTGCGCCTGCCCGACGCGGGCGGGCATGTCGTCAAGGAAGGCGTTCACCCGCCAGCGCGCGGGATCGGCCCCGGTGGCCCTGTACGCCACCAGCGTGGTCTCAAAATGACGCGCGCCGCTCTGGTGGAGCACGGTAAGACCGGGAACCGCGTCGAGCAGCGCGGAAATGATTGCAGGCAGATGCTGATTGAAGAGCCGCGCGCCCTGCGAGCCGCCGAAGACGAGCAGGTGCGGCGCCCCCGTGGCCGCAGATAAAGAGAAGAACTCCGGGCGCACGGGAATGCCGGTGACTTCAGGGTTGCGAAACCATCGCGCCGCCGAGGCAAAGTTGAGAGCAGCGGCCTGCACGTGCTTGCCGACAAGACGATTGGCGAGGCCGGGCATGGCGTTGGGTTCGAGAATCATGGAAGGAACCTTAAGGAGAATAGCCGCGGCCATGGCCGGTCCCGAGGCGTAGCCGCCCACGCCGAGCGCGGCGCCGGGCTTGTATTCCTCCATGAGGCGCCGGCACTCGAAATAGCTTTGCGGGAGCTCGATGAGTGTGCGCAGGCGCGTGGCCAGGGAAACGTTCTTGAGCGGGCCCACTTGGATGAGCCGCAGCGGGAAACCGGCCTTGGGCACAAGCCCTGACTCGAGGCCGCGCGCAGTGCCGACGAAAAGCACCTCGGCTGCGTAGCGGGCCTGGAGCTCGCGGGCGACGGCGAGAGCGGGAATGATGTGGCCGCCGGTGCCTCCGCCGGCAATGAGAATGCGTAGGCCTGCTAACTCACTACCTTTCATTGGCTGCCGTCTTCAGAACGAGCTGCACTTTTCGTCGGGCCCACATACACCCAGAAGTGCTCAACGAACCCCAAAACAAACGCGCAGAAAGCAAAAATGCAGTCGAGAAGCGTCCCGCGTCTCCCTGCTCCTGGGCGCGGTTGTGTGATCCAGTCCGGCAGCAGATGTGCGACAAAGTTTGTGGCAAGCACAAGCAATCCCAACAGCACCAGAAATCCAATATGGCACGTGAAAAGCACTGGAAATGGCCGAAGCACACGTGCGTCCTGCTCAGGGGACATTGATGAGCCGAATTTTGGCACTCTACGATAGAAGACAAGGAAAGTGTAGACAACAGAGAAAATGGCGTACTGCGTCCAAGAGTAATAAGTCATATCACGCGGCGTGAGCCCGCCGAAAGCCGCCGATTCCCAATGTTTGGAGCGCAGCCAGGCTTCGAACCACGCGCTGCATCTCTCATTCCGCCTTGCGGCTGATGTTGAGCAGAATGCCGATGCTGGCCAGGGTGCAAAAGAGCGAGGTGCCTCCAGAGGAGATGAGCGGCAGGGGAATGCCCTTGGCCGGAACCAGCGAAAGCACCACGCTGATGTTGAAGAAAGCCTGTAGCAATATCGCCGTCGAGATGCCGAAGGCGACCAGACGGCTGAAGGGATCGGGCGCGCGAAAGGCGGTGCGAAGCCCGCGCGCGCCGAGAACCAGAAAGAGCAGCACGACGAGGCCGGCGCCGAGGAATCCGAGCTCCTCCGCGATGTTGGCGAAGATGAAGTCGGTGGCGGCTTCAGGCAGATAGAAGAGCTTGCCCATGCCTTCCATGTAGCCCTTGCCGGCGAAGCCGCCGGTGCCGACAGCAATGAGCGACTGGGTAATGTGATAGCCGGCGCCCATGGGATCAGCCTGCGGATGGAGGAAGACCAGCATGCGCGCGCGGCGCCACGGCACCCACAGGAGCAGCGCGGCCAAACCCGGCAACGCCGCGGCAGTCGCGCCCAAAAGATATTTCCACTCCATGCCGGCGAGCATGAGCAGCATGGCGGTAACGCCGGCGAGCACGAGAGCCGTGCCCAGATCGGGCTGTTTCAAAACCAGGGCGATGAAGACCAGGGGAACGAGCGCGGCGCGAAGCAGGGTGTGCTTCCAGTCGCGCATCGAGTCGAGACGCGCATGCAGGAACCAGGCCAGGAAGAGAACCAGCACCGGCTTGGCGATTTCAGAAGGCTGGAGGGTGAAGAAGCTGCCGAAGCGGATCCAGCGATGGGTATTGTGCGAACCGGGCATGAAGAAGACCAGCAGCAGAAGAAGGGTGGTGATGCAGAGCGCGGGATAGATGAAGCGCGGCGAGTTCAGGCGGCTGGAGTCGATGTGCATGAGCACCACCAGCGCGAGAACGCCGGCCAGGGCCCAGCAGGCCTGGCGGCCGACGTCGATGTAGGGCGAGTGGTAGCGCGCCTGCGCCACCACGGCCGATGCGGAAAAAACCATCAGGAGTCCCACCACCACCAGCAGCAGGGTGGTAAAGAAGAGCCATTTATCGACACCTACACGCTTTGCCATACGCCTACACGTTTTGCCATATTTTCCCGCTTGCCTTTTGACTGACCAGTTCCTTGAAGACGCGCCCGCGATGCTCGTAGCTTTCGAATTGGTCGAAGCTGGAGCAGGCGGGCGCGAGCAGCACCACCTCGCCGGAATGGGCGGAAGAAGCGGCAGCTTCCACGGCGCCGCTGAGGGTTTCACAGGAGCGGATGGAAACCACGCCGCGCAGCTGCGACTCGATCTTGGCCGCGGCGGAGCCGATGGTGTAAACCGCGCGCACGCGCTCCCGCAAGAGCTGCGCCAGCACGGTGTAATCGGAGCCCTTGTCTTTTCCACCCAGAATGAGATGAATGCCGGAAGAAAACGCGGCCAGGGCTTTCGCGGTCGCGTCCACGTTGGTGGCTTTCGAGTCGTTGTAGAACTCGACGCCCTGCACCGTGGCCACGTATTCGAGGCGATGCTCGACGGCCTGAAATTTCTCAATGGCGCTGCGGATGGGCTCGGGCGGCACATTGGCCAGGCGCGCGGCGCAGACGGCGGCGAGTACGTTTTCCACGTTGTGCTCGCCCTTGAGCGGGATCTTGCTCAAAGGGATGATCTGCTCGACGGCCCCGTCGGGCGCGTGGCGGTAAACCACGTAGCCGTCTTGAACCCATGCGCCCTGGCGGACGTGGTGCTCCAGCGAGAACCAGTGCACGGAGGCCACGGAACGCGAGGCTGCCTCGGCGGCGCGGGCGTTATCGGCATTGAGGACCACGCAATCGTTGGGCTGCTGCGCGGCAAAGATGCGCTCCTTGGCGCGCGCGTAGTTCTCAAAGCTGCCGTGGCGGTCGAGGTGGTCGGGCGTGATGTTGAGGATGACGGCGATCGCGGGGTGGAACTGCTCCGTGCTCTCGAGCTGGAAGCTCGAGACCTCGAGCACGGACCAGGTGTCGTCGCTGCTCTCTTCAATGAGGCTGACGACAGGCACGCCGATATTGCCCCCGACGAGCGTGGGCAGGCCGGCTTCCTTGAGGATTTCCCCGGCGAGCGCGGTGGTAGTGGTTTTGCCGTTGGAGCCGGTAATGGCCAGAATTTTGCCCTTGAGAAAACGCGCGGCCAGTTCCAGCTCACCGATGATGGGCAGGCCGAATTTGCGCACCTGCACCAGCTCGGGCGTATCGAGGGGCACGCCGGGGCTGACCACGATGAGGTCCTGGCGGCGAAAAGTGAGCAGGCCGTGGCCTCCGGCCTCCACCATAATGCCCTCCTCGAGCAGGGCGGGAATCTCCTTGGCCAGCGACTCGGCCGAACGCACGTCAGAGACCGTAACCTGCGCGCCCTTGTGGCGTAGAAACAGGGCCGCCGCGAGACCGGATTTGCCCAGTCCCACGACCAGAACCTTCTTGCCCTTAAGCTCCAACCCCTTAGGCTCCAATATGGGTCTCCAACATGGGTTCCGTTCCTCTACTGCGATTTTCTCGACCGGCAGAGACACCCCTGGTGACACTTCTATTGTGCACCGGCGGGCGCCGGCGCCGGGCGCGGGTTAGCGCAGTTTGAGGGTGGTGAGTGCAAACAATGCAAACACCAGGGCGCCGATCCAGAAGCGGACGATGACTTTGGACTCGCTCCATCCCAGCTGCTCGAAGTGGTGGTGCAGCGGCGCCATTTTGAAGATGCGCTTCTTGCGCAACTTGTAGCTGCCCACCTGGAGGATGACGGAGACGGCCTCAAGGATGAAGATGCCGCCAACGAAGGGCAGGAGCAGCTCCTGGCGAATGATGAGGGCCACGGTGCCGATCGCCCCGCCGAGCGCGAGCGAGCCCACGTCGCCCATGAAGATTTCCGCCGGATGGGCGTTGTACCACAAGAATCCGATGGACGCGCCCACCATGGAGCCACAGAAGACGGTGAGCTCGCCCACCATGGGCATGCGCTCGAGCTCGAGGTAGTCGGCAAAGACCACGTGGCCGGTGATGTAGGTGAGCACGGCGAGGGCGCCGGCGGCGATGATGGTGCAGCCGATGGCCAGGCCATCGAGGCCGTCAGTAAGGTTGACGGCGTTGGAGGTGCCCACCAGCCAGAGAACCACCCAGAGAACGAAGGGCAGAAACGCAAGCAGGCCGAGATGCGGAAGAGTTGCCGGCCAATGGTGCCAGAGCAGATCGGGGCGCAGATTCTTGATGAAGGGTACGGAGAGGCGCGTCGAAAACATCTTGAACTGGCTCAAGCCCACCAGGGCCACGGCCACGAGCGCGCCGGCCGCTCCCTGCAGGAGGAGCTTGGCGCGCGGCGTGAGACCCAGGCTGCGCCGCTGCACCACTTTGATGTAATCGTCGGTAAATCCGATGGCGGCAAAGGCGAAGGTGGAAAGGACCGTGACCCAGACAAAAGGATTCGAAGGATCGGACCAGAGCACCGTGGGCAGCAGGATGGCGATGCCGATGAGGATGCCGCCCATGGTGGGCGTTCCGGTTTTTTTCAGATGCGACTGCGGCCCGTCTTCGCGGACGAACTGGCCGATTTGGAACTCGCGCAGCTTCTGAATGACGTAAGGGCCGATGAAGAGCGCGATGAGCAGCGCGGTGAGCGAGGCGAACGCAGTGCGGAAAGTGAGATAGCGGAAGATCCGGAAGGGATGGAAGTACGGGAACAGCTTTTCGTAGAGCAGCCAGTAAAGCAAATTGCCTCCGCGCCGTTGTGGATCGAAATTCAGGATGATTTTACAGGGAGCGGCGGAAGACTTGGAACCGGTGGATGCCGGGTCCTATGATGGCGAGATGATTGATTGAAGGGGGATTTTCCTGTGAAGCAGCGCATTCAGTCGGCCCGGCGAGACACCGGTCTCTCCGTTGGTGTTTTCCTGTCCCTGGTTTTGCCCGCCTGTTTGTTGACGGGTGCGCAGACATTGCCGGCGCAGGGAACCGCAGCGGCCGGACCCGCGGCCAGCGTAGATCCATTGATCGGCACCGGCGAAGGGCCGGGCGGAAGCGTGAATCTCTTTCCCGGAGCCGCGCTTCCCTTCGGCATGGTTCAGCTCAGCCCGGACACCGAAGACCGGGGCTATGGCTATCATTACGCGCAGACTGACATCCGCGGCTTCAGCATGACGCACATGAGCGGTCCCGGCTGCCCCAATGAGGGCGAAGTGTTCTTCACCGCAACCACCGGGCCTGTGCATACGCAAAACTCCGATTTTCAGTCGCCGTATTCCCACAGCGACGAGAACGCCGCACCCGGTTATTACCGGGTGAATCTGCTCGATTGGAACATCGACGCGCAGTTAAGCGCCACCGAAAGGACCGGTATCGCACAGTTCACGTTTCCCGCCGGCGCCCAGGCGAATATTCTCGCGCCCATCAGCCACACGCTCAATTTCACCACCGGCGCGTCCATCCAGGTGGCGGGCGACCGGGAGATGGAAGGGTTTGTCGAGAACCGGGCCTTCTGCGGGAATCAGCAAACCTACAAAGTCTATTTCGTGATCGAATTCAGCCAGCCGTTTGCCCAGTTTGGAACCTGGAGCAGCACTACGGAGCGCGCGCCGGAAGCGATGGAGCCCGGCGGGCGCAGCGCCGCCGAGGACGCGAGCCACCGGTGGATTGGAGCCTATGCGAGTTGGCCGGCAGCGGCGCATCCGCAGACCATCAGCATGAGAATCGGCATTTCGTACGTCGATCTCGACGGAGCCAGAAATAATTTGAAGGCCGAGTCGGAGGGCAAGGATTTTTCGACGATTCGGCGTGAAGCGCTGGCAGCATGGAACCGGGAGCTGAGCACGATCGAGATTTCAGGAGGCAGCGCGGCAGAGCGCACCGTGTTTTACACCGCGCTCTATCACTCTCTTCTCATGCCCAGCATCTTCAGCGACGCCGACGGACGATATCTGGGCTTCGACGGCAACATCCACCAGGGTGAAAAAGGGCACGCGATCTACGCCAACTTCTCCGGCTGGGACATTTATCGCAGCGAAATGCCGCTGCTGGCCATGATCGAGCCGCGGCGCATGGAAGACATGGCGCAGTCCATCGTTTCGATGTACCAGCAAGGCGGCTGGATCGGCCGCTGGCCGCAGATCAATCTCTACACCAACGTGATGGCAGGCAGCCCGCTTTCGGTGGTGCTGGCCACGGCGTGGCTCGACGGCCTGCACGGGTTCGACATGAACTCTGCGTGGGAGGGCATGCTCAAGGACGCGACCCAGGCTCCGCCGCCCGGTCATCCCTACCAGGGCGAAGATGGCATCGACCGGATCAACCGGCTGCACTATCTGCCCGACGACCAGATTCGCTATGGCTCAGTGTCGCAACTCGAGGAGGATTGCATCGCCTATGCGTCGCTTTATCGCCTGGCGCTGGCGCTGGGAAAAACGGAAGACGCGAAAATGCTCTACGACCGCGCGCTCTACGTCCGCAACGTCTTCGACCCCGAAGACCGGTTCTTGCATCCGCGCAATGCCGACGGCAAGTGGGTGGCGAATTTCGATCCGATGCAGAACGACCACGGGTTTATCGAGGGGTCCGGCTGGCATTATCAGTGGCTCGCGCCCTTCGACATGGCGTGGCTTGTGGGCGCAATGGGCCGCGACCAGTTCAACCAGCGGCTCACGACGTTCTTCAGCTATAGATTTGCGACGTGGTATGGCCAGTACTACAACCCCTACAACGAAACCGACCTGGAGGCGCCCTTCGAATTCAACTTTTCCGGCCAGCCGTGGGAGACCGAGCGCGTGGTGCGCCGCGTGCTGACCGAAAATTACACCACGGATCCCGACGGCATTCCCGGCAACGACGATTGCGGCGAAATGTCCTCGTGGGCGGTGCTGAGCATGATGGGCATCTACAGCGTCGATCCGGCGAGCCTCGCGTATGAGCTGACGGGGCCGGTGTTTCCCAAAGCAGTCATCCGTCTGGGCGCGCCCTACGCCGGCAAGACGTTCACCATCGAAGCCGCAGGCGCGGCCAGGAACGCGCCTTACATCGAGAGCGCGGAGCTGAACGCACGCCCGCACAGCCAGAACTGGATTTCGTTCAAAGATATTGCCGCCGGCGGCGCTCTGCGCTTTGACGTGGGCAGCACACCGAACCACAATTGGGGAGCAGCGGCCGACGATGCGCCGCCGT
>DATJRT010000179.1:0-9656 GCA_035504495.1 Occallatibacter sp.
GCGCCGTCCTGTTCACCGTGAGTCATGTCGAAGACGACCAGTTTCGCGTGAACGTCATCCCGAAGAAACTCAGCGATGGCGACAACGATGCGCTGACCACGCCGGTGCTGGCCGTCAGCGAAAGGCCGGCAGGCAACGAGCCGGAGGTGATGCTCCACGTGTAGGGTGCCGTGCCGCCTGTCGCGGCGAGAGTGGTCGAGTAGGCCGTGCCGACCGTGCCCGATGGCAGGCTGGTGGTTGCGATCGCGAGGCCGGAGTTGATCGTGATGCTGAGGTTGGCGGTCGCGGCCTTGGGCGCGGACTCGGAGTCCTTCACCTGCACGGTGAAAGTTTGTGTGCCGCTCTGCGAAAGCGTGCCGGAGACGACGCCCGTGCCGACCGCCAGGAGACCTGGGAGGACTCACCCGCGGGGTACCCTCAGACCCCGCCATATAAGTGGTGGAACTGGCACGATAACTACGAGGCCGAGACCTCGCCTCATCCGCTCTGGCTCGACATTCTCACCGATCCTGCGGGAGCAGCCGTTCGCCGGCGCGAGGCGGAGGAGAAAGGGTGTTCCTGCTCCTGAGCGGGAAATCGCCATGCACACCCGTGCGGCGCGGGAAGACTGCGGAGAACGTTCAGACCGCGGCTCGCTCGATCGATGGAGCATGTTAGAATTTGCCCACATCGGCTGCCATGCCCCAAACTTCACTGGAACTGGAAACCGCGCTGGAGATCATTGCGCCAGACAAGTCGCGCCAGCATGTCAGTGTGACCGAGTCGCCCTTTTACATCGGCCGCGGCGGAGAAAGCGACAATCACCTGCAACTGGCCGACGGGCGCGTCTCCCGCAAATGCGCGGCGCTCATCGCCGAGGATGGCGCATACCGCCTGGAGGATCGCGGCAATCGCTACGGCGTGTTCGTGAACGGAACCAAGGTGGAGCGGCGGGGCTTGCGCGACGGCGACGTGATCACGTTTGGTGTCAATGGATGCTACGAAATTGTCTTCCACGTGCACGGCGCGCGACCCGTCACTACCTCCTCCGATGTGCAAAATCTTCTAAAGCGGATCAGCTCGCTTCCTGATTTCGCCGGCACGGGATCGGGCGGATTGAGCAAGCTCAATCTACTGCTGGAAGCCACATCGCTGCTGCACTCGCAGCTTCCGCTCGACTCAGTCCTGGGCACCATGCTCGACCACGCCATCTTCATTACCCATGCCGATCGCGGTCTGCTCATCGAACCCGATGCCACGGGCGGGCTGCACGTTCAGCTGGCGCGCGGCAACAAAGGTGAAAGCCTGGCGCCGGAGTCGCTCACTCCGAGCCAGACAGCGGTGAACCAGGCCATACGCAGCCGGTCCAGCGTGATTACCGAAGACCTGAATCTCGCCGGTCTCGATCTGAAGGCCGCCGAAAGCATCGTGGTGCAGGGACTGCGGGCCGTCGTGGCCATCCCGCTCTATTCGAGTTCGCGCGCCATCTCTGAAACCGGCGCTCCGCTCAAGCCGGGCGAGCTGCTGGGCGTCCTCTATCTCGATTCGCGCAGCATCGCGGCTTTCACCGCCATCGACCGGCAAATTCTCGACGCTCTCGCCATGGAGGCGGCCAGCATCCTCGACAACGCGCGTCTTGTGGAGCGGGAGCGGGAGCGCCAGCGGCTCGAGCAGGAACTGTCGACCGCGCGCAAGATTCAGCAGGCCCTTCTTCCCCATGGGCTCAACGATTATCCCCATCTTGCCGTCAGCGGCGTCCAGTATCCATGCCATGAGGTGGGCGGCGATTACTTCGACGTAGTCCCGGTGGCTGAGGACCGCACCGCCATTCTGATTGCCGATGTAAGTGGCAAGGGCCTGGGCGCGGCGCTGCTTACCACCATGCTCCAGGGCTCGCTCTCGGGCATGACGATGGGCGCCGATCCAGTCAGGGTCTTCAACCACGTCAATCGCTTTCTTTGCCATCACGCCGAACTGGGCCGTTATGCCACCATCTTCATCGGCTTGCTCGGCCGCGACGGCAAGCTCGAGTACATCAAGGCCGGGCATCCCTCACCCCTGCTGCTGCGCAAGGGCAAGGTGAGCGAACTGTACACCGAGGGTTCCTTCCCGTTGGGCTTGATTCCCGAAGCGGAGTACACGTCGGCATGGCTGCAGCTTGAGCCGGACGACACCCTGGTTCTCTTCAGCGATGGGGTTACCGAAGCGCAAGACCCCGACCGTGGCTTGTTTGAGGTCTCAGGTCTTTCTGAGGCGCTGTCCGGCCAGGGTGACGCGCCGGTTGAAGCGGTGCAGCAGGTAATCTTGGACGCGGTACAGAAGTTTACTCGCGGTGCACCGCAGTCAGACGATCTTACGCTGCTGGTCGTGCGGTATCGGGAGGCGGCGTAGAGGGAAGCAGCATTCTGTAGCGCTGGCTGACGCCAGGAGTCGGTTGCGTTGGAAGGCGTGACTGCAGCATCGCCAACGGAAACCCTGATCCGGAACCTGGCCATCGCCTTCTCGAACCTGCAGCCGCTGCGCCTGCGGGTGGGCGGAATCCACTGCCCGATCTGCCCGACCGTAACCAGAACTCTCGCTGCACAGGCTTCACCGGGCAGAGCCAAGATCGAAATCTGTTCTCCGGCCCACCCAACAAACGACGAAGCGATGACACTGGTTCTTCGCGGGGTTCCAAATAAATCAAGTAAACGCCTGCGGCGAGAGCACTTGGCCCTTTGACGTAATCAATTGAGGTATATACTGCAAACAAGAATCCTCGGCTGCCTGGCTTCAAGCGTTCGCTTCAAGCGAGGGGGGGAAGGCAGTTCCGTTTCATCGGGTCCATTACAAATAAACCGCTGCATGGGGCGGATCAGGCATGAACGACCCAAGAGAGCAGAAGTACGAGCCGGAAGCTGCGACGCTTGCGGTGAGTAACGGTGTGTCTGCTTCAGGTCCGAGTGACCCTTCTGTACCGATCCCGATAACATTGTTTGCCCCATCCGCCGCATCCTCTGAAACGCGAGCCATTCTAAAAAGCGACTCACCGACTTTGGCGGCGGCTTCGACTGCGAGGCCGACGGACGAGAGCCTCACTTTGCCTCCCGGTGCGCTGGTCCGCCTCACCGGAGTTTCCGAAATAGCCGTCAGCGGAGTGCAAGGGGGCACACTTCTGCAGCCGGGATCTGTTTTTGCCAACCGCTACAAAATCATCAAACTCCTGGGCGAAGGCGGCATGGGCGCGGTCTACAAGGCGCAAGACCTGGAACTGGAGCGAGAGCTTGCGCTCAAAGTCGTCCGCCCGGAGCTATCCAATAATCCTGAAATTCTGCAACGTTTCAAGCAGGAGCTGATCCTGGCCCGCCAGGTAACCGACCGGAATATCATCCGCATTTTCGATCTTGGCGAGGCTCAGGGAATCAAGTTCATCACCATGGAGTACGTTGAGGGCCAGAACCTTCATCAACTACTCAGGCAACGGGGCAAGCTCGAAGTCGCGGAAGCAGTCAACATCATGGAACAGGTGGCTGCCGGACTGGCCGCCGCCCACCGGGAAGGAATCATTCATCGCGATCTGAAGCCGGGCAACATCATGCGCGACTTGAACGGCCGCGTGGTGGTCATGGATTTCGGACTGGCGCGCACCATCAGCGGCGACGGAATGACCCGGACCGGCGCGATGCTGGGCACGATGGAGTATATGTCTCCGGAGCAAGCCCAAGGCAAAGACCTTAAGGCCAGCTCCGATATTTTCACGGTCGGCCTGATCCTCTATGAGCTGCTGGCCGGGGTCACGCCTTTTCATGCCGAGAGCGCGATCGCGAGTCTGCTCCTGCGCACGCAGCAACGGGCCGCGCCGCTGGTGGATATCGACAAAAAGATTCCGGGCTCGCTGAGCAATATCGTCGCCAAGTGCCTGGAAAAAGATCCGGCAAACCGCTATCAGAGCGCGGAGGAACTGGATGCGGATCTTCGCGCGTGGCAAGGCCGGAGCGGAGGAAAGAAAGTCTCCGCGACGGCTGCGCGGATGCGCATGAACCGCATTCGAGAGCTTCCATGGAAGCGTTTCGCGGTCACGGGCTTTGTGGTTTTGGTGAGTGCGGCTGGAATTGCCTGGTTCGCCAGGAGACAACAGGCCGCCAAGCCGGTGACCCATGTCCCCGTTTCGGTGCTGGTCGCCGACTTTGCGAACTTTACCGGCGATCCGGTCTTGGACAACACGCTCGAACCCATGCTCGGCGAGGCGCTGGAAGGCGCGAGCTTCATCAACGTCTTTAGCCGCGGAGATGCGCGCAGGCTGGCGGAGAAACTCCCGCATCCTACTGACAAGCTCGACGAGCAGTCAGCGCGTCTGGTCGCGGTGAACCAGGACGTCAACGCGGTGATCACGGGCCAAGTCAGTTTACGCGGGGACGGGTACGACGTTTCCGCGATTGCTCTCGACGCCGTGAGCGGCAAGGTGCTGGCGAGGTCGGAGGTCAGCGTCCCCAACAAGCAGGAGATCCTCTCCAGCCTTCCCAAGCTGGCGGTGCCGATTCGCAAAGCTCTCGGCGACTCCACGCCTGCCTCCGTGCAGTTCGATGAAGTTGCAGGAGGGTTCCGGGCCGCATCGCTTGAGGCTGTTCACCAGGCCTCGATCGCTGTCGATGAGCAGTTCGCGGGAAAATTCCAGGAAGCGTTCGATTCCTTCCAGAAAGCCGCGCAGGAGGATCCAAAATTCACCTGGGCGTATACCGGCATGGCAGCCATGGACGAGAACCTGGGAAGACCCGAGGACGCGATCAAATACATGAAACTGGCGATGGAACACGTGGACAACATGACCGAGCGGGAACGCTATCGCGATCGCGGGTTGTACTATCGCGCCACGGGTGACTGGCAGGACTGCGTTCAGGAGTACACGCAACTCGTCACGCGCTATCCCGCCGATCGCGTCGGCCAGAATAATCTTTCTCTCTGTTATACGCAGTTGCGCAAGGCGCCCGAAGCTTTGAAAGCGGCGCAACGCGCGGTGGAGATTGCCCCCAAAGCAGTGAGCCAGCGGCTGAATCTGGCGTTCATCAGCGCTTTTGCCGGAGATTTTGCGGCGAGCGAAAATGAGGCGCGCACCGCGCTCGAGATGAATCCGTCGGCCGCGCAGGGATACCTGACGCTCGCCGAAGCGAAGCTTGGACAGGGGCAAGGCGACCAGGCGGCCGCAGCCTACCAGAGGCTTGAGACTTTTGGCCCCGTGGCCACATCGACGGCAACGGTTGGCCTCGCCGATCTTGCTGCTTATCAAGGGAAGTATGCCGAGGCAGCGCGCATCCTGGCGCAAGGAGCCGCTGCCGATGTGGCTGCCAAAATGACGGACAGCGCAGCGAGGAAGTATGCGGCGCTGGGAAACATCGAGGAGATCGAAGGGAATCATGCGGCAGCGGTCTCCGATATAGACAAAGCGCTCAAGAACAGCCAGGTTACGTCGATTGAGTTTCTGGCGGCGCGCACCTATGTCGATGCAGGAGAGCTTGCGAAAGCGCAAAGGCTGGCGGCGAGCCTCTCCTCCGCGCTTTCCGGCGAGTCGCAGGCTTACGGCAAGATTATCGCGGGGTTGATCGCGCTGAAGCGCAAAGACACGAATGAGGCGGTTCGACAGATCCGGGCCGCGAACAGCCTGCTGGACACCTGGATTGGCCACTTCGATCTGGGGCGGGTTTACCTCGACGCGGGAGCGTTCACTGAGGCGGACTCGGAGTTCGATCAATGTATCAGGCGGCGAGGCGAGGCGATCGAACTGTTTGACGATAATGTGCCGACCTATGCCTATCTTCCGCCGGTGTATTACTACGAGGGGCGGGTCCGCGAAGGCATGAAGAGCGACGGCTTCGCGGACTTTTACAAAATCTACCTCAGCATGCGCGGGCAGTCGCAGGAAGATCCGCTGGTTGCCGAAATCCGGCGAACTCTCGGCCAATAAACGCAACGCATTCGATGCTTGCAAGAGCACCGGATTGGCTCATTCGGCTATTGGCCCATCCCCACAGAGAACCGCTCCGCAAAAAACTGCGCCGGAATTCTCGAACGTCAAAGGTGCATCCCCGTGAGAAGCTCCGCGCCGCACGGGTTCCGCTCGAGCCCGAAAACTGTGCTCGCGAAGCTTCGGGGTAATCCGCAAGTGCGGAGAATTACGGCGATGCCTCACCGGACAGCGAAATGGTTTGCGAGCTTCCGCTCACGCCGTTGTTGTTGTCGGTGATGGTGATGGCTCCTGTCTGCGCCCCAATGGCCGTCGCCAGCGGCTGAAACCAGACAGAGATGGTGCAGCTTCCCCCGCTCGGCAATGTGCTGGGATAGGTGGGACAAGTGCTGGTTTCACCGTATTCGCCGCTCGGCGCGATGCTGTTGATCGTCAACGCTCCTCCTCCGGCGTTGACCAGGGTTACCGTTTGACTCGCGCTGGTAGTGCCCTGAACCTGATGGGGGAAGCTCAAGCTCACGGCGGAGAAGCCCACAATCGGGTTTGAGCCGCCCGCTCCAGTTCCGTACAGGTCTACCTCCTGCGGCGGAGGAGTCTCATTGGGAGCCATTCCAGACGGCGTGGCGTAAGTAAACATCAGCGAACTTGTGCGCGTTCCGAGATCGCCGGGCGTGAACACAATGGTCAGCGTGCAACTGCTGGCGCTCCCGCCACTCACCGGAGCCAGCGTCAGCGCGCCGGTCGAGTTGGCTGACACGCTGGTGGGACCGTTGGCATTCGTGCAGGTTGTCCCGGTAATCGCGAAATCCTTCGGGTTCGAGCCGGTCAACGTCACGCCGGATATATTGAAGGGCAGGGTCTCGTTGGTGTTGGTGATGGTGATGGCCATGGGACCGCTGGATTGCCCGGCGTTGACGGGCATGAACACCAACGGGCTGGGCGAGAAGCTTACCGGCGTAACCGCAGGAACAACGCCAGCCATCGGTGTAGCGTTACCGGTGTAAAGGTTGGGCGGTCCGCCTTTAGGCGCCGAGGGAACGACGTCGTTGATGAAGCTATAGGGCGTGCCCGCGTCGTAATCGTTCGTCCATGCGTACGGGGCCTTGCCGGGATCGGCGCTGTTGACGCCCAGCACGCCCAGATTCGCCAGATTCAGGGAATCACCCGCGCAGGTGGGATTGGCGCTGGTAGGCTGGTTCCCGAAGCAGGAGTTGTACACTGCGGCGCCCCACTGCCAACTGAGGCTGACGCCTGGAGTGTCGGTCGTGAATTCAGCCGACCAGGTCACGTTCTGCGCATGGGCCCATGCGGGCAGCGCCCCTGTGATCTTGGCCGGGACCAGGTACGGCACACCGGTCATGAAGATGTTTCCTGGGATCACGAACTGCGACCTCCCGGTTGCAGGATCGGCCATGGGAACCTGGGTCACCCAACGGTTATTCGCCGCGTCGAACGTGGTGCTGGCCTGGGTGAGCCCGGGAACGAATTGGATCAGTGCGTCGGGAACAGGAATGGTCGCGGTCGTGCCCGTCGCCGGATTGGTGAACGAGATGCTGCCGTCGGTCACCATGATCTGGACCTCATCCGTATTCATGTTCAGCGGGTTCCCCGTAACGTCCAGTGGACCCCGCACGGAAAGCTCGCCGTTGAACCAGATATAGTCGCCGGCAGCGATCGTCTGGGCGGGCAGCATGGGGAACTGCGCGCCGATCGCGCTCAAAGCTGAGCCGGTCAGCCCAATGTAATCGGACGCTCCCGTTTGGCCGCCATCGTTATCGGAGAACACCAGCGTGCCCGTGCGCGGACCTACGTACTGGCTCGGCTGCGGCGCAAACGCCAGGGTTACGGTGCAACTGTTGTCCACGGCAACGGTGCTTCCCGGCGCCGGAGGTACGGGCGGAGCGGCTGCAGGCGCGGCATTGCCCCAGGCTACGAACAGCGGCCCGGGAGGCGGCGGACCAGGAGCCAACGAACTGCCGCAAGTGGACGACTGGATGATGAAGTCGGGCGTTCCCGCGCTGCCGAGAACGATCTGAGCCCCGGAGATGTTCAGCGGAGCGGTGCCGATATTGGTGAGGATCACGGCAATGCTGGCGCTGGTTGAGCCGACATCCGTGTTCGGGAAGGTGACGCTGCTGGGACTAATATAAGCAACCGGCACCGACGCGACCACCTGCGTAACTGAGGCGGAACTGGACTGGAAGTTGCCGTCCGAATTGTTCCCGTTGAAAGTGGCGGTAATCGTATTCGTACCCGGAGGCAGAAGGAAGGTGCTGTAGCCTTCGCTGAGCGGCACCGTCCCCAGGGAGACCGCTACGCCGCCATTGATGCTGCTGTTCGTATAGGAGTAGAGAACCGAATCGGTTCCCGGCGGGGCGGGTGTGCCGCTTACGGTGGGAGTAAGCGTGACCAGCTGTCCATAGTTCGACTTTCCGCCAGTGGAAGACACGAGCGAGGTCGTCGTAGCGGCTGACGTGATCGTCAGAGTTCCATTCACAAAGAGGAAGGAGTAATTTGCCGCGGCCAGCGAGCCGGTCGATACCGTGATCGGATAAGTACCGGCAATGCTTCCCGTGATAGCGGTTGTGGAAAGCGCCGGTGCGCCAGTCACGACTGACGCTGAGTCGCCATTCACAAAACCGCTGAGGCTGTAGGTGGTTCCAAGGATTGGCGTCAACACCGGGAGCGGCTGCCCAAACTCAGTGGCGACGTTGGCTGCCATAACGGTAAGTGGAGCAGCGGAAATGGCAAACGACTGGGTCACGGCGGCAGCGCTGTACGCACTGTTGGCGGGAGCTGAGGCCGTTATCTTGCACAAGCCGGCTCCGCTGGTGGTGCCGCTGGCCGTGCCGGTCGCCGCGCTCACGGCGCACGGTCCGGACGCTGTGAAGCTGACGGGCAACGATGCGGAAGAAGACGCGCTCACCGTAAATCCGCTGCCATACTGCACGCCCGGCAACGGTCCAAAGGTGATGGTTTGCGATTGCAATGTCGAGCCCTGGGGCAGGATGGTGAATGTTCCTGACGCAGAACTGGCGGCGTTATAAACCTCTGTGCCCGCTGTCGCAGTGGTGCTGTCACCGGCCTGCGACGCGGTAATGGTGCAGCTTCCCGTGCTGGTGAGGGTTACGGTGGTCGAAGAAACGCCGGTTGCTGTGTTGATCGCCGAGCTGCCTGCGGAGCAGGGTCCCGAAGCGCTGAAGCTCACCAGCTGCCCGTTGGGGGAGCTATTGGACTCGGCGGTCGCGGTGACGACCAGAGGCTGCGTACTTCCCAGCACAACCGAACTCGGCAGGGGCCCGAGGACGATTGTCTGGTTAACCGTTAACACTGCCGGTGGAGAAGGCGCGCTTTGGCGCGGCGTCGAGCCGGTGGTGTCCGGAACCAGCGTGGTTGCGATGGTGTAGACTAACGTTCCACCGGGAGGATTTGTGTCAGTGAATGTTGTTGCCGGCGGGTACCCGTTGACGCCGCTGACGCTGCCAATCACTACGGCCGTCCCGCCGTTCACGCTGCGCGAGATCGTGTAGGTCTGAACGACGCCGAAGGCCGGCGCCATCCAATTGACCTGGACACTCTCCGGCGTACTGACTCCCGCCGGCGTGACTGTATACGTGGGCGAACTCGGCGGGCGAACAACCGAGTTCGCAGTGTTGTAATCGAGCTCGGCGGTGTTTTCTCCGCCGGCTCCCAGGGTAACGTTGCCGCCGCCGCCGAGGGTGACGTTGCCGCCGGCACC
>DATJRT010000180.1:0-5383 GCA_035504495.1 Occallatibacter sp.
CGCCAGGCTCGCCGAGATCGCCCACGCGCAGAAGCTGCCGCTCGTCATCGACAACACCTGCGCCACGCCGGCGCTGGTGCGGCCCATCGACTGGGGCGCGGACATCGTCGTCAACTCGGCCACCAAGTTCCTCGGCGGCCACGGCAACTCCATCGGCGGGGTCATCGTGGACGCAGGCAAGTTCGACTGGGCCGCGTCCGGCCGCTTCAAGGATTTCACTGAGCCCGATCCCTCCTATCACGGTCTCTCCTATACGCAGGCCTTCGGGCCGCTGGCGTTCATCCTCAAGGCGCGCGTGCAGGGCCTGCGCGACACCGGCGCCGCGCTCTCGCCCTTCAACGCTTTTCTCATCCTGCAGGGCATCGAAACCCTCCATCTGCGCATGGAGCGCCACTCGCAGAACGCTCTCGCCGTCGCCCGTCACCTGGCCAGGCATCCCGGCGTGGATTGGGTCAACTATCCCGGCCTCGAGACCAGTCCCTACTTCGCCCGCGCGCAGAAGTATCTGCCCACGGGGCAGAGCGCCCTGGTCACCTTCGGCATCAAGGGCGGCTACGCGGCAGGAAAGAAGCTCATCGACACGCTCAAGCTGTTTTCACTGCTCGCCAACATCGGCGACGCCAAGTCCCTGGTGATCCATCCCGCCTCCACCACGCATCAGCAGCTCTCCCAGGAAGAGCAGGCCGCCACCGGCGTGACGCCGGAGCTCGTCCGCCTCTCGGTGGGCATCGAGGATATCCGCGACATCCTCGCCGACCTCGACCAGGCCATCGAAGCCGCCAATGGAGCCAGATCCGGCGCAAAAATCGAGGCCGTCGCGGCGAGGTGAGTGAGCCGTCAGCCATAGGCTATAAGCTAGGAGTTAGAAGAAAATGCCGGACACCTACAACCGCAGCGGCGCTTCGCCGCCCACGTCCACTCTGGCGCCCACCTACGAGGGCGACTTTGTTCTGGACAAGGATCTGCCGCTTGAGTGTGGGCGCACTTTGGCCTGTCCCACGCTGCATTACGCCGTGTATGGGCGGCTGAATGCAGCGCGCGACAATGCCGTTCTGGTTTGCCATGCTCTTTCCGGCTCGGCGCTGGTGGGTTCCTGGTGGCCCGAGATCTTCGCTCCCGGCGCGGTCCTTTCCCTCGAGCACGATTTCGTCATCTGCATCAACATGCTCGGCTCCTGTTACGGCTCCACGGGCCCCGGCGCGGTCGATCCGCAGACTGGCTCGATCTACGGCCCGGATTTCCCCCTGGTTTCCATTCGCGACAACGTACGCGCGCAGGCGCAGCTTCTTGACTCGCTGGGCATCCGCCGTCTGCGTCTCGTGCTCGGCGGCTCCATCGGCGGCATGCAGGCCATCGAGTGGACCATTCAGCATCCGCAGCGGGTTGAGCGCGCGCTGGTCATCGGCGTGGCCCCGCTCGGCGCCATGGGCCTCGCGCTCAATCACCTGCAGCGCCAGGCCATCGAGCACGATCCGGAGTGGCTGGGCGGCCGCTATCTTCCCCAATGCCCGCCGCGCCGCGGCCTGGCGCTGGCGCGGCAGATCGCCATGATCAGCTACAAATCCGCGCCTCTCCTTGAAGAGCGCTTCGGGCGCAACCCCAACCGCAACGGCGAAAATCCGTGGGCGCTGAACGGGGTGGGCGGCGGCCTCATCGGCGGTCGGTTCGACATCGCCGGTTACCTCGATCATCAGGGCACGCGCTTCATCGAACGCTTCGACGCCAACTCCTACCTCGCCATTCTGCGCACCATGGACACCTGGGATCCGCTCCGCGGCTACGCGTCGCCGGCTGAAGCCTACGCACGCATACGCGCACGGCTGCTCTTTGTCGGCATCAGCTCCGACTGGCTGTTCCCCGCCGACACCGTGCGCCGCTTTGCCGAGGAGATTCGCCTGGCCGGCGCCCAGGCCGACTACCGGGAGATGGCCAGCGACCACGGGCACGACGCCTTCCTCGCCGAGCAGGCTGAGCTCGTGCGGTTGCTACAGTAAAGTTCGGCTCTTGCAGTAAAGCCCGGCTGCTGCGGTAAAGCCCGGCTGCTCTGGTAAGCGTGGCGCGTTTACCATTTCCCCAGCGGCTCCAGTTGCATCTAATCTCTCCGTTGTTTGCGGCCCATGCCGCCGAAGGAGGATCCGGCGGAGGCTCCGCCAGGCACGACTGGCTCAGAGGGAAGCGTGGCCGCGGGGGATGATTTCCGCATCACTTTGCTTGTCAGGGGGAGATTGGCTTTCTATAATCCATACCAACAATGCATTGGAGGCCGTGGTATCTTTATATCCGTCTCCCGGCACTCAACCGCCGTCTCCAGAGCGGTGGCGTGTTCCGCTGGCCTATGGGCGAAATCCACTTTGGCAATTCCCAGGAGCACTGAATGAAGAAGTTAGTCGTTGCATCTGCGATGGCATTGGCAAGCGTGAGCCTTGTTTCCGCGCCGGCGCTGCGAGCCCAGGACAACTCCAACCAGATCACCATCCAGAATCCGGCGGAGTTCAATGCCTACCAGCAGGCCAGCACACAGACTGATCCGGCCCAGAAGGCCGCCGCGCTCGAGAGTTTCCTTGAGACCTATCCGCAAAGCGTGGTCAAAAAGGCCGTTCTCGACGAGCTGATCGTCACCTACCAGGGCATGAACCAGCCGGAAAAAGCGCTGAGCGCGGCCACCCGCCTGCTGCAGATCGATCCCAATAACATGCGCGCGATTTACATTTCGGTTTTCATCAAGAAGTCCGATTGCCAGAAGAGCGTGAATCCGCAGACCGGCGTCAGTAACGATCCCCAGACCTGCGATGACTCCGCCGCTCTGGCGCAGAAGGGCCTCACCATTCCCAAGCCGGCAGATATGGCCGATGCCGATTGGAAAAAGCTCACGGATGCCACTTACCCGGTGTATCACTCGGCCATCGCGCTCGATGACGAAGTTTCGAAGAAAGACATCAAAGGCGCCATCTCCGAGTACCGCGCGGAGCTCATGCTCTACACGCCCGCTGAGACCGAGCAGGTGGGCCCGGGATTGGCCGATACGCTGCAGCTGGCCGAAGCTTACGCCAAGCCCGGGGCAACCCAGGACCAGGTGCAGGCCATCTGGTTTTATGCGCGCGCCTGGAACTTTGCGCCTGCCAATTACAAGGCTTTGATCGAACCCAAGCTCGAATACTGGTTCAAGCGCTTTCACGGCGGGCTTGACGGGCTGGATTCGGTAAAGACCGAGTCGGCGCAAACCCTCTTTCCGCCCGCCAGTTTCAGCATCAAGCCCGCGCCCACGCCCAGTGAAGTGGTCGACAACGTGATTGCCACCACGCCCGACCTGAGAACCCTCAACCTTGAAGACAAGGAGTTCATCCTGGCCAACGGATCGCAGGCCGCCAAGGACAAGCTCTGGGCGGTTCTGCAGGGTCAGCTGACGCCGGTTCCCGGCATCGTGGTCAATGACCCGGCGAACGTGCTCAATGTCTCCGTGACCACAACCCGCGACGTCAAGCCCAAGGATTACGTTGTGAAACTGCAGAATCCGGGCCCCTGCGCATCCGTGCCGGAGCCGCCCTCCGACCTGCACATCAAGGAGGCGCAGGATTACATTCTGGCCAACGGCGTCAAGGCGGATACGGATGCAATGGGCGACGATCTGACCGAGTCCCCGTTGCACATCCACAGGATCGTCATTGAGCCGGCAGTTTCCACCGTCAGCGTTGCCGTGACGGAGGACGCGAAAAACTCTCAGCCCCCTGTCGCCGACTTCATCGTCAATCTCAAGGATCCGGAATCGTGCAAGGACGCTCCCGCGCCCGGCACCGCTCTTGCAACCCAGCCCGCGCTGGAGCTCGACGGCACCTACAGCACCTACACCCCGATGCCGGCCGCCAACGGCCACGCAGCTTCAGCGCAGATCGTGTTGAGCGATGGATTCCTCCAGCTCGAAAAGAAGGCAACGCCGGTTCACCACACGGCCAAGCCGCCGGCCGGCCACCACGCGGCTGGGCGTTAACGCGATTTCTCCCGGAAAAGGCAGCCTGCACGCGCGGGCTGCCTTTTTTGTCTGGTTGACACAGTTGTCCAAATCTCTGCGCCCCGCAGGGGCAGTGGTAGTCTAGCGGCAGAATGGTTTCTTTCCGCGCCTTTCCCGCGGCTCTGGTGCTCGCGTGGCTGTTCGCGCTTTGCCCGCCTGCGCGCACCCAGTCGGCCGCGGATTCCACAACGCCGCCCAACGCCAGGCCCGTGCCCGAGCGCACGGTGCCCACGCCATTTCCGCCCGGCCCCGCTCCGCTGGAATTTGCCCGTTCCATTCAGCTGCGCTCAGCCGATGCCATGAGCGAGCAGGACCGGCTCCTCGAAGCCGACTCCGAGTCGTCGATCGCCGAGCGCGCCGGCTACGCCGACATCGCCTTCAACGAAGGCAAATGGAGTTACCGGCAACTGGTCTGTCCCGCCCTGCCCAACCATCTTTTTCTGCGTTTCACCCGCAACAACGGCGCCGGCGACGTGAGCGTCTTCTCCGCCTCGATTCCGCGCAACGGCGAAGGCCGCATTCGCATTATTCCCATCGAGCGCCGCAGCTATTCGCTCTTTTCGCCCGCACCCGTCAACGCGCTCACCATCGCCGCCTTCAACCGCATCCGCGCGGAAGACCAATCCGGCCAGCCCGGCCAGCCCGGCCATACGCCCGGCTGGCTGGGCACGGCCCTTTGCTACGCCGCGCTCGCCGGAGCCAACCCCATGGCCGCGCCGCAAGACGCGGCCGGCGCCAAAAGCTTTCCCTCGGCCTCGGCGCCCAGCCTGGAGATCCCCGCACAGGGCGGAGCCATCGTGCGCTTTACTGATTTTTCCTCTCTTCCACGGCCCATGGAGTGGACTTTGATCTTCAGCGGGAAGGGAAGACTGCTGAAGGCCACGCACCGTCTCGCCGGCATCAAGGGAGAGAAAGCCATTCCGCCTTCCACCGCCGAACAGAACGCCAAGCCGATTCCGTCCTCATAACGCCGGCCGCAACTCCTGGGCGTCCCATCCTAAGCGAGTTTTTTGCGCTTAGGGTGAAATAGCACTCACTCCCCGAGCATGATCCTCTGAATCGAAGACGCCCGTCCCGTCTCCGCATCGCAGGCAATCAGCGCAGCGCACATCTTCGCGTTGCCCTTTGCGGCCTCGAACTTCCCCGGCATGCCGGTAAGAAACCGGTGCAGCACCAGGTCCTTTTCCACGCCGATCACGCTGTCGTACGGGCCGCTCATGCCCACGTCGGTCTGGAAGGCTGTGCCGCCCGGCAGAATGCGCTCGTCTGCCGTGGGAATGTGCGTGTGCGTGCCCAGCACCGCGGTCACACGCCCATCGAGATGCCAGCCCATGGCCACCTTTTCGCTCGTCGCCTCGGCGTGAAAATCCACCACGA
>DATJRT010000181.1:0-11502 GCA_035504495.1 Occallatibacter sp.
TCCCGACCGGAACCGCCAGTGACGCCGCGAGAGCCTTGATTCCCCTGAGATCCATCTTCCCCGTCCCGAGAACAGGAATCGAGTCGACATGGTAGAACTGGTTCGCTTTGGGCCTCCACAGGGCGGGCAGATCAGATTGTGCCAACTTTTCCAGCACCACCGCAAGCTTCGCCTCAGGAAGCGTGTGCACCACCACAATCCGTTCGCCCTTCTTTTCGTCCGGCACTGCCGTGACCGCAAAAACTTGCTCCGTCGCGCTGGCCAGCTCGTGCAGCTTTTCCTCGATGCGAATGTGAGGCACCATCTCGCCGCCAATCTTGCTGAAGCGCGAGAGCCTGTCGGTGATCGTAAGAAACCCATCCTCTTCCATGGTTGCGATATCGCCCGTCGTGTACCAGCCGTCGCGCAGCACTTCGGCCGTCTTCTCCGGCTTGCCCAGGTAGCCGCGCATCACGTTCGGGCCTTTTACCAGCAGCATTCCCGAGATTCCCGGCGCCACCGGCACACCCGTTTCGATGTCGACAACTTTCACGGACACGCCCGGCAGCGGATGGCCGATCTTTCCGCGTTTTGCTGCGACCTGACGGAAGCCCGGCGCGCGAAAATCCCGGCCGTTGACTGTTACCACAGGAGAACACTCCGTGCAGCCGTACCCTTCGAGCGGCCGAATACCGAATTGATCCTCGAAGGCTAGCGCCACGCGTTCCGGCAGCTTCTCCGCGCCCACCAGCACATACTGCAACGAGCCAAAACGTTCCGGCGTGCAGCGCCGCATGTAACCCTGCAAAAAAGTCGGCGTGGCAATCAGGAATGTCACCTTGTGTCTCTCCACCAGTACGCCGATCACCTGCGCATCCAGAGGATTGGGATGGAACACCACGCCTACCCCCTGCACCGCCGGGAGCCAGAGTCCGGCCGTGAATCCGAAGGAGTGGAAGAACGGCAGGATGCCGAGAATCTTGTCGCGACTGCCCAACATGAATACCTGGCTCACCTGGCTTATGTTCGACACGATGTTGAAGTGAGTGAGCATCACGCCCTTGGGATCGCCGGTGCTTCCACTCGAAAAGATCACCGTCGCCAATTGGTCCAGTTGTTCCATCCGCGTCGTGCGCCCCTTGACGACACTCGCTCCTTCCACCGGCTTTACGCGGCCCGCACCCAGCGCCCGCTTTAACAATCCTGCCGGCAACAGCCATGCGAGCGCGAGCGCGCTCAGTTTCTCCATCAGCTTCGGCCCGCCCAGCGCATCCTCGAGTCGCACCACCCGCCCGGGGATGGCCATATTCGGGAAGCGCTCGAGAAATGCCTTCGACGTGATTACGACATCAATGCTGCATTGCCCGGCGCAACTTGCGATGACTTCGTTCGATGACGTGTAGTTCAGGTTCACGGGCACGCGCCCCATCAGCATCAGCGCATAATTTGTCAGCGCTCCGCCTACCGATGGCGGCAACAGCATGCCCACCATCGGCTGCTCTCCAATCTGCCTGCGCAGTCTCCGCGCGATGTACACTGTCTTGTTGAGCGCCGCTGCGAACGAGACTCTCGGCGTCTTTCCGTCGGCCATGAAAAATTGCCACGGCCGCTGCCGCGCGGTGCGCACAAAAGCCCGGTCCAGCGTCTTCATATAAGGCTTGCGCATCTCGAAGGCCACGGCGTGCAGCTCCTGCACCGCCGCGCGCACCTCGATAGCCGTCGACGCCGGCGGCATCGGCCGGCCGAAACTCACCGTCACGCGATACGGAATTCTCCTCGGCACCTTCCAGAGAAAGCGTCCGCGCTCAAAGCTGAAAATGCTTCCCCACACGCCGTCGAGGTTCACGGGAATAATAGGAACCTCGACACCCTTCATGATTCGCTCCAGCCCGCGCCGGAACGGCAGCAATTGTCCCGTGCGCGTGATCTGCCCTTCGGCAAAGATGCACACGATCTCGTCGTTCCGGAGCGCGTCGCTGGCCGCGCGCAGCGAGTGCAGCATCGCGCGCGGATGCTGCTCGCTCGAAATCGGAATCGCCCTCACCATCTTCGCGAACGGTTTGATCAGCGGGCGATCGTAAATTCCTTGGTACATCAGGAACCGGATCGGCCTGTCAGTCGCCGCCACCAGCAGGGCCACGTCCACAAATGACATGTGGTTGCATACCAGCAAAGCGCCCGTCTTTTCCGGAAAATTGTCCCGCCCGATCACCCGTACCCGGTATACCGTCCTCGTGACGAAGAAGAGAATCAGCCGGCCGAACCACTCCGGAAGCAGATAGAGCACATAGACGGTGCTGACTGCGGTAATGCTAGACGCCGCTACGATCACGCCGCGCGGATCGAGGTGCACGTAGGCGGTGAACACAAAATATACGCCTGACGAAATGGCGATGCCAACGAAGGAGAGCAGATTGGCAGCGGCGATAATCCCGCCCTTGTCCTCCTCCGCAGGCTTGTGCTGGATGAGCGCATTCACGGGGACGGCGAAGAACCCGGCCCAGAAGCCGAGCATGCCCAGGAGCGCCGCCGATCCCACCAGGCCGTGCGGCTCAATGCCGAACGCCAGCCCGGTGCACGTCATACCGATCGATCCCAGTGGAATCAGCCCGTATTCGATCTTGTTGTCGCTCACCCACCCGGCCGTCATACTGCCGATTCCAATGCCCACCGCGAGCATTGCGTTCAGATAGCCGGTTTTCGTTTGCCCGATGTGCAGCACGTCGGGCCCGTAGATGACGATGGTGGAGAAGAGCAGGGAACCGAGAAACCAGAAGTAAGTATTGCCCAGAACCGCCAGCCACAGCGCGCGGTCCTTGCGCATTTTTCCGATCTGCGCCCACAGGTCGCCGACAATATTCAGCCGGAAAGGCTTCTCCGGCGCCGCGGCCGGCACCTTGTCGATACCCAGGCTCGTCGCGAATCCGATGACGGAGAGCACCAGCAGCGCGTAACCCGCATACGCCTCATGCCCGCTGAAGTGTTCGCCCATCCACGCGCCGGCAACCGTTCCCGTGATGATCGCCAGGAAGGTGCCCAGCTCAATAACGCCGTTGCCCCAGGACAGGCTCTTCTCCGGCAACAGTTCAGGCAGCAATCCGTACTTCGACGGCCCGAACAGTGCCGCCTGGCTTGCCACCAAGGTCAGCGCGGCCAGCGAGAGGCCCAGCGTGTGCGTCGTCAGTCCCGCCGTCGCCAGCAGCATCGATCCAAACTCCATCACTTTGGTCCAGATCGTGATCTGGCGCTTGCTGAATCGGTCCGCCAGCCAGCCGCCTGGCATGCTGAAAACCAGAAACGGCACGGAAAAGAGAAAAGTCACCACGGAAACAAACGTTTCGCGCTCGGTCTTCGCCAGGTTCATCCCGACAATCATCGACAGCAGCAGATTGCGCAGAATGTTATCGCTGAACGCTCCCTGGAACTGGGTCGCAATCAGCGCCCAAAAGCCGCGGCGGCTGCGCGGCTCGCCGGCGGCAAGAGCGCCGACCTGGCCCATCGCGGCGGAATCGCTGGAAAGGGAATTCATTGGATATGACCTCCTCGGGGGAACCGGGATGGTACAAGGCTAGCCAGGAAAAATGCCCGAAAAAGGCCATTCCATACACTTTGAGGAGTGTCACGAAAATTGCGAGCTTCCGGGGAATTCGCGCAATTCAGTCCGGGCCGCGTCGGCAAGCAGGGAAAACACAAAGACGCGCGGCCCCTTGGGCAACTCTCGCGTCGCCGCCGTGTGCGCATCGCACAGGATCGCGCCCGTCTGCTCCAACCCATGCCGCCATCGCGGCCTAACAGGGTTGCGCACCACCAGCAGGTCCGGATCCACGCCCGCGGCCGCCAGCATCGTCCGTGCAATCTCCCGGAAGTCTTCCCAGCTTGAAACCACCCCGATCAGTCTTCCTTTGAGCGAGGGCAGCTCCGGATCGAGCCACTTGTTTGCCGAGCGAATCTGCAGGGTGACGAGCTCGATGCCCGCCGGCAGCAGTGCGCGCACCATCTTCGCCTGGCTCGGCCGGCACAGCGGAATGGCCGCCAGCAGCGCCTCCGGCTTCGCAGCTTCCTCCACGGAGATCGCTGCAACCGGCCAGGCTGTGGCTTGCCGGATCTCCGTCAGCAGAATCTCCCGCGCAGCGGGATCGGGATCGACCAACAAAAAATGATCGGGAGGAGGCGCCGCAACCCATTCCGCCACACGCTGGCGTATCGCCGCGGCGGGCAGCCGCAATTCGCGCACCGCCCGGAAAAATGCGGCAATGTGCTGGTCAAGAATCTGCTCGGCCGTTGTCGCCGTCGCCGTGGCGCCCTTGATATAAACACCGCTTCCATGGCGGTATTCCACCCAACCGTCGCGCGCCAGTTGCCGGTAGCCGGCGCTCACCGTGTTCGGATGAATGCTGAATCGCCGCGCCAGTTCGCGCGTGCTCGGCAGGCGGGCGCCCGGCTGCAGGTCGCCGCTCAAAATGGCCAGCACAACCTGCGTCACCAATTGGCGATAGAGGGGGACCTCACTGCCCGGAGAAAACCAGAGACGCACGGGATTGCTCCATGCCTCTCTCCTGCGCGAAAGAGGACAAAGATAGAGCTATCATCGAGCCAGGACACTGCTGCAGCAGGCAGCAAATTCCCCGCCAGCACCACAGAAGTAATGAGAAGAAGCACCCAGCCGCAGGCGACTCACCGGACCCTTGCGGAACGTCGCCTCAGTCTTTCGCGGGGCCGGTAGATTCGCGGATGACAAGCTCAGGTTCTACCGTGATTTCATCACGCGGCGGAACCGTGTTGTGAATGCGGTTCAGCAGGCTTTGCGTCGCCACTCTGCCGATCTCCTCGAGCGGCTGATTGATGGTGGTCAAGCGCGGCAGCGTGTATGCCGCCGCTTTAATGTCGTCGAATCCGATCACGGAGACGTCTTCGGGCACGCGCAAATTGACGTCCTTCAACGCGCGAATGGCTCCAATGGCCGAAATGTCGTTGAAGGCGACGATTGCGGTGAACGGCTCCTTAGTGGCCAGTAACTGCTGCACCACTGGATAACCAAGCTCCGGTGAAGACATATCGCGGTCGAGTCTCACGATAAGCTCCGGCTTGATTTCCAGCTTCAGTCGCTCGGCCACGGCAACCAAGCTCTTCCATCGTTCGTCTGAATCCGAGCTGAACGGCTGGCCGCGCATGAAGGCGATCTTCCGATGCCCCAATTCGTAAAGATGCCTCAATGCCAGCTCGGCGGCGCGCGCATGATCGAGGAGCACATTGGTCACGCCCTCGATGTGCCGGTGACCGGCCACCGCCACCACTGGGATAGAAACCGGATGCTCGAGCTGCGTGTCGATCGCAATGAGTCCCTGTGCGCCGCGTCCGATGAGCATCCGCGTGTAGTCCTCAACCAGGCTACGTTTGTGCCGGTGGTGAGCCGTAAAGTAGAAATAGCCGGACTGGATCAGCTGGTCGCCGATGCCGCTCATTACCTGCGTGTGATATCCGTCGCCCAGCTCCGGCACGAGGATTCCGATGGTCAAGGTCCTCCTGTTGCGCAGGGATCGCGCCAGCAGGTTCGGCTGATAGTTCATGGCTTTGGCGGCTGCCTTGATCCGGTCGCGCGTCGCCTGCGGGATCGATCTTCCCGGCACGTCGTTCAGAACCACGGAAACCGTCGCCGGATTCAGGCCCAGATGTTCGGCGAGTTGCTTCAGGCTCGCGGTCTGCCGAATTCGCGGCTTCGCCGTTTCCTTGGCCTTCGTATCCCTTCCGGAATCGCTCATGAGCTCTCAAACCCTCAAGTGAATCGATTTTACAGACGATTTTATAACTGCGCCCGGCAAATCCGTCATCACTTCTTCGGCAAAATACGAAGGATCTTCTTGCCCTTGGCACGACCTGGAACATGGCGGCGCATCCTGGAAAGAGGTACGATCCGCTCCCGGGTTCCGTTCCGCGACAATCGTTCGCGATGCGCGCCTGCCGGCGGCGTCCGCATCGCGGCCGCTGGAGCTCCGGTCATGTGCATAAGAAACAATCGGTTGTCTCAGTAAAGAACCCGGCAGCTCGCGTGCGGCCTATCTTCACGGCGCAGGTAGCGGAAAACGAGTACATTGACCACTGCCAGGGCCAATCCCGTCGCGCTGGGCACGATCAGTCCTACGCGCAGCGAATGAAAGTGCGTTGAGAGCAGTCCCGTGAACCATGGAAACAAGGCTGCTCCAAGGCCCCCAACGGCAAAAAACCATCCCCACGGAGAAAGCTCAAGCAGGAAGGAAAGCGACAAGGGGTACAACGGCCCGATAAATGCGCCTGCCAACCAGGCTGCCACCAGAATGAATCCCGGGTGAGGCGCAGCGATCACCGCGACCGCCGATGCTGTGACTCCCCAGATTCCCCACTGCAGCACCGCTCGGCGCCCCACTCTGGCCAGGAGGCGCGTCGAGAATGCAAGCCGGCTCGTCATCTCTCCGAGCCAGAAGATGGACGTTGCCAGAGCCGCTCCTGCCAGGCTGTGCATACCCTCACGGTGGGAATACGTCGTCAGCCATCCGCTGAGCGCCACTTCCACTCCCACAGCGCCCATGGCCAGCAGCAGGAGCAGCGAGAACGCGACGCGCGCCGAAGGGTCTTTCGGCCCGGACCTCGGCGCCGGCGCAACCCGCGGCTCTTGTCGCTCCTTGAGAATCACCCACAACAATGCTGCAAATGAGGCCGCAAGCATCGCGGCGAAAAGCGCGCGGGTCTTGCCCTGATGCAGGAACGGCAAAAAGCAGACCGGCCCCGCCGTTGCCCCGACTGACCAGACAAAATTCAGCCATTCCAATTTGGCCGCGCGGTCATCGCCCCAGCGATCGGAAAACAGCAGACTGGTCGATGTCATCGCCATGCCCAGTCCCACACCGTAAAGGAGAAACGCCGCGTAGGCAGTCCGCGGCCCACCCAGAGTCAGCCCGCAAAGCGATACCGCCATCAACCCATAACCGGAGGCAAGGGAGCGGATGCGGTTCAGTCCCGTCGCGATGGCGCCCAACCCGGAACCAAAGTATTGGAGAAACAGGAGCAGCCCCGCTTGATCGTCGCGTAAGCCCCACCCCAGGGAAAGCGTCGGCAGCAACACCCCCAGCATGACCGTTCCGGCGCCGGTCAAACTGAATCCCGCGCTTAATATCGCAGTCGAAAGCCGCTGTTGCGCGAGGCTGGTCCCGATGCCCGGCTTTCCGTAGAGCGTGGTCTTTCCCATTTCAATCTTCCTCGGCCGCATCTTCGCTTCACGAAGGTTCTCTTCCATTTGCGGCCGGCGCGGCAATTGCATTCTAGGGAAGCTTCGTTGTGTGCGGCGGAAATTCACTCGAAACGATCCCCTGTCCCTCGCGAACCACGTAAAAGCGATCGGCTGCCAGATGGGTCAGTGTTTCCTTCTTTCCGTCCGGCCAGAGCACCTCGGCTTGATCCAAAAACTCATGATTGCCCAATCCAAAGTGAAGCCGCAGGTCGTTCTGCGAAAGATAACTTCCTCCACTGATGACTTCGCCCACCTGAACCAAGTCTCCCGCGGTCACGCGCATGCGCGCATTCAGCGCCAGACGATTGCATTCCACTCCCTCCAGCCGGAAGCTTACCCAATGGTTTTTCGGACCGCCCTCCGGCCGCAGAATCATCGGCTCGCCGACAAGGTTCTCAACCACGGCTTCCATCCGGCCATCATTGAACAGATCGCCCACGGCAAGACCGCGGCTCACCTGCGGAATCTCCAACGCCGGACCTACACGGCGGCTTATGTTCAGAAACGTGCCGTCGTGCTGATTCAAGAAGAGCAGTTTCGGCTCGAGATAATGCGTCGCCGTGTGCGTCGTATCCACTTGCGGATACACATGCCCATTCACCTGGAAGAAATCCTGCCAGCCATTATTGGCGAAATCGACAAACGCGGCTCCCCACCCCACGTAGCCCTGCGTCCCTCGCGCAATTCCGGACGCGATGGAGTTGTCCGTAAAGTTCATGCCGCCGTCGTTGGTATAAAGCGCGGTGTACTCCACGTCGAAGTGCGAGATGGCCAGCGACATCAGTCCCGAGTGCAGGTAGTCGCCATAGGCGATACCCATGTTGGCCTGCTCCACTCCATCGTCATTCACGGCCACGCCTGCCTGCAGCGCCACGTCTTCGAATTTGCCCGAGCCATCGTTCTGGTACAGGTAATTGGCCTCGCTATCGTTGGCGACAAACAGGTCAAGCTTTCCCGCATGATTGAAATCGGACCAGATTGAAGTAAGCCCGTAGCGTCCCTCGGCATCGTCCACACCAGCTTCTTTCGAAACATCAGTGAAGGTCCCATTCCCATTGTTATGGTAGAGGTTGTCGGGCAGCCCCTTCAGGCCGCGAGGCCCGCACTGTACGTCAAGGCCGAGGTACTTGCAGGTCTGGCTCGAGCCAAAAACGGGAAGATTATCCAGATGAAAGTCCACATAGTGCGAGACAAACAAATCGGCGTAACCATCGCCGTCATAATCGCCGAACGCCGCTCCCGTCGCCCACCCGGTGTCGGACGCAAGTCCGCTCGCTTTCGTCACGTCGGTAAACGTTCCGTCGCCGTTGTTTCGGTAAAGCACCACTCCGTCCAGGCAGGTGACCAGCAGGTCGGGCCGGCCGTCGTTGTTGTAGTCGCCCACAACCGCGCCCATCGCCCAGCCCATCGCCGAGCATGGATAACCCACGCCCGCCTTGTCGGTCACATCCGTAAAGGTTCCATCGTGATTGTTATGGAAGAGCGCGCTCCGGGATTTCAGGCCGTGCAGCGCCATCTCCACACTTTGCGCGTTCGTAAAGTAAATATCAGGCCAGCCATCGCCGTCATAATCGATCAGCGCCACGCCCCCGCTCATCGATTCCGCGATGAACCTGGCCTCCGGGCTCGACTTGTGGTCGAAGCGGATCCCGGTCGACTTCGTAATGTCGACAAGCTGCGGGTAATCCGGAACCGGACCCGTTGCCGCCTTCTCCATCTCGGCCTTCTGGCGTTCCGCGGGCGAGAGCGGCGTCGGATTGCCCATCTGCGCCAGCAGCGGCGCGGGAACGTGCGCCAGCAACAGAGTGGCGCAGGTCTTCAACAACACGGAGCCCAATTCCCTTTGCGCCTTGCGCATGCACGGGGTCGCAAGCCTATTTTTCATCGGGCTCGTCTTCACGAATCTCTTGAGGCTGGACGAGCATGTCCTTATAAAGTACGCGAAGCTTGTCTTTCATGTCCTTGTATTTCTTGTAGAGTTCCACTTCCCGCCGCGCGTCCTCCGTGCGGCCCATCCTCTTGTACAAAGTTGCCAGGCGATAGTGCGCAGTGGCGTCCGTCGGCTCCAATTGCACTGAGGCTTCGAGCAACGGCAATGCCTTGTCTGGCTGGTTCATCTCGATTAGAGTCTTGGCCAGCCAGAGCTTCGCATCGGCGTCACCAGGTTGGAGCGCGACGGACTCGGAAAAGTCAGCATAGGCCTGCTTCATGTCACCTTGCTGCATGGCAATCTCTCCCAGACGGCAGACCGCTTTTTCATCCCGCGGATTGGCCTCTATCGCGGCGTGATATTCCTCTTCGGCCTCTTTCTTGATGACCGGATCCTGAGAGGTGTTGAGCAATTCGGCAAGTTCGAAGTGCACACCCGGCAGGTTGGGATCGATTGCGATTGCCTTGCGATATTGCGCGATGGCGCCGTTCGTATTGCCCTCCCTCGTCTCTTCGTGCGCCAGCAACTGGTGCATCTGCGCCGAGTCCGGCGCAACCAGAGACAGCGTAAGCATCGATTCTCCGGAGAGATCGGCATACGTGCGGTAGGCGGCATATAAGACTTCCGGATTCTCGGGATCGGCCTTCCGCAATGCGGTGATGACGCTTGCGGCAGAGTCGAGGTCGCTGTTCTCGTTGTAAAGCCCGATCAGATCGAGGCCCACTTCCACCTTCAGCTTCTTCTCCTGGATCAGCGGGAAGGAAGCTTCAAGATCCTTGCGCGCATCCGCAAAATCGGAGGTGCGCTCCTCCGCGATTCCCAGGAGCGCCTGAATCTTTGACAATTCCGGTTTCAGGCGGACGGCAGCCTGAAGGTGAGGTATAGCTTGCGCGTAGTCTCCATGAAAGAAAAGCAAGACCCCGAGATTCGCCCGCGTTTCCACATTATCCGGATCGAGGACAGCTGCTTTTTCGAGCTCCGGCATCGCCAGCTCCGGTCTCCGCTCGGTGAGGTATTGCTGAGCCAGACGCTCATACAGCATCGCCTGATTTTGACTGCCTGCCGGCTGCTGCGAGAGGCCGGGGACGGAAAGGGCCGATAGAAGGACCAGGAACAACGGTGCGGCTCTTGCAGGCATGGCACCTCATGATACAGGAATTGCATGGGCAAAAAACAGAAGGGACGGCGAGCATTCGCCGTCCTTTCCAGGTTGAATGGCGTTGAGCTTTAGAACGACAGGCGTCCGTAGAACTCCATGTCTCTACCGTTAATCGTCGTGCTAGTGATTGCGGAACTATCCGCACTGTATCCGACGTTTCTGCCGGGTTGTCCGAAGCTCGGATGGTTGAGAATGTTGTTCGCGCTGGCGCGAATCTGGAACTTCACGCCACGCTCCGGCCACAGATCGAAGCTCTTACCCAGCGCGAAGTCGATATTCGTCATATCCGGACCCCGCAACTGGTTCCTGCCGTAAGTGCCGAAGGTGTAGGGAGCCGGAATGCTGAAAGCGCCGATGTCGTACCAATGTGCTATGCCGCTCATGTCCTTATAGTTGCCGGTCAGATTGGGATACAGGACCTGGTTGCCGCTGTCGGTCAATCCTCCGACAATCCCTCTGGGCTCGCTGTTTGCATTGTCGTTGCTCGCTTGGCTGTCTACCACGATTAAGACCGGATTGCCGCTCTCCGCGATAAAGGTGGATGACGCCTCCCAGCCCCCCAGCACTTCGTCAGCTACGACATTGTCGTTCAGGAACATCTTGCCCCTCCCGAACGGCAACTGGTAAACAGCGTAGCCTCTGAAGGCCTGACGGACATCGAAGTTTGAGTTGCCATAGTTTTGCCTTGGCACATACGAATTCTGGACAGCCAAATTGCCATCGCGGTTCGCCCAGCCCGAGCCGTCCATGTCGTTCAGGAAGTGGGACCATCCGTAGTTCACGCTGAGGTTCAGGCCATAAGTCATCCGCTTGGTCAGCACCGCATCCAAAGCGTTGTAGTTGGATGAGGCGTTATTGGTGTTGCCGGCGATTCCCTGGTAGAGCGGATAAGGCATGAACGCCGTATCGTTCGCGCTGAGTTCGCTCACCGGAACTTGGTTGATGTCGTTCGGAAAGATCATGTTGATGCCTTTATTGCCGACGTAGCCGAGCGACCCCGTCCAATCCTTCAGGAACTGCTCTTCCAACGTCAAGTCGTATTGGAAGTTGTAAGGCACCGGCGTATGGTACTCGTTTGCCGACACGCCCGAGCCGTTCTTTGCGTACACCGTCGTCGGAGCGGTTAAGTAAGTGGTGCTTTCTGCGGGATTAACGTTGTAGCTGCCCGTCCCG
>DATJRT010000182.1:0-5892 GCA_035504495.1 Occallatibacter sp.
CAGGTTCTGCTCGTCGGCCATAGCCAGCCGCACCAGCCGGTCCACGGTGTAGGAAGCAGGGTGCTGACCGTTGGTGAAGTGGTGGCGCACCTGCAGCTCGCCCAGCAGGCCAATGGCGAGCATCTGCACCCCGGCAATAATCAGCACGGAGCCGATGACGAACATGGGGCCGTGGTGGCGCATCATGTCCATGGCCGGGTTGAGGATTTTCATTACCAGCAGAATGAAGGCCATGCCGGAGCCGCTCAGGATGCCCAGCGCGCCCAGGCCGCCGAAGAAGTGCAGCGGACGGCTCATGTAGCGGAGCAGGAAGCGGATAGTGAGCAGGTCGAAGAAGACGCGGAAGGTGCGGCCCAGGCCGTAATGGCTGCGGCCGTTCTTGCGATTCACGTTGTGGATGGGAATTTCGCAGATGGAGGCGCCGTACCAGCTGGCCAGCGCGGGAATGAAGCGGTGCATTTCGCCGTAGAGCGGAATGTTGTGAATGATCTCGCGGCGATAAGCCTTGAAAGTGGTGCCGAAGTCGTGAATGTCCACGCCGGAGAGCCGGGCCATCATCCAGTTGGCGCAGCGCGAAGGGACGCGGCGGAAGACAAAGTTGTCGATGCGCTCCTTGCGCCAGCCGGAGACCACGTCGTAGCCCTCGTCGAGCTTCTCAAGGAAGGCGGGAATGTCGTTGGGGTCGTGCTGCAGGTCGCCGTCCATGGCCAGGATGAACTCGCCGGAGGCGTGGTCGAACCCGGCGGCCAGCGCCGAGGTCTGGCCGAAGTTGCGCCGCAGCTTCACCACCAGCACGCGGCTGTCCACCGCGGCAATCTCCTCGAGCAGCTTGTAGGTGCGGTCATTTGATCCATCGTCGACCAGCACCAGCTCAAACGGCTCGCCCACCTGCTCCATCACCTGCTTCAGGCGCGCGTAGAGAACGGTCACGTTCTCTTCTTCATTGTGGAATGGCACAACAATCGAGTACTTTGCCATAACCTGTTAGACGCGAAATAGATGAGCGAAGACGATGCGCCGTATTGAAAAATGTTACAGGAAAATTATAAGGAAGCTCTAAGGATAAGTGCGCCAGGTCAATACGCCGTAGTTTGGACAAATCCCCGGAGCCGGTGAGCGGCTTAGCGGTCGAGTTCGTCCAGCATGGCCTGCATCTCGCTCAGGGCATGGCTATTGCCGCTGCGGGCGGCGCAGCCGATGCCGGCTTTGAGCCGGGCAATGGCCTCGGCCTTGAGCCCCGCCTGGGTAAGCGTCTGCGCGGCCATAAAGTAGCCGGCGGTGTAGTCGGGATCGTTCGCGAGCAGGGTGTCAAACTCGGCCAGGGCCGCGGACGTATCCCCCCGGCTGACCAGCTCCATGGCAATTCCATAGCGGGCAAAGCTGTTCCGGGGATCGAGCGCGAGAATCTCTTTGAGGCCTGCGATCTTGTCCATGGCTCGTCGCGCTTCCACCCCGGTTCACTCGAGGGCCGAACGGGATTGCTTAAATGGCTGGGATTGCTGAAACTGAAACTGAATCAAAAAAGGCGAAGCCCGTGTGCTGCCGCCCGCTCCTGCTTTCCGTTCCTATTGTAACCGGAGCGTAGCCGGCGCGCGGGCCGCGAGGGGTGAAGCGAGGCGGGCGAGAGGAGCAGGGAGAGCATGAGCGAAGCGGAGCCGAATCCGGCCGCACGCACAGTGGCCAGCACGCAATCGGAGATGACGGAGATCATTCTGCCCAACGACACCAATATCCTGGGCAATCTGCTGGGCGGACGGCTGATGCACTTCATCGATCTGACCGGCGCCATGGCCGCTTACCGGCACGCGCGCACGCACGTGGTCACGGCGGCCATGGACCACATCGATTTCATCCGGCCCGTGCACCTGGGTCACCTGCTCACGCTCAAATCCAGCGTGAACCGCGCCTTTTCGAGCTCCATGGAGGTGGGCGTGAAGGTGTGGGCGGAGAACACCCGCACCGCCGAGGTGGCGCATGTGGCCAGCGCCTACCTGGTTTTCGTGGCCATCGATGAGCACGGGCGGCTGGTGAAAGTGCCGGCGCTCCAGCCGGAGACTCCGGACGAGCTGCGCCGCTACGCCGATGCCCTGCGCCGCCGCGAGCACCGCGAAGCCGAACACGCGCGGCGCAAGGCAGAGCGGCAGGCTACGGCCGCGCAGGGCGCCTGAGCCCGTGCCTTCCCCGCCCATGCCGCAGGTTTCTCGGCTTCAGGCAGACGCCGCATTTCCCCGCCGCATCGTCTGCCTCACCGACGAGACCACGGAGACGCTCTATCTCCTCGGCGAGCAGGACCGCATCGTCGGCATCTCCGCCTACGCCCGCCGGCCCAAAGAAGCGCGCTCCAAGCCGCGCGTCTCCGCCTTCCGCGACGCCAATTATGAAAAAATCCTTGCGCTCGAGCCCGACCTGGTGCTCGCCTTCAGCGACGTGCAGGCCGGCATTACGCGCGAGCTGGTCCGGCGCGGCCTGACGGTCATGCACTTCAATCAGCGCAGCGTGGCCCAGATCTTCGAGATGATAGCCTCGCTGGCGCGCCTCGTCGGCCGGCAGGCCGAGGGCGAGGCGCTGATCGGGAATCTCCGGCGCGGGCTGGATGAAATTGCGGAGACGGCGCAAAAATCTCCCCGCCGGCCGCGGGTGTACTTCGAGGAGTGGGACTCGCCGCTCATCAGCGGCATCGAGTGGGTGGAAGAGCTGATCGAAATTGCCGGCGGCGAGCCCCTCTTTCCCGAGCTGCGCCACTGTGGCAAGGCGCAGGACCGCGTCGTCGATCCCGCCGAAGTCATTGCGCGCGATCCGGAGGTGATTTTCGCCTCCTGGTGCGGCAAGAAGGTGAAGAAGGAAGCAATCACGGCTCGACCGGGATGGGACCAGATCAGCGCCGTGCGCAACGGGCATATCTTCGAAATTGACGGCGACTGCATCCTCCAGCCGGGACCGGCGGCGCTGACGGATGCGGTGGGGCAGATGCATGAGATTTTGGCGAGAGTGGTAGGTGCCCGGCCGGCGCTGCCAATCTCTCCAGCGAGTTCAAACCACGATTGACTGGCTATCTAGAAGGTAGCTTACGAGTACTCGGTGATAAGGCCGGAATGCGCGAGGCTGCCGATCGACGATATGGCGATCACAATGCAGTCCGCGGCTACGGCAGGCGCTTGGTTTGCCGGGTACTTTGCGAAGGGTATGATGGATCGGTATACTCCGCGCGTGCCTCTCCTGACTCCAGTTGTTGATCGGTATGTCTCTTCGGTCGTCTCTGTCTGCTCGAGCCCGGATCGCGGAGTCGTCAGTGTGGTGTTGTTCGGCAGCGCGGCAACGGGTAGTTACACTCCCGGAATCTCCGACGTAGATCTCCTGATCGTCGTTGCCGACAGCGCGACAGCAAAAGACAAATTGAGCTTGCGGGCCACGATCTCGCAACTTGAAGCAAGCTCCGGCGCCGCAAAGCACTACCCATACAAGCGTGGAGCGTTGGACGGAATTGCCGACCGCATCACGGCGAACGTTCGGTCATTCTTCGTTTGCACGCGGGGTGATTTGCTTTCCGGAGACCCGGCGCGCATTCTCGATATCTCCGCCGTGCAGGCGCGATTTGTGGATCGCGTGGCGGTTCCCAGTATCGTTGGATCGGGTGGCACGATTTGGGGTGAGGATTTGCTCACTCAGGTTCCACTGCTGCCCATCCGCCGGTTTGATGTTGCCAAGGCGTTCTTCTCCTTCTTCAATCAGTTGCTTTTCGCGGCCTTTGCGTATCCGTTTACTCCGGGCGCCACGAAGTACGCAATGGAGACCCTGAAGCGCTCGACTCACAACTGCTATTACTGCTACGGCGGTCGCCCGGCGCAACTCGCCGAGGAGGTGGCCTTCTTTCAGCAGCGCATCAGTCCCCACGTCGCGCTTGAACAGCTAATGAAACTGAGAACGGCATACCAGCCGCGCTTTGGATTTATTCTGCGCTGCTTCCCCACCCTTGTGCGATTACATGGGGCCACCGCCTGGGATAATCGGTTCCCCCGGGACCCCCGGCGCAGCATTGGACCGCCAGGCCCGGGGCGACAAACGTGCGGCTTGAATTGAAGGCCTGAATCGCCTCAAGAATTCGCGGACATCGTGCGCCTACTTTGTGGACTATGTCCGCGCTTATCCGTGTGGATTGCCTACGCCGAGCCTCGGACGTGTCGTCGCCAACCCGTCAGTTGACTACCTCCCAAGCAGTAGTCTGCCATGGATTGCCGCGCTGTAAAATTGATCAAGGAGAATTCGAATGGCGCATGGCCATGCAATGCCCGCTCCCGTGGCGTTACCGGGCGTCTCGAAAATCATCGCAGTGGGTTCCGGCAAAGGCGGCGTAGGCAAAACCACCGTAGCCGTGAACCTGGCCATCGCGCTCATGAAGCTGGGCCAGCGCGTGGGCCTGATGGACGCCGACATCTACGGTCCCAACGTGCCGCTCATGATGGGTTCAAGCCAGCAGCCGGCCGTCGGCCCCGGCAACATCATCGAACCGAACCTCACCCACGGCCTGAAAACCATCTCCGTCGGCTACATCTCGCCCGGCGACAAGCCGCTGGTGATGCGCGGCCCCATGTTGCACCAGATCATTCGCCAATTCCTGCAGCAGGTGAACTGGGGCGATCTCGATTACCTCATCGTCGATCTGCCGCCGGGCACCGGCGATGTGGTCATCTCCCTGGTGCAGACGGTGCCGCTCACCGGCGCGGTCGTCGTCTCCACGCCCAGCGACGTAAGCCTGGAAGATGCGCGCAAGGCGCTGGCCATGTTCGCGCAGGTGAATGTGGAAGTGCTCGGCATCGTCGAAAACATGAGCCACTTTACCTGCCCCCACTGCCACCACGAGATCGACATTTTCTCGCGCGGCGGCGCGGAGCGCACGGCGCAGCAGTTCAACGTGCCGTTTTTGGGATCGATCGAGTTGATTCCCGCCATCCGTGAAGGCGGCGACCGCGGTCTGCCCGTGGCGCTGGCCGGGCCGAAGAGCCCGCAGGCGGCTGCGTTTTACGACGCGGCTCAGAAGCTGATGGAGCAGGCCGAAGCTGCTGCGGCGCGGGCCAAAGACGTGATCGAAATCCGGTAGCGAGTGGCGAAGCGGAATCGGTTCCGCCCAGGAACCAGCCAGACCCTCGTCGTCACCGCGGGGTCGCGGGTCCAGCGCCGGAATATCTTTCAGCCCCGGGCTGCTCCTCAATGCGTAACTCGTCGATTCGGCGCTCGTCGCGCGGATGTCAGAATACGCCGATCAGAGAACAGAAAACGCGGTTCGTGAGAATTTCCATTGACATTTACACCAAATCCACTACCATATGGTTGTGAATGGATTGGACACAACCTTCGCGGCCTTGTCCGATCCAACCCGGCGGGCCATGGTCGAGAGGCTCTCCCGCGGGCCGGCAACTGTTCACGGCTTGACGGAGCCGTTCGCGCTCTCGCAGCAGATGATTTCAAAACATATTGCCTGCCTGGTGCGCGCGCGGATTGTGATCAAGAAAAAGCGTGGACGAGAGAGCGTGTGCACGCTTCGCCCGGACGCGATCAGGACAGTCAGCGACTGGGCCACGAACTATCGCCGATTCTGGGAAGACAGCTTCGACAAACTGGAAGGAGTCGTCGATCGAATGAAGAATGAGGAGATCGGAAATGACAAAAAACACGGCTAGCGAAATTGAGCGGATGGTCGTCACAAGAGTTTTTGACGCCCCACGCGAGTTGGTCTGGAAGGCGTGGACAGACCCGAAGTACATCATGGAGTGGTGGGGACCGAAGGGCTTTACGGCGCCCGTCTGCAAAATGGATTTTCGCGTGGGAGGAAAACTCCTCTGCTGCATGAGGGCGCCGGATGGGCAGGAGGGCTGGAATGCGGTTGAATACCATGAG
>DATJRT010000183.1:0-14784 GCA_035504495.1 Occallatibacter sp.
AGCGGATAGAGAACCAGGGCCGCGAGCGCCAGCGGCCAGCAGAGAACCAGAAGAATGCACCAGAGAAGGAATTTGACCATTGCAGGCTCGCGTCCCGGCGCGGCTGCGCATTTATACGCAGTTTGCGCGGCAACAGTTCCGCAAACGGGCCGAAGCAAGCCTGTCCCCAAAGAGTGTGATTGCCGCGTTCCCCGGAGTTCTCCTAGAGTGGCTTCAACCACCAGCTTGCGGATTGGCTTGTCGACTTTATGAGCGAAAGCAGGAACATCGACATCGAGACGCTGCGGCCATCGCGCTGGGAGCGCATCTGCGGCCGGATGGATGTTCTCTTCGGCTGGGTGCGGAAGCGGGACTGGCTGGAAGCCGAGGCTGAGGTCATTGAGTGCTCATCCGCAGAAAGGTGCACGGGCTATTGTGAGTACGACGGGCCGATTCCCAGGTACGCCGTGACCTTTACTTACGCAGTGGACGGATTGACTTACAAAGGGATGACGATCTCCCCGGTTGAAGTCGAGCTGCACGCCAAGATGACGATCCGTTATAACCCACGGCACCCCGCGCAAAACAATTCATTCGACTCCGAGACCGAGTGGGCGGAGCCGGCTGCGAAGGTGGAAGAGGTTGTTGCTTTGAGCTTCCTGCTGTTTGCCGTGGTGATTTATTTCTTTGCCCGGCACTGAGACGGAAATCGAGAGAAGCGCCTCACGGTAACCTTGGTTCTCCTGAAATTCGGCGCGCTCCCGAACAACCCCGGCCCTCCCCCGCGCGTCTAGGTGGATCAAAGGAGAAAACATGTCCAAAGCCAGATTCGTTGCTCTCGCAGTTCTTGCGATGGGCCTGGCGGGCTTTTTGCCTGCTTCGCGCGCCCAGGTTGCGATCGGCGTCAACATCGGGCCGCCGCCGGTTTGTCCGTATGGTTATTTCGACTATCCTCCCTACGACTGCGCGCCCTATGGTTACTACGGGCCGGATTGGTTCGTTGGCGGCGTGTTTATAGGGGCAGGTCCGTGGTTTCACGGGCCGCGCGGGTTTTGGGGGCATGTCGACAATCGCTGGGACCCCCACTACGGCTATCGCGGACCGCTCCCGGCTCGCGGCGACCGTCCGTTCTATAACTTTCATGCGAACGAGGCGCGCGACGGGCATGGCCACGTAGGCCAGGCGGGTCATGATGGAGCCGGGGAACGCGCGCTGCCCGGCTATCGCGGAGGCGGGCGCCGTTAGGCCGGTTCGAGCGGAACCCGTTCGCGGATTGCAGGGGACACTCTCAGCCTCAACTGATTTATGGCTTGGCCTTTGCGCGGGAGACCTTTGTGCGTGCGGACTCCGAAGTCTTCCGTTCCCGGATCGTCTTCACGCGCTCCTTCTGCGGCAGAGCCAGCGCTTTCTTCGTACGCTCGGGCAGCCTGGCCAGGATGAGGGCATGGGCGCGCCGGAGCTCGTCTTCAATCTGCCGAGGCCGCAGCGCATCCCAGCGCTCGAGAGTGACCCAGTGGGCCTTTGCGAGGTAAGGCGAGGGGATGATGCCGTCCGCTTCCAGTAATTCGTGGAATCGCTCCGCGCCGCAGTGGAACCAGAGCACGCCGGTCCCGGTTCCATCGAGATCAGTCATGGCGAACATCTTGCCGCCGAGATCGCGTCGGCCCACCCAGTAGACGAGATGATGGCCCCAGTTGACCGTCTCGGCAACATGCGGGAGGGCCATGCAGATCGTGCGGATGCGCTCATTGTCCATGCAGGAGCCTCTCGAAACCGGCGCCCTGAAATCTGGCTTCGAAAGCGGTGAAGCGCCTCTCCAGCTCCCACTGGGCGGCGGCCTTTTCGCTGCCGGCGAGGAATGCCTTGCACTCCGGAGAGGGATCGTCGCTGCCGAGGGTCTGCCCGCGACACGCTTTCACCGGCGTGGAAAAATTATCGGGCCTGGCCCAGAGGCTGTCGCCGGGAAGAAAGTCGTGCTCCATGCCGGTGCGCGCCAGTTGTTTCAGGTCGCGGTAGGTGAGGCCGTAGTCGAGCGCGGCGCGGACATATTCATGCGTGAGGTCGATGCGGCTCACGCCTTCGTCGTCGGTGGAGAGCGCGACGGGCACGTGCGCCGAGCGGTAGACGGGGAAAGGATGGTAATCGCCGGAGACCCCGAGGATGCCTTCGTTGGAGCTGAGGTTGATCTCGATCATGATGTGGCGGTCCGCGAGCTCCTTGAGCAGCCTGCGCGCGTTGTCTTCGTACATCACATCCACGCCGTGGCCGATGCGCTCGGCGTGGCCCAGCTCCACGGCCTGGCGGATGTGGAAGCGCAGCCCCTCGGGTGGAACGAGGCCCTCCGTGAGCTCGCCCGCGTGCAGCGTGATGTGCACTTGCGGGTAGACCGAGTGCAGGTAGTCGAGCATCTTCATCTGCAGCGTGTAATCGCGCATGGAGATGAAGCCGTCTTCCGGATTCACCAGGTTGATGCCCACCCAGGTATCGTCTTTCGCGTTCATGCTGGCCTGGACGGTTTCAAAGCCGAGCAAGGCCTGCGCGAAGACCTGTTCGGGCGGGTGTCCGCGCAGAATCTGGTAGAGGTAACGAATTTCGACGCTGCATGCGGGCGCGGCTTGCGCGGTTCCGCACCGCTCGATCTGCTTGCGCTGGGTTTCGGCGTCGAGCGCTTCCTTGCGATCGGCGGACACTTCGTCGCGCAGCCCGCGGTCGAGCAGTTGCTGGCGAAAGCGCGCGAAGGCCTGCGGATCGGCGGCGGCGAGCTGAGGGTTCCAGCCAATGTCGTGCGCGATCTGCTTGGCGTGATCGAAAGGCGGTGTGTCCATCAGCTCGAGATACTGCTGGTTCTGCGCAGCGGAACGAGCGGCAATCTCATCCACCCATTCACCGATGTGGGTCGTGCTCAGCCCACCGAATCGTTCGAAGGTCGAGAAGAACTGGTCATGCTCGCTCCAGCCGCCGGGTGTGGGCACGTAACTGCGCAGGGAAAAGGAATCGATGAGCTTATCGTAGAGCGCCTGGTCCGCGGATGTGATGTTGCCGGAGAGCGCTTTGGCGGGGATCAGCTTTCCTGTGCAGGGAGGTTTGGCGAAGCTGAGCGTAGCGGGATCGACGCAGAGGCCGTCTTCGCCCGCGTCGCGGATGAAAGTCTCGGCGTAGACAGCGCCGGAGAGATGCACGTGCAGGTCGGCGCCCTTGGGAAAATCGGTGAGAAAGGCGCGCAGCGTCTCCGGGCCTTGACGAAGATTGGCTTCATAAATGAGCGAGGTGCGCAGCTCGGCTCGCGTGGGCGGCGGCTGGGTGTTTTGCCGGTGAGCGCAGCCGGCGAGCGCGGCCAGGAGAATGAAATTGAACGCACGGCATGCGAAAGAAGCGGAAAGCCTGCGCATGATTGCCTACCAGTGTAGAGCACGCGCGGCGCCGTTTGCGGGCGGCGGCGTTGGTACCGAGATTCCCGGCTGGGAGTACGCGCGCGTGAGGACGCGATGCCGCACAGGCGCGCGGTCTGGACACGCAATGGATCGGCTTGGTTGGCTTCGTAGGGCTTGGTATACTGATCGAGTTGTTGCATCGAACTGTCCGTGGACCTTCCCACCTGAACCGGCACGGCCGGCACCCCGCGCGCAGAATTTGCAACGCAAGAACGTCTGCACTGAGGCCAGGTAGCTCAGTGGTAGAGCGCGGCCCTGAAAAGGCCGGCGTCGGCGGTTCAATCCCGTCCCTGGCCACCACCTATGAAACAGCGAAAATCAGCAAGCCGCGCTCGCGCAGTTGAGCGCAGCGAAGCGGCATTGCCCGCGGCCCTCAGAAAGGCCGGCGTCGGCGGGGCGACAACACAAGAAGCCCGTCCCTGGCCACCACCTATGCAACAGCGAAAATCAGCAAGCCGCGCTCGCGCGGTTGAGCGGAGCGAAGCGGCATTGCCCGCGGCCCTAAGAAAGGCTCGCGCCGATGGTCGCGGCGGTGCACGCGGCGCTTGCACGCGCGGGGCGTTCCTCTATAGTGATGTCTGGAGGTCTGACCAGCGCGATCGCGGATGAAGATGGCCAATGCCCCAGATCCCGGCGTCGATGTTTACGAGTTTGTTCTCGAGAACATTGACAGTGTGCCGCATCTGGAGGCGCTGATCCTTTTGTGGAACAGCCGGCCGGTGTGGTGGACCTGCGAGGAAATGGCGTCGCGGCTGTACGTTCCCCTGGAGCGGGTGCGCGAACTGCTGCGCGACCTGAAGCGGATGCAGCTCATTGGGGAATCCGAGACGCTTCCGGCGAAGTATTCTTATCTTGCCCAATCAGAGGAACAGAACGACCTGGTGCGGTCGCTCGATGCCGCCTACCGCAAAGACCTGGTGAGGATCTCGACCTTGATCCACTCGAAGACATCCGCGGGCGTGCGCGAATTTGCCCGTGCGTTCCGGCTCAGACAGGAGAAGAAGTAGCCCGTGTCCGCCGCCTTATACATTCTCACCATCGTCACCACGCTGGCCTGTTCGCTCCTGCTGCTGCGGGCGTATGCGCGCGTGAGGAACCGGCTCCTGCTGTGGAGCGGACTCTGTTTCGTGGGGCTGACGATCGAGAATCTGCTGGTGTTCGCGGACATCGTCGTGTTCCCGGCGGTCGATCTCTACACTTATCGTCTTGCCTCGGCGGCAATTTCGATTTCTCTGCTGCTTTTTGGCCTGGTGTGGGAGCGTCAATGAACTATCACGATATCCCCAGCGGTCCCATCACCCATCTCAGGCTCGACGATTTCCTGCTGGGTTACATCGCCGCGGCCTCGGCCGTAGTCGCGTTGTTCTTCTTGCGCTTCTGGAAGCAGACGCGGGATTTCCTGTTCATAGCGTTCGCCGTGTTCTTCCTCGTGCAGGGAGGCACGCGGGCCTCGGGTCTTTCCACCGCGAGCCCGAATCTGGCGACCGATTGGGTATTCGTCCTCAGGCTGCTGGCTGTGTTGCTGCTGGTGGCGGCCATTCTGCGCAAGAACTCCCGAAGCGCCTGATAAGCGCGCTGGACCCGGTTTTTCGAGAGGAACGGCGCCGTCTAACGCGACCAGTCGCTAGACCCTTTCCTGCTTCTGGCGGTAATAGGTGATCAGGTCCATGGACTTGGCCGGCTGCGCGCCCAACTGGCGCAGCAGGGTGGTCACCTGCCCGCGATGGTAGGTGCCGTGATTCACCAAATGCTGCACCATCTGCCCAAAGACGTCTGAACGCGCGTTGCCGCGCATGTCTTTGTACTCGAAGGAACGCATGACTCCTTCGGGGCCGAGATGGCTGAGGAAAGTGCGCGTGCCGGTTTCAAGCTCCGCCCACTCGCTGCGTGCGGCGGCCACGTCCGTGATGCGGTCGGCCTGCCGGAAGCCGGTGGGCTGTTTCCCGTTCCAGCGCGCGAGCCAGATGGACTCCGCGTCGCAGATATGGGCGATGGTATCGCGCACCGAGCTGAAGCTCGAGCCGAGCGGGCGCGTGAATTGCTCCAGCGTGAGCGCGGAGACGGCGTCGAGCAGCCGGTCGCGCGCCCAGTAGTTGTAGTCGAGCAGGGCGCTCAGATCGTCGAAGGTCATGCGGCGAGTTTAGCGCAAGGAGCAAGGGGCCGCGTAGAGCGCGATTTTCGGCTGATTTCCTGCGAGATCGACCGCGCCAATGCACCGGATATCTTGAGCGCAGGGCGGCGAATGCATCGATGCTGGTGCATGAGTAAAGCATGGTTTTGAAAGCTGCACCACCCCTGGTGAAATCCACAGAATTCAGAGGGATTTGCACTTGCATCCACAGATTGGGCGGCAGTAATGTCTCTTTAACTGATGACCCAGTAGGGAATCGGGAGTTGGTTGCCGGAGTGACTGGGGACGCGGCAGACGATGCGAGTCGGAGGCCGAAAGAACCAGACAGGCCAGAGGACATAATAGCCGGTGAAAGCCGGAGGTTGGTTAACTGGCCGCGAGGGTAAGTTGGGCAGACGGTGAAAGCCGGAGGTTCAACGCCAGCGCATCCGGAGGTGCAATGGACGGTGGAGTGAGGATACTCATCGACGGTTTATCCGGCGATGCAAGGTCCGGGCGAAATCGAAAGTTCATCGTAGGCCTGGCCAGGGGAGAGAGGGCCGGCGCAAGCCGGAGGGATCGAAACTGGACGTACCGGAGGGCATAACAACCGGCGCAAGCCGGAAGCGAGCCACCGGACGTGCTGAAGGATCAAATTTCCGTGAGACTCGAGGCTAGTCAGCCAGCGGAACCGGAGGAGACGGCATTCGGCGCAAGCCGGGAGTTAGTAGGCCGGGGAAGCTGGAAGGATCAGGCTTCTGGCGAAAGACAGAAGTCGGCCGCCAGCGAAGGCTGGAGAAGAGGCGTCCGGTGAAAGCCGGGAATGCCGCTTCAGCCGCACCGAAGGAAGAAGGCGTCGGCGCAAGCCGAAAGCCGGTCCAGCGGAGTAGCTGGAAGATAGCGCGTCCGGTGAAAGCCGGAGGACCTATCGGAGGCAGGGTCGAAAGATTCAGCCAGCGGCGCAAGCCGATGGCGGGGTTGGACGGCACTGCTGGAGGGTGTAGCTTCCGACGAGAGTCGGGGGATAGCCCTGCGGCGTGAGCTGGAAGGCGCGGCAGCCGGTGCAAGCCGGAGGCAGGCGCGCCAGCCGGGCAAACAGTGCGGCAAACGGCGCAAGCCGGAGGCACATTGCGAGCCTAGACGCAGGAGGCGAGTCCGATTGACTTGCAGGTCACCACATCTTAGACGCCAGGGACTTCGGTTCCTGGCGTCTTCGTATTTTGGGGCGCTTTGAGCAAAAGCGTGATGGTCGCGCCTGAGCGCAAGCTCGTAATCCTCCCATGGAGATTGCGCGCGCAAGACGCTCCACTCCCGACAATCATGCGAAGACCGGACCCTCCGGCCGATGTCCGAAGCAGCGTGGATCCCTACTTCGACGCACTCGTTTTTGAAAAGCCGCGGATATAAATCACGAGATTCCAGATGGCGTCGTCGCTGGCGCGCCCCTCGGTTTCCGGCGGCATTTTGTCTTTGCCGTTGCGGATGACCATAAAAAGCTCTCCGTCTTCATGGTCTGCGAGGCTCTTCGGATCAGTCCAGTCAGCGAGGGTGAGCTCCATGCTGGTGGCCAGATCGGACTTACCGTTGCCGTTATCGCCGTGGCACATAGCGCAGTCAATCTGGTAGAGAGTTTTGGCTTTGGCCTGGGAATCGGCAGTCGGCTTGATGGGATTCCGGGGATAGGCGGCGGGCGCGGGGGTAATGGCCTGCGTGGGCGCCATCGCCGGAACGGGAGCCGGCGGCGAGGGTTGAGACTGAGCCGGTGCGGGCGCCTGTCCGCTCTGGGTCTGAGCAGGACTGTGCCCGGGGGTGACGGCAAGCACGGTTCCCGCTAGAACGAGCAGAAGCAATTTCGACATGGCAGCCCTCCTCGTGCGGATGCCGGAAACCGGCACCCAGATTGGTCTGGAGATTGACTGCCACGCATTATAGGCCCAAAAATGAGCAGCTGGGTGTGAGCCGGAACACAGAGAGACACGCCCGTTTCCCGGGCGAACCTGGTGAACGGATGCAGCGCCAACAGAGAGCAAGCCGGAACCGCGGCTAATGCATGGCGCTCGTGCCCGGACCCGCGCCGGGGCGGTTGCTGTTGAGGAGAAAGGCAAAAAGCACCAGGCAGACTGACATCCAGGCGAGCTCCATGTACACATCCTGATAGCCCTGCATCTGCGCCTGCTGGTTGAGCTGGTCATAGATGGAAGCCAGCGCCATGCCGGCGCCGTTTGCCGGGCCGAAAGCATTGCCCAGATAGCCGGTGAGGGCGTGCACATGCTGCTGGTAGCCGAGCGCGGTCGGCAGCATGTCCTGCTGCAGGTGCTGCTGGTGCCACATGGCGCGCGAAGTCACCTGTGCATTGGTGAGGGCAATGAGGATGCTGCCGCCGATGTTGCGGGCAAAGTTGATCAGCCCGGCCACCTGGTTGCTTTGCTCCTTCGGCAGCCCGATGTAAGCGGCATTGGTGATGGAGATGAAGCAGAAGGGGATGGGCAGCATCTGCACCACGCGCAGCCAGGAGGCCTCAGCGAAGCTCATCTGCAGGTTGGTCACAGCGGCCGCGTAGCGGAAGGAGATGGCGAACAGGATAAAGCCGCAGACGGCGAGCGTGCGCGCGGAGATTTTGCTGGTGGCGATGCCCGCCAGCGGCATGACAACGACGAGCGCAATACCGCCCGCGGTAAGAGCCAGGCCGGCGGTGGTGGCGTTATAACCCAGCAGAAGCTGCAGGAACTGCGGCTGCAGCACGGTGTTGGCGTTGAGCACCCCGCCCACCAGCATCATCAGGAAACAGCAAATGGCGAAATTCTTGAAGCGGAAAAGCTTGAGATTCATCAGCGGCTGCTTGCGCCGCCACTCCCAGAGAACAAGCGCGACCATGCCGCCGATGAACATGACGGCGAAGAAGCGGATGAAGTCGGAGGCGAACCAGTCGTTTTCTTCGCCCTTGTCGAGCATGATCTGCATGCCGCCCATGGCCAGGGTAAGAAAGCTCAAGCCGAGATAATCGATGTTCTTCAGCAGGCTGCGATCGGGCTTGATCCATGGCGGATCGTCGACCATACGGGTAACCAGGATGAAGGCGAGGATGCCGACCGGGATATTGATGAAGAAGATCCAGCGCCAGGTGTAGTTGTCGGTAATCCAGCCGCCCAGCGTGGGACCAATGGAGGGCGCGAGGACGGCGACGAGGCCGTACAACGCAAAGGCCTGCCCGCGCTGGTGAGGCTCGAAGGAATCGGCCATAATGGCCTGGGCCATGGGCTGCAGCCCGCCCCCGCCGGCGCCCTGCAGCACACGGAAGACGAGCAGCAGCGTAAGCGTGGGCGCTGCGCCGCAGAAGAAGCTGGAGACGGTGAAAATGGTGATGCAGAGAACGAAAAAATTGCGGCGTCCCATCACGTTCGAGATCCAGCCGCCGAGGGGGAGTACGATGGCGTTCGAAACCAGGTAGCTGGTGAGCACCCAGGTGCTCTGATCCTCGCTGGCGCCGAGGCTGCCGGCGATGTGGGGCAGGGCCACGTTGGCGATCGAGGTATCGAGCACCTCCATGAACGCGGCCAGGGCCACGGTCATGGCGATCAGCCAGGGATTCACCCTGGGCTTCCAAAGGGCGCTGTCGATCACGCCGGGCGGTGCGGGCGCGGCGCCCGGAGAGGCACTGGTCATTCCCGCAGGAGCGGGTAGGGCGGCTTCGTTCTCCGACAAATGTCTTCTCCTGTGCGCTTTTTCAGGTTTGGGCGATGGGCCGGGGAAGCGTCAGCTCGCGATGCGGGCCTGTGCCCGGTTCGGGGTCACGCGATATACAGCATATAGATTCGCGGGCCGCGATTCGAGGTTCAGGATTCAGGGATTGCGCGGGATGGAAGGAAACGCGCTGGAGTGGCCGGATTCCGGGCGAAAAATCTGCAGCCTGCCCGGAGGGTCTTGCCTCGAGAAATGGCGAGCCATCCATAGGACCGGCGACGCCGCCAGCGCGCGGATCAGAGCGTCTTCAGCGGGAACGCCGGCGCCTTATTGCGGTTCTTCCGCCATTTCGGAACCGAGAACAAGAACCCGCTGCGGGGCATCGGCCTTGGCTCCCGGCGCACTCAGCTTCAACCGGAAGGTGTCCACCTGAGCCCTGCCGTTCGAAGGCGTCATGAAGCCCAGCTCATACTGGTTGCTCAAACGGCGTTCGATATCCTGGAAGTACGGCTCAAAGCTGACAGGATCGGCAAAACCCTGCCAATAGCTTTCGCCGCCCGTGGCCTCAGCAAGCTGGGCGAGCAGATCCTGGCCTGCGTTCGTGGCCGCCATGGTGCGATCGAGACGCCCGGTGTTGCGCCAGTAAATGGAATAGACGACCAACTGCGCCTTGACTGCGTCGCTGATGGCGCTTTGGAGGTACGGATCGTCTGGATCGTAGTGCATGGCGCCATCGTAATAATCCACACCGTCCGTGACCATGACTACTTCACGCCGCGCCTCACGATTATTGGAGGGCCAGTGCTGCGCCAGATTGGATAAGCAGAAATAAGGGCTGGCGCTGATGCCCGGAACACCTCCTGTGGGAATGTGGAGCCCGCGCAGGATCTCCGCGCGGTCAGTGGTGAGCGGGCCGGTGAGCACGGCGCTTCCATTCTGCATGTAGGCGATGGTGGCGCTGACGTTGGCGGGCAGGGTCTGCACAAACCTCTGGATATCGCCCGTCTGCGTGCCGAGACTGGTTCGGGCCGCGCCGTCAATGAGGAGCACCATCTCCACCGGGGAGTTGGGACTGAACTGCTGCCAGCGCGTGACGGTGGAGTTTTTGCCGTTCACCTTGACGCTTAGCTCGCGCTGCGAAACGGCGGGGGCCTGCCCACCCTTGCTGCCGAGAACGGTCACGATCGCCTGACCCTGTCCCTGCGGACTCTCGGAGCCAGCGAACGCGCTTGTAGCCGCGAGCAGCGAAGCCGCGGCCAGCGTGGCGACGAGAATTGACGATTTGCTGTGCATGACTTAACTCCTCGAGGAGAGTGCCGTTGCCAATCGCAGCGGACTTGAATCTCACCTCATCCCTTTCTTTAGATGAATTGACGTGCCAACAAGCACCGGGGCGACGCAGGAATCTTCGGTTTCAGGAAATGTTGAGATAACTTACTTATATGCAATGATTTAGAGTCGCGTGAATGCAGCGAGGCCAGAGAGCGCAAGGCGAAATTTTGAGAAGACCGAAAGCTGAGATCGGCAACCTTGCCTGGAGCGCGCATCGAGCCGAGGGGAGAAGGGTGCGGACCGGGCTTGCGCGCCGCGCAGCAGTTTACCCTAGGGCTTGAGGCCATGGGTTCAGCTCCCCCAAAGGGTTTTCAGCGCGGCATGGAGGCATTTGCCTCGCGCGATTTCCGGCGGTACCAGGCGGCGCGGATCATGGCCGTGCTGGGCGCGCAGGCGCAGGCCGTGGCCGTGGCGTGGCAGGTGTACTCGATCACGCACCGGGCCATCGACCTGGGCTACACCGGTCTGGCGCTCTTTCTGCCCGGGCTGATTTTTCTTCTGCCGGCCGGACACACCGCCGACCGGTTCGACCGGCGGCACGTGATCCTGGTGTGTTACTCGTTGCAGTTGTTTTGCACGGGAACCCTGGTGGAGCTTGCCCGCCGGGACACACGCAACATCCTCGCCATCTACGCGGTGCTGTTTCTCATCGGCACGGGTCGCGCGTTTTCCGGCCCGGCGAGCTCGGCGCTGATTCCGCACCTGGTGCCGGAAAAGCATTTCGTCAACGCGGTCACATGGGGGGGCGCGGTCTTTCAACTGGCGAACATTACCGGGCCGGCGTTGGGCGGCTTGCTGTACACGCTTCCCGTGGGGCGCTTCGCGCGTGGCGCGGGGCTTGAAGGCGCGGGCATCGTTTACCTCTTCACGCTGGGAACGCTCGCGTGGTTCCTGGCGCTGGTGAGCACGCTGCACGTGCGGCCCGGGCGCATGGAGCACCGGGAGTTCTCGCTCGAAGTGGTGCTTGCCGGGTTTCGCTACGTGATGCGCGCTTCCATGTTGCTGGGATCGTTTTCACTCGACCTCTTTGTGGTGCTTCTGGGCGGCGCGACGGCGCTGATGCCGATTTTTGCCCACGACATTCTGCACCAGGGCCCGCGCGGGCTGGGAATGCTGCGCGCGGCGCCGGCTGTGGGCGCGGTGATGATGTCGCTGGCCATGGCGCGCTTTCCGCTGCGCCGGCGCGCGGGGCGCTGGCTGTTTGTGTGCGTCTCGATCTTTGGCGCGGCCACGGTGGTATTTGGATTCTCGCGCGTGCTGTGGCTTTCGCTCCTGTCGCTGGCCGTGGCCGGCGCGGCTGACACGATCAGCGTGATCATCCGTGGATCGATTCTGCAACTGGCCACGCCTACGGAGATGCGCGGCCGGGTGAGCGCGGTGAACTCGCTGTTCATCGGCGCATCGAACGAGCTGGGCGAGTTCGAGAGCGGACTGACAGCGCAGTGGTGGGGCGCGGTGCGGGCCACGGTGATCGGCGGCGTGGGCGCGCTCGCGGTCGCGGGACTGTGGACCGTGCTCTTTCCGGGGCTGCGCAAGGCCGACGAGTTGACGGCGCAATCCCTGCGCGCGCAGATTCTCGATGAAGAAGAAGCCCAGGGCGTGTGAGCGGTATGGTTCAGGCGTTCGAGCTCAGGAAGGCGCATCCATTGCACCCGCGCCTTCGCCCGGCACCGGCAACGCCATGCTCCCGATTTGCAATTCACGCCTTGCGGTGCTTCAATGAAAGCAATTGAAACAGGGGTGCTCCGCAGGTGCGGGGCTGAGAAGATACCCTCGAACCCGATCCGGATAATACCGGCGTGGGAAGTTTTCTTGAGCCGAGCGGCTGAATTTCCTTCCATTTGAGCGCGAGCTCCCTTGTTTCGTTTGAGCAGGAAGCAAGAGGAGTGTATGCACACAGCCGCGGCTCAAAGCCGTCGATTCCCTTTTATTGCAGCGAACAGATGGGCAGGCAGCGCACTGGCTCTTGTCATGTGCGCAGGATTTGCCGCGCATGCGCGCGCCCAAAATCCTGTGCCGGCGCAGAGCGATTCTGCCATAGAACAGAGCGCGCCGAACTCCCAGGCACAGACGCAAAAACCGCCCGCGCCACAGAAGCCCGCCCCGGTAACGACCACGGTGGTGGTGCATGGAGACAGGAACAGCGATTATTTGCCGGAGGCGGTGACGGTGGGTACGCTCGGCGGCGAGCCGCTGAAGGAAGCGCCGCTTTCGGCCACGGTGGTGACGCGTGACGCCATGAGCAACCAGATTGCGCGGCTGCTTTCCGACGTGGTGAAGAACGATGCCTCGGTGGAAGACGATTATGTGCCGGTGGGCTATTACGGCGATTATCAGATTCGCGGCTTTCCCATCGACCTGGCCACAGGGCTCGAGATCAACGGAATGACGATTGCGGGCGAACAGGACGTGCCCCTCGAAAACAAGGAAAGCGTCGAGTTCCTGAACGGATTGGCGGGCGTGGAGAGCGGCGTGGCCTCGGGCGGAGGCTTGATCGACTACGTAACCAAGCGGCCCGCAGTCATCAAGGCCGTGGATGTGGCCACGGATCAACTGGGCACGGCGTACGCGGCCGCGGACCTGGGGCGTTTCTTCGGCGCACGGCAGCGGGTGGCCGCGCGCGTGAACTTGGCCGGTGAAAGAATTCAGACCTACATGGACGGGACCGAAGGATGGCGCGCGATGGGCGCGGGCGCGGCCGACTGGAAGATTACGCCGATGGTGATATTGAAGGGAGACTTCGAATACCAGCACAAAACCGAGCGCGATGGGAGCGGGTACCAACTGCTGGGCGGGACCACGCTGCCCGACATTCACAGGATCTATCCTTCCACGATGCTGGGCGAACAGGCGTGGGCGCCGCCCGACACCTACGACACGTTCAATACGGATGGGCGGCTCGATTGGAATTTGTCGCCGCGCTGGTCGGCGCTCGCCGCCGCGAGCCTCAGCCATTCGCTCATCCAGGACAACGTGATCTATGCTTATGGCGCGTCTTATGACGCCGACGGGAACGTGAGCTGCCCGGGCGCGCCTAATGCGCCGGCGTACTTTTTCTGCCCGGACGGGACCTACGGCATCTACGATTATCGCGATCCGGGCGAGCTGCGCATGGACGCCGTGGCCGAAGCGATGACTACGGGCCGCGTGCAGGCCGGAAGAATCGAGCAGGACTTGACGTTTGGCGGCGAGCTGTTCCTGCGCAGCGTGCAGCAGCCGGGGTTCTACACCATGGAGAATCCTGCTTCGCCGGATGGCATTGTGCAGGATGGCGCCGTGTATGCGTATGTGGGATCGGAAAACATCTATCAGCCGCTTGCGCCGGTTCCCATCGAGAGTCCGCTTGAGTCCGCAGGTCCGCGGCGGCTGTGGGAAGACAGCCATCAATCGTCGCTGGTCATGGAGGACCGGATTCATCTGCCGGCGCGGATTCAGTTGATTGCCGGCGGCCGGTACGACTCGCTGCGCGATCACAACTACTCCAACTACGCTTCGTGCGCAATCGCGGCGGATTTCAATCCCGCTGCGGCAACAAGCCCAAATCCCTGTGCGCCCACGATCGACAACAAACCAGTCTGGCTGCCGCAGTTTGCCGTGACCTTCAGCCCTGTTTCCGCGCTTACTCTTTATGCGAATTACGGGGTGCTGCTCTCGCTGGGGCCGCAGGGGCCGTGGTGGGTGGATAATGCCAGCCAGTTTCTGGAGCCCTACAAAACGCGCCAGGTTGAGGCGGGCGCGAAGTACGAACCCAACGGGCGCATTCTGCTCACGACTGCGTTCTTCCACATGCGCGCGCCGTTCTTTTATCCCAAGGTGATTCAGGCTGCCGACAACTTTTGCTCCATCGACTTCTCCACCGGCGAGCCCGTCAGCGCCGGCGATGTTTGCTTTGAGTCCGAAGGCCGCGAAACCCACAATGGTCTTGAGCTAAGCGCGCAAGGCACCGCGGCAAGCTGGCTGCGGCTCACGGGGTCGGCCGCGGCTATGGACGCGACGTCTGAAAACACGGGCACTCCTGCCTACGACGGCAGGCAGGTGATCAATGTGCCGCATCTGCGCACCGTGCTCTTTGCCGACTTGGCGCTGCCGCATGGCCACGGCCTTTCGCTCATGCCCGGCTGGAGCTATTCGAGCCCGAAGGATGCCACGCGCGACGATACCGTAAGCGTGCCCGGCTACAATCTTTTCGATTTCGGCTTGCGCTACACGCCGGGCGGCGAACGCGGCCACGCTACCTTCCGGGTGTACGCG
>DATJRT010000184.1:0-8377 GCA_035504495.1 Occallatibacter sp.
TTGGGGAGGGTGGATCCCTCCTACATAATTGGCATCATAGACCAGGAGAGAATGCAAGTCCAGCTTTTTCATAGGCATATACAACTAGTAACAGGGTATGTTACTGAGGTCATATACCGCTAACGTAATGACCGTCCGGTAATCGGCTCGGCGAGCCCATTTCCGGCCGCTTGCGCGCCGCTCCCGCGTGGTAAAATATCTATAGTCGAATTCGTGCAAAGCGTACGTGTTTCAGGTGGTTAGTCTCAAGTTTACCCCCGCGGAGACGGCTTGCGGGTAACCAGGCAGATGCGCGCGCTGCGCAGACGATCGGATTTCTATGGCGACTGAGGTAGTTGGCTCCATCCCCCCTATGGAAGACAACGGAAATTACACCGGCGAAAACATCAAAATCCTCGAAGGCCTGGAAGCCGTGCGCCTGCGGCCGGCCATGTACATCGGGTCGACTGGCGAAATGGGGTTACACCATTTGGTGTACGAGGTAGTGGACAACTCCGTGGACGAGGCTCTGGCCGGCTACGCCAAAAAGGTGGATGTGACCATCCACGTGGACAACTCCATCACTGTAGTCGACGACGGGCGCGGCATTCCCGTGGACATGATGGACGTGGGCAACGGCGAACGCATGCCGGCGGTGCAGGTGGTGTTGACCAAGCTGCACGCGGGCGGCAAGTTCGACTCGAACAGCTACAAGGTGTCAGGAGGGCTGCACGGGGTGGGCGTGAGCTGCGTCAACGCGCTCAGCCAGGATTTCAACGTGGAGATCTGGCGCGACGGCTACACCTGGGAGATGGACTTCGGCTGCGGGCAGCCGACCAGCGAACTGCGCAAGTCGGGGACAAGCAAGCGGCGGGGCACCAAGGTGCACTTCCTGCCCGACAAGACCATTTTCGCCGCCACCGAATTTAATTACGACACCCTGGCGCAGCGGCTGAGGGAGCTCGCGTTCCTGAACAAGGGCCTGGAAATCACGCTGACCGACGAGCGCACCGCGGACGCGAAGACCGGCGAGGCGCGGCGGGCGGAGTTCCGCTATGTGGGCGGCATCGCCGAGTTCGTAAAGCACTTGAACCGCGGCAAGCAGGTGCTACACGAGAAGCCGATTGTGATGGAAGCGCTGCGCGATGGCGTGGACATCGACATTGCGCTGCAGTACAACGACAGCTACTCGGAGACCGTATTCAGCTTTGCCAACAACATCAACACCGTGGATGGAGGCACGCACTTGTCGGGCTTCCGCAGCTCGCTGACGCGGACCATCAACTACATCGGGCAGCAGATGGGGCTGTTCAAGGATATGAAGGAGAGCCTGAGCGGCGACGACGTGCGCGAGGGCCTGGTGGCGGTGGTGAGTGTGAAGCTGCCGCAGCCGCAGTTCGAAGGGCAGACTAAAGGCAAGCTCAACTCCGACATTGCCGGCACTGTGCAGGCCTTTGTGAACGAGCGGCTGGGCATGTTCCTGGAACAGAATCCGCCAGTGGCGCGGCGGATCATCAACAAGGCGATTGAAGCCGCACGCGCACGGGAAGCGGCGCGCAAGGCGCGCGACCTGACACGGCGCAAGGGCGCGCTGGACGGCGGCGGCTTGCCCGGCAAGCTGGCCGACTGCAGCGAGCGGAACCCGGAGCGGTGCGAGCTGTACCTGGTTGAGGGCGAATCGGCCGGCGGGACGGCCAAGCAGGGACGCGACCGGCGGTTCCAGGCGATTCTGCCGCTCAAGGGCAAGATTCTCAACGTCGAAAAAGCTCGCTACGACAAGATGCTGGGCCACGAAGAAATTCGCGCCATGATCACGGCCCTGGGCACGGGCATCGGCAAGGACGACTTCGACCTGGCCAGGCTGCGCTACAGCAAAGTGATTCTCATGACCGACGCCGACGTGGACGGATCGCACATCCGCACGCTGCTGCTGACGTTTTTCTTCCGCCACATGACGGACCTGATCCGGCACGACAACGTGTACATTGCCCAGCCGCCCCTCTACAAGATCAAGAAGGGCAAGTTCGAGCAGTACATCAAGAACGACCGCGACTTTGTAAAGGTGATGGTGGCGCGGGCGTCGGAGGGCATGGTGGTGCGGCACGGCGAGGCGGCGAGCCGCATCGAAGGCGCGGACCTGACGCGGTTCATGGGCACGCTGAACGAGTATCTCGGCTTCGTGGAGAAGGTGGACAAGCGCATCCGCAACGAGGCGCTGGTGGAGCTGCTGGCCAAGGCGGAGCTGACGCACCGGGCGGATTTCACGTCAGAGAACGGAAGCGCGATTCCGGAAAAGCTTGTGGGGGTGCACGCGGAGCTGACGGAGCGCGCGGCGGAGTTTCAGATCAAGCTCAACAAGCCGGTGGAGGACGAGGAGCACCACACCTGGTCGATCAGCTTCCACGATGCGCAGGGCGCGACGCGGAGCATCGACTGGAACCTGGCCTCGAGTCCCGAGTTCCGGCAGATGATGGCCAAGTACACGCAGATCAAGGAATTTCTGGAGCCGCCCTTCCTGATCGAGTTTGCGCCGAAGACGGCCGCGACCACCGACCTGAACCCGGAAGAGGAAGAGCCGGATGCCGAGGGCGCGCCGCCGCCGGGCAGCCTGCTCACGCGCGCCGAGTCCAAGGCCGGAAGCCGCGCCGCGCGCGCGCTGCGCGAGCCGGTGGAGAAGCAGACGGCGCGCGAACTCTTTGCCTACATCGTGGAGCAGGGGAAGAAAGATTATCAAGTCCAGCGGTACAAGGGGCTGGGGGAGATGACCAGCACGCAGCTCTGGGATACGACCATGGATCCGGAGCAGCGCACGCTGCTCAGGGTGAAGCTCGAGGACCTGGCGGAGACAGACGCGATCTTTACCACGCTCATGGGCGAAGACGTGGAGTCGCGGCGGAAGTTTATCGAGGACAACGCGCTGGACGTGAAGAATCTCGATATCTGACGCGGGGCGCCGCGGGCCGTCAGGAGACGTTCCAGCCGATCGGGTGTGTCCCGCACCCGTGAACAATGACGATTACGAATGGGCCCGGCGGCAACGGCGCAAGCCCGCCCGGTCTGAAGACCTGCGAGGAGTTCCGCGTGAAGCGTTTGTTCCTGCCCGTCTTTCTGTTTGCTGTTCTCGGTTCCGCAGCCGCCGCGCAGACGGCAGGCTCTGATCCTCTGGCCGCGGCGCGCGTGTTTTCCTATGAAGAAATGGCGGCGAGGACCGCGCCCAACGGCGCCGTAAGCCGGTTCGTGGTGCAGGGCACACTGGCCACGGGCGAGAGCATCAGCGTGCATGAGACCACGCAGCCCGCGGGGACCAGGCCGAATTCTCCTCACCGGATCGAGCACTCGGAGTTGATCGTGGTGGAAGAGGGAACGCTTGCGTTCATGCACGACGGCAAGACCGAGCGCGCTGATGCGGGCAGCGTGATTTACGTGGCTTACGGCACGCTGCACGCGGTGAAGAATATCGGTGACGGACCAGCGAAGTACGTGGTCATCCAGATCGGCGGAGACACGAACAAGGAACGCGCGGCCCGGTAGCGCAAGCTCAGAGCGAAAACCTTGTAAACCACTACGGCTACAGCGGTTCCAGAATTGCTGTAGCGGGAAACACCTTCGGCCAGGTGACGTTTTCCCTTGAGGAGACGCCACCTTGCACCAATCCAAAGAAGGCACATGAGTTGTGGAGCCGCACAAAGCCGCATCTCAAAAAAGGAAGGATTGCGCGGGACCCTGGGACGGGCCGGCGGGGGAGTTCGTGTCGTTGCGGGGCGCTTGGCGAAGGGTTGGGTTTGCGGCGATGCCGCTGGCGATGCTGCTGGGCGCGGCGCGGGTGCGCGCGCAGGCGGCGTTGCTCATGGAGCAGCCGTACGGGTTTGCCGGGATGCTGAATCCCACCGGACACGACGCCGTGTATTTCGCGCGCATCTGCGCGGCCACGCCGGTAAAACTGCGCCGCTGCGCCCCCGGCGAAATGGGTGTGGTGATTGCGCGCTACAAGAATGTTGCGGGATACGACTGGCTGGCCATCCCGGTGATTCCCTATCTTTACGCGGTTGAACGCGCGGGCGAGGTTCCTGCGCGTGCAGACAGGAGAACCGTGACCGCGATGCGGCGGGCTTATGTTGCTACTCATGTCTTGCCGCAGGTTGATCCCTCGGCGCGGAGCGGCCGGCCTGCGGAGGACTGGTACAAGCGCCAGAACTGGTATGAGCTGGCCGGGTCGGCCTATGACCGGCGCACCTACGCCTTCCCCTTCCTCACCACGGAGAAGCAGGACGACGCGTTCATTGCGCGCATGAACGCGCGGCCGAACCGCTCGCACTTCAGCCTGATCCGCAACAATTGCGCGGATTTTGCCGCCGGCGTGCTCGACTTCTATTTCCCGCATGCATTTCATCGCCGCATTCTGCCGGATGCGGACATCACCACGCCGCGGCAGAATGCGTGGGAGCTGGAGCGCTACGCGCGGCGGCATGGCGGGTTCAAGGTGACGGTCGACGAGATTCCCAGAATCCCCGGCAGCCGGCGTCCGATCTGGGGCAGCAAGAGCGTGGCCGAGTCGCTGGTGGTGACTGGAGACGTGGCGGTGGTTGCGGCGGCCGTTCCTTTTCTTGGGCCTTACCTGGGCGGCGCCGTGTGCGTGGATTCTCTGGTGTGGGGACGGTATCCGCTGAAGCTCAAACGCGCGGAGGTGCTCACCCCGGACGGCTTGGCGGCGCTCGAAACGGGGCCGGCGGCGCGGTTGAGCGCGGACGCTTCCCCAGCCAGATGAAGGGGATTTCGCGCTTCCGGGCCTAAAGGCCGCGAGCTTCTTACACCTGATTCCAGGGGCCTGAAGGCTTCTGCTCCCTCCGCGGGCTGAAGCCCGGCCGGATTTTGGGCTCGATTCAGGAGCCTGAAGGCTCCTGCCCGCTCCATGGACGCTTGCGCCCGATCAGGCGCCTTTTACCTGGCCGCGGCCATTGGTCTTGACCGTGTACATGCGGGCGTCGGCGGCGCCGATCACGGCGTGGAGGGTTTCGCCATCCGCGGGGGCGCTGGCCACGCCGATACTGGCGCTCACGCCGAGGTTGAGTCCGTTGGTCATGGCGAAGCGGGCTTCCATGAGGCCGTGCAGCAGGGTGCCGGCCTGCGCAAAGGCGGTCTTGGCGTCTGTCTCCGGCATGAGCAGGACGAACTCGTCGCCGCCATAGCGGAAGCACTGGTCTTGTGCGCGGCTCAGCTCTTTCAGACGCCTGCCGGCCCGGGCCAGGAGCTCGCTGCCCACCAGGTGGCCGTGCTCATCGTTCACCAGCTTGAAACGGTCGAGATCGAGAAAGGCCAGGCTCACGGGGACGTGAGTGCGGCGGGCGCGCTCCAGCTCGCGGCCAAGGACATCGTAAAGATGGCGCACGTTGTAGAGGCCGGTGGTGTCGTCGGTAATGGTGAGCTGCTGAATGCGGGCCACGTCGCGTGCGTTCTCGATGGCGATGGCGGCATGGTCGGCGAGGATGTGCAGGAAGGCAATGGTGTAGTCGCTGAGCTGGTCGGCGCGGGGATTGACGATTTCGATGGCGCCGTGGGTGCCCTTGCGGCCGCACAACGGCAGAGCGATGACGGAGCGCACTTTGCGCGCTTTCTCGAGGCGCATGTCGACGCGCGGGTCGACGCGCGGCTCGAGCCGCGGATCGTGCTCGGCCTCGGGAACGATGAGGGTTTCCCCGTGCTCGACCACCCATCCGGCCACGCCTTCGCCCACCTTCACGCGCAGATCGCGCAGCGCCGCCTCTTCGCCTCCTTTGGCCAGGGCGTAGTAGAGCTCCTGGGTTGACTCATCGAGCATGAGCAGGGCCCAGAGCTGCGCTTCGATGGTCCGCTCCATGTGTTCGAGAATGGTGCGCAGGATCGTGTCCAGATCGAGGCTCGAGGTGAGCGAGCGCGCCAGTTGATGAAACACGAGCAGATCCGCGAGCGGTATGCGACCTTCCGTCTCGGTTGTCATCTTGCAGCCTTCGGGGAGAGGTGTAAAAACCATTCTTTCATAGAACGCAATGCGCGCAAGGCGGAATTGACCCGCCCCGGTTACCATGCGCGCTGCCAGGGAAGATGCTTCAGGAGGACGAAGAGGTGTTCGGCCGCCGATGGGGCCCTCAGCCACCTGTTTGGACCGGAGCCGTCAGCCGCCAATGTGAACCATCGACCGGGAGGGCTTTTGGAAGCCGGGCTCGCCGATGTGATGGCGGGCCTCCTTGTGCTGGACCACGTGGACGATGTAAGCGCGAAGCTCGTCGTCGCTCGAGCCCGAGCGCATGCGGCCGTAAAGGTCGTGTTCCACTTGCGAAAAGAGGCAGGTGCGGATCTTGCCGTCGGAGGTGAGCCGGACGCGGCTGCAGGCGCCGCAGAAGGCCTGGGTGACGGGGGCGATGATGCCGATCTCGCCGCGGCCGTCCTCAAAACCGTAACGGCGCGCGGTTTCGCTTGCGTCGCGAGGCGGAAGCTCAACCAGAGGCAGAACGCGCTGAATTCGCTGGACAATCTCCGTCAGCGGGACCACGACCTGCGGCGACCACAGGCGGCCTTCCTCGAGGGGCATGAACTCGATGAAGCGGACGATGACGTTCTCTTCCCGCGCGAATCGGGCGAAGGACTCGATCTGATCTTCGTTGAAGCCGCGCAGCAGGACGCAGTTGACCTTGAGCGGAGTGAGGCCGGCGGCCCGTGCGGCGCGAATGCCGGAGAGCACGGCCTGAAAGCTGCCCGGGACGCGGGTGATGCGCTCGAAGGTGGGCCCCTCGACGGCGTCCATGCTGACGGTGATGCGGTTCAATCCAGCGGCCTTGAGCGGCTGGGCAAGCGAGTCGAGAAGATGGCCGTTGGTGGTGACGGCCAGATCGAGGGGCCGGCCGTCCGGCGTGCGCAGGCGAGAAAGCGCGCCGATGAGATCAATGAGGCCATGGCGCAGCAACGGCTCGCCGCCGGTGAGGCGGACTTTGGTGATGCCCAGGCCGACGAAGAGCGAGATGAGGCGCAGGTACTCGGCGATCGCGAGCTCAGGGTATTGCGCGCCCAGCTCGCCGGTGCGGCAGTAGACGCACTTGTAATTGCAGCGGTCAGTGATGGAGACGCGCAGGTCGTGGATGGTGCGGCCGTAGCTGTCAGTCAGCCGGGTCGCGGAGGCCGGAGCGGGAATTTCGGAAAGGGAAGCAGCAGCCATGCGGTGGACGGTCTCGCGTCACGGTATCGAAGCAGCAGTGCGCCGGCTCTTCAGGCCCGTGCTTTCCCTGGTCTCAAAATCGAGATTCCTCGGCCTTGCTCGGGACAGGCTTCTGGAGCGCCCATCTCCGTGCCGGCGCCATTTCAATCCAGGCGCGGCGTGCCCTTGCGCAGCACCAGCCCGGTGATGCCGAAGGCGGTGACGAAAAACAGGCAGAGGACAAAGTAATAGAACATGGGGTGGTCCCATCCCGGAGAGTATTGCAGGTCCTGGCCCACCCAGAGCAGCAGTACTGTGGCCATAACGGCAAACTGGCCCGCGATGACGAGGAAGGTATGACCCAGACTACGGCGTTTATCCAAAGCCTCCACCTGGTCCGGGGTCAGGTTGCGTTCTTCAGGGGGCAGCAGGGCATTGGGCATTGGGGAATCTCCTTGGGTGGCCGGAACTGCGCTCTTGTTCGATTCAATCACAACTGCGAGGGGCTGCGCTACCCCTCCCGGCAGGACCGGGGCGCCCGAATAACGGGTCGAGCGACGGGCGAAAATACGCGGCCAGAAAGCCCCGCTCAGTCGATGAGGAAGGCGAGGGATTGGAGCGCTGTGATCTCGAAGGGCTTGCGGCAGCGCATATTGGCGCAGGCCAGCTTGTCGTCGCGGCGGACCATGTAGGATTGGGCCTTGGCGAAGCGGGCGCGGTCACGCTCGTCGGCCCCGCGGGGCAACTGGGCGCGTTTGCGGCGGACCACCCAGGTGACCTTGTAGTCGGCGGCCTGGCCGCATTTGGGGCAGGTAAGGGTGTGGGTGCGCTGCTCCGTGGTTTCATTGAAGAAGTCTCGCTCTTCCATGGGATCCGGCCCTCCCGCGTGGCATGGGAAATCCGCGGCCGCGGATTCCGGCTCCCTCCGGCATGCCCGCGCTCCCCGGCGGAGGACTTCCGCTCCGGCGGGATTTCTCTCATACTCATCCTTACTATAAGGAAACGCAAGGCCGCGAGGAAACGCAAGGCGATGAAGAAACGCAAGCCAGCCCGGTTTTCCGCCACCAAGGCGGTGAAGGCGAATGCCCGCGAGCGCGTGGGCCAACCCAAACCGGCGCGGGTGATTGAAGAAACGAAGCCAAAGACGGGCCGCAATGCCAAGCACAAGGAGAAGGCGGAGCAACTGATGGAAGAGGAGTGAGGGAGCCGGGGACCAAGGGCTGAGGGCACATG
>DATJRT010000185.1:0-6606 GCA_035504495.1 Occallatibacter sp.
TGCCGCGGGCGAGCCGCTGAGCGCGATCCTGCCCGCGAAGATCGAGATGCGCGGACACGCGATCGAGTGCCGCATCAACGCCGAGCATCCGCGCAAGTTTACGCCGTCGGCGGGACAGATCACGGCCTTCAACGTGCCCGGCGGAAACGGGGTTCGCGTGGATACGGCACAGTATGCGGAGGGCGTGATTCCGCCGTATTACGATTCGCTCATCGCCAAGCTGATTGTGCACGGCGCCGACCGCGAAGAGGCAATGACGCGCATGGAGCGGGCGCTGGGCCAGTTCATCGTGCGCGGCATAGAGACCTCGATTCCGCTGCACCAGGAGATTTTTCAGGACGCGGGCTTTCGCGCGGGCGAGTTCGACACCGGGTTCATGGAGCGGTTCCTGGCGGCGCGCGCGGAAGCGGAAAAACAGCCGACCTGACTCGCCACGCGCGGTACAATTCTCCTTACTTCCCCGGTTGCATGGCGCCGCCGATTTTCGCCTGTGGCGAAGAACGGTTTCGGTTCCCTCTGACTCTTCTGCGTCGACCCGGAAGGAACAAAACGAGAATCTCCTTTTTCTCCCGCTGCGCTTCACGGTATGAGTTCATTTGAGCAAGGAAGGTACGACCATGAGCGTGGATATTTCCAACCTCAATCTCTCGGAGGTCATTACTGCCATTGGCGGCCTGGGAACGGCGGCCATGGGCCTGGTGGAGGCGCTGAAGCCGGTCTTCGGCTCCATCAACCGCATGGGCCTCAAGCATATTCAGGACACAGTGCGGGCGCTGACGCCCAATGCGGCGGGCGACCCCAAGAACGCGTTGCCGCAGAAGAACGTTCTGGAGACGATCGAGGCCAACTGGGTGAACGGAACCGATCTCAGCAGCCAGAAGGCCATCGCCAAATCGCTGATCAAGCTGCACCTGAGCGCGGATACAGCCGCGGCTGTGGCGGCGACGGCCAACGTCGACCCCAACGTGCTGCAGTCGATTGCCCAAAAGAATGCGGCCGGCGCCACGCTGCTGCAGACGGAGAACGATGTGTTCGGGCGCTTCGACGTGATTGTGACCGCGCTGCTCGATGAAGCGTACCAGTGCAGCGACCAGGTGTTTCGCAACGGAACGCGAGCGCTGGCGGCGGTTCTTGCCGTGGCGCTGGCCCTGGCGGGCGCGTGGTGCCTGGAAGGCCAGAAGCTATGGTGCAGGTCGAGCTGGCACGACATTGGGCTGGCCATCCTGGTGGGCGTGCTGGCCACGCCGCTGGCGCCCATCGCCAAAGATATTTCCACAGCCCTCGCAACCGCGGTGAATACCATGCAGGTGGTGAAGAAGGCGGGACTCTGATGAGCGTGTTCCTGAATACGCGGGCGCTTTCCGGCGGCGGTGGCGTGGCGGCGCAAGTTTCAGTGTGCACGGCCAACGTGAGCGGCGCGACGCCGATGAGCCTGGATGCGCTGAAGGGGTTTATTTACGGCAAGGATGTGCTCATCGCCACGCACGGGTTCAATGTGAACCAGGCCGCGGGAATCCAGTGCCTGAGCGCGTGGGAGCCGCTGCTGCTGCTTCCGCCGACCGCGGTGTTTGTGGGCCTGCTGTGGCCCGGCGACTCGGATTCCGTGTACGCGCTGAGCTATCCGGTCGAGCCCAGGAACGCCATGGACGCAGGCACCATGGCGGGGCAGTTTGTCGACGCCAAGTTCGGCAATGCGGCCAGCATCTCTTTCGCCGCGCACAGCCTGGGGGCGCGCGTGGCGCTGCAGGCCGTGACCACGATGAGCCGGCAGGTGCGGCGGCTGATGGTGATGGCGGGCGCGATCTCCGACGATTGCCTGACCAACGAGTTCGCCTCCGTGCCGGGCAAGGTGGATTCGATCTCGCTGCTGGCCTCGCTTGAAGATACGGTTCTGCAGTGGGCCTTCCCGATCGGCGATTTTGTAGCGGAGATCGTGGGCAAGGACCATCCCTGGTGGCAATCGGCGCTGGGCCGTTACGGGCCGAAGACGCCGCCGGCGCATTTCCAGCCGCCGTATCAGATTCCCAGCCCGTGGAATTATGGGCATCTCAACTATCTACAGACTGACCCTCCGGCGCAGGCGCCGATCCCTTCGCAACCTCCGCCTGCCATAAGCGGCTCGGTACCGCGCGGCGGCGCGCAGGGCTGGCAGCAGGCGTGGTCGGCGGCGTTTGTGGCTTCGCGCTTCGCGTGAAGTGAGCAGCGCGTCGATCACTCGAAGCTGTCCCTAAAAATCTTCGCTTTTTATTCGCTTTTTCTTCGAGATTGCGCTATTCTTGCCCTGCAACGCGAGGAGGTTGCAAACAGTGGACTTTCAAAAGGAGTTGATTGCCGAGTACGACCGCGAGATCGCGAAGACGCGCAAAATGCTGGAAGCCATTCCGGAGGGCGCCGATTTTGACTTCAAGCCCCACCCCAGATCCATGAGCCTGGGCCGCCTGGCTGGCCATTTGACGGACATGGTGGGCGACTGGGCGGTACACTCGCTGGAGCTAGACAAGCTGGATTTTCCCGCCGACCACAAATGGGAGAGCTACGTGCCGGAGAGCAAGGCGGCGCTGCTCGAGAAGTTTGACGGCGCACTCCCGCGCGCCCGCGCCGCGCTTGCCGCAACCACGGGCGAAAAATGGGACCAGCACTGGCAGTTTATCTTCGGCGGCCACGTATGGATCGACGACCCGCGGCACCAGGTCTTCCGCGAGCTGGTAATCAGCCACCTGGTGCACCACCGTGCGCAACTGGGCGTTTATCTGCGGATCCTGAATGCCAAGGTGCCGGGCATGTATGGGCCCTCGGCGGACGAGATGTGAAAAAAGCGGGGAACAAGGGAACAAGGGAATAGGGAACAGAAAAAAGAGAACATGAAGAAATGCTCGTTGCGGGGATAAGTCTGAGTCCGCGAAAGCTAGCACCGGATCTGATGGGCTAGGCTGGTTGCATGGGTTTCCTCTTCCCGCGCGTCTATCCCATTCTCGACGCTTCGACGATTCCAGCGGCTGGCCGCGCGGAGTTTCTCTTTCGCCTCGGAAGCGAGCTTGCCCGAGCCGGCGTAACGCTGCTCGAATACCGCAACAAGACGGGGACGGAGGAGGAAATTCTGACCGACGCGCGGATTCTGCGCCGGGTGCTGCCCGCGCCAAACATCAAGCTGATTCTCAATGATCGCGCCGATCTGGTTGAGCAAACGGGATTTGACGGTACCCATGTCGATGCGGGCGACGTGACGCCGAGAGAAGCAAGGCGGATTCTGGGGAGGGAGCGCATCGTGGGCACATTCGGCGGCCCGGTTGAGAAAGACGGCGGGTTGGCGCCCGGGATTCTCGAGGAGCCGGTGGACTACCTCGCCATCGGACCGGTTTTTGCGACGCAGACCAAGCAGACGAGCAAAGCGCCGATCGGCGTGGAGGGCGTGCGCCGGATGCGCGCGCTCGCCGGCCCGGAGAGAATCCTGACCGCGGCCGGAGGGATCACGCTGGCGTCGGCGGCGGAGGTGCTCGAGGCGGGCGCATCGTCGGTGGCGGTTTCAGCGGCTCTCTTTCACGCAGTCGATCCCGCGGCGGAGTTCCAGCGGTGGATGGCTCGGCTTGCGTGAGGGCAGGCCCGAAAAGAATCCCTGAAAAGAAAGCTGGAGACAGAGACGGGGAGGTTCAGGTAAAACACTTTTCAAGTGGCTGCCTCCGACCAAGCTTCCCCACCCGGTTCCGGCGCGCCGGCGATGGCCCAGACGCTGGGCCTGTTCAGCTCCACGGCCATCGTGATTGGGTCGATGATCGGCTCGGGCATCTACATTGTGGATGCCGACATAGCCCGCGGCGTGGACTCGCCCGCGCTTTACCTGGGCGCGTGGCTGGTGACGGCCGTGCTCACGCTCATCGGCGCGCTGAGTTACGGCGAGCTGGCGGCGATGATGCCGCGCGCCGGCGGCCAGTATGTGTATTTGCGCGAGGCCCTGGGACCGCTGTGGGGATTTCTCTTCGGCTGGACGCTTTTCCTGGTAATCCAGACCGGGACCATTGCCGCGGTCTGCGTGGCCTTCGGCAAGTTTCTCGGCGTCTTTTACCCGTCGGTTTCCACCACCCACTGGCTGTGGCACATTGCCCATGTGCCGGCGTGGCACGTGGGGCCCATGGTGCTGGGCAACATGGAGATCGGTGTGAACACGGCCAATCTGGCGGGGATAGCCGTGGTTGTTTTCCTTGCCGTCGCGAATATCTTCGGGCTGAAACTGGGCGCGGCGATCCAGAATATTTTCACCTCGGCCAAGGCGCTCTCACTGGCGGCGCTGATTTTGCTCGCATTCACGGTGGGCGTGAACGCGACCGCGTGGCAGGCGAACTTTGGCGCGGGGTTGAGCCAGTTCTGGCGCAATGCGGGCTGGCACGCGCAGCATCCGGTGCAGGTGGGCATGGGCGGGCCCACGGCATGGGTAAATCTGCTGGTGATCCTGGCCGTGGTGCAGGTGGGCTCGCTGTTTTCAGCCGACGCATGGAACAACATCACCTTTACCGCGGGCGAGGTGAAGAACCCCAGGCGCAATCTACCCCTGTCGTTGATTCTGGGCACGGGGTTCGTGCTCAGCGTGTATTTCCTGGTGTCGCTGGGGTACATGCTGGTGCTGCCGCTGCACGGCGATCCTGCGGGCGCGACGGCGATGGCGCGCGGCATTCAACATGCGGCCGAAGACCGCGTGGCCACCGCGGTGCTGGGGCAGATTTTTCACACCGGCGGCGCGGCGATGATGGCCGCGGCCATTCTAATTTCCACCTTTGGCTGCGCCAACGGCATGACCCTGGCCGGCGCGCGCGTGTACTATGCCATGAGCCGCGACGGGCTGTTCTTCAAATCGGTGGGGCGGCTGCATTCGCGGTACAAGACGCCGGTGGCGGGGCTGCTGGTGCAGGCGGCGTGGACGGTGCTGCTTTGCGTTTCCGGCTCGTACAGCCAGTTGCTCGACTACATCATCTTTGCCGAGCTGGTGTTTTACATTCTCACCATCTCCTGCCTGTTTGTGCTGCGCGTAAAGCGGCCCGATGCGCCGCGGCCGTACAAGGCGATCGGCTACCCGCTTCTGCCCGCGCTCTATATCGCCATGGCCGCGTGGATCCTGGTGGTGCTGTTGCGCTACAAGCCGCAGTACACGTGGCCGGGGCTGGCGATCGTGGTGCTGGGAATCCCGGTTTATCTGATCCGGGAGCGGTTCTTTGCCGCGAATCGGCGCCGGCGCATGGACATCCAGGATTCCTGATCGACTGACTGGGGCGATTCTTTTTCACCTGGACCGGGAAGTCTTTTGGAGAGGGACAGGCATGCGAAGAGCCGGTCTGCGGACAACTCTAGCGTATGATTGCCGTACGAGCGGCACCGCAAGCGGAGAGACGAATCCATAGGAACAACGGGGAGGGAATGGATGCCGGGCAAATTATTTGCCACCAAGCCAATCAAGGCGATCCTGGCCGAGGCCAACGAGGCCCACGAGCACTCGCTCAAGCGCGCGCTGGGGCCCATCAATCTGATCACCATCGGGATCGGCGGCATCATCGGCGCGGGCATCTTCGTTCTCACGGGCACGGCGGCGGCGCAGTTCGCCGGCCCCGCCATTGTGATCTCTTACATCATTGCCGGCATCGGCTGCATCTTTGCCGGCCTGTGCTACGCCGAGTTTGCCTCCATGCTGCCGATTGCGGGCAGCGCCTACACTTACGGCTACGCAACCATGGGCGAGATCGTGGCCTGGATTATCGGCTGGGCGCTGGTGCTGGAGTATGCGTTTGGCGCGGCCACGGTGGCCGTGGGCTGGAGCGGGTTTGTGAGCAGCCTGGTGAGCTTCTTCGGAGCCAAGCTGCCATTCGATCCGACGCCGAAGCTTTCCTTCGCGCTCTTCGGGCATCCTCTGTCCGCGCAGGTGGATTTGTTCGCGCTCGCGGGCATCATGGTAATCACGATCATTCTGGTCATCGGAGTGCGCGAGTCGGCAAACTTTACCAGTACCGCGGTCATGATTAAAGTCTCCATCGTACTGTTCTTCATCGGGCTGGCCGCGGTGTACGCTTTCGGCCACTGGCAGCACATGGTGGCCAACTGGCACCCGTTTATTCCGCCGAACAAGGGGCACTTCGGGCAGTTCGGATGGTCGGGGATCATGCGCGGCGCAGGCGTGGTGTTCTTTGCCTATATCGGGTTTGACGCCGTCTCCACGGCCGCGCAGGAGGCGCGGAATCCGCAGAAGGACATGCCCTTCGGAATCCTGGGGTCGCTCATCCTGTGCACTACCCTTTACATTTTTGTGGCCGGCCTGCTGACCGGGATCAAGCCCTACACTACGCTGAATGTCGCCGCGCCGGTGGCCGACGGCGCCGCTGCGATCGGCGTGCGCTGGGGGGTGCTGCTCATCGATCTGGGCGCCATTGCCGGGTTGGCGTCGGTGATGCTGGTGATGCTGCTGGGGCAATCGCGCGTGCTCTACACCATGTCGCGCGACGGCCTGCTGTGGAGCTGGGTGGGCAAGCTGCATCCGCGCTTCTGCACGCCGTACCTCACCTCCATTGTGGTGGGTATTCTGGCTGCGTTTCTGGCAGCGTTCTTTCCCATTACGCTGCTGGGCGAGCT
>DATJRT010000186.1:0-9958 GCA_035504495.1 Occallatibacter sp.
CGCTCTTTACCCGCACCACGGTGATCTTGGCGAAGCCCTCTTCAAAGACCGGCGGCTTGAGCCTCTCCGCCATCTTGCGCATCACGTCCTCGCTCACCGAGCGGTCGCGCTGGCGGTTGCGCTCCAGGCACACTTCCAGCGGCACATCGAAAAATACCGCCTGCACCTCGTAGCCAAAGCTCTTGGCCATTTTGATCCACTGCCGGCGCTCGTGCACGGAAAGGTTGGTCGCGTCCACATAATTCCAGGGCATGCGGGCAATAAGCCGCGCGCGCAACAGCGACCGCAGCGTGGAGAAGACCAGCCCCTGGTAGCGCTGCTCCTCCACGTCGTCGAAGAGAATGTTGCGCAGAAGGTCAGAAGACAGCGGCGTGACTCCGCGCCGGCCGAACCACGTGGTCTTGCCGGAACCGGGCAGCCCGATGGCGAGCACCACGAAGCCTTTCGGCTGTTGCGGCGAGCGCTCCGCCGTACCCGGCTCAGCCAGGGGTGCGGCGGGCGACATCTCCGGCTGGGTTTCCATCTCCAGCCGTCCCGCGCCCGCAGGCACGTTCCATTGCTGAGGGACGCCTTGGTTCGCGGCTTGGTTCGAGCCCTGGCCGCGGTTGCCCTGCCGCTCTGGCCGCGGTGCGCGCGGCGGATGGCCCGCATGCGAAGCCTGGTGCGAAGCTTGATGCGCGGGCGGCTGCGCCTGCGGGCGTCTCTGCTGCGCCGCCGGCGGGGTTTCGTCGGGATAAAAAGGGACCAGCGGAGCCGGTTGATTCGACGGGATTTCCGCACCCGTTTTGCCAGTGGATTCGGAGTTGTTGGGAGCGCGTCTGGAACGTCTTCTCATGCCGCCTTCAATAACTCGTGCGCGTTGCGCCGTTATTCTTCTCTCCGAATACCATACCAGCCGACTTGGCCGCAAACCAACCTTGTGCGTTTCCGGGCCTGTGCGTTTCCCGGCGCTTCGGCAGCGTTCTTTCCTCCCGTGCGTGCAGGCGAAACAGAGTGGGAGCGCGCTGTGCAGCGCGTCACAGACGGTTTCGCAATGGAACGCACATGCTGGGAGTGGGAGTCGGTGCGCGAAGCGAGACGGCGCGATGGAGTTTCCATTCCTCTGCCATGGCCCGGGATGTTAGCATCAAGAGTTTGGTGGAATTGCCTTCTGCGCCTCTGCAAACGCCCCTCAACGTGGGCTCAACAACCCAAAACAGAAGCAAGACCCAGATAATGGATCAAGGAGAGATTCAATGGCAGTGAAGGTTGGAATCAATGGCTTCGGCCGCATTGGCCGCAATGTTTTGCGCGCCGCGCTCGGACGGCAGGAGATCGATTTTGTTGCCGTGAACGACTTGACCAGCCCGGCGACGCTGGCCCATCTGCTCAAGTACGATTCGATCCTGGGCAATTTGCCCAATACGATTACGTCGGGCGAGGATTTCATCGCCGTCGACGGCAAAAAGATCAAGGTGTGGGCTGAGCGCGACCCCGCCAAGCTGCCTTGGGCTGATGTGGGCGCGCAGATCGTAATTGAGTCCACCGGCCACTTTACTGACGCGACCAAAGCCAAGGCGCACCTGGGCGCGACGGTGAAAAAGGTCATCATTTCGGCTCCCGCCAGCAACGAGGACATCACCATCGTCCTCGGCGTCAACCAGGACAAGTACGATCCCGCCCGGCACAACGTCATCTCGAACGCGAGCTGCACAACAAATTGTCTTGCGCCGGTGGTGAAGGTGCTCCTCAAGGAAGTGGGCATCGTCAGCGGCATCATGACCACCATCCACAGCTATACCAACGACCAGGTCATCCTCGACTTTCCCCACAAGGATCTGCGCCGCGCCCGCGCCGCCGCCCTGAACATGATTCCCAGCTCCACCGGGGCCGCCAAGGCGCTCAAGCTGGTGATTCCGGAGACCGCGGGCAAGCTCGACGGCTTTGCTATCCGCGTGCCCACGCCCAACGTTTCCATCGTCGACCTGACCTTCATCAGCGAGAAGACCACCGATGCCAAGGCCGTGAATGCCGCCCTCAAGGCTGCCAGCGAAGGCGCGCTCAAGGGCATTCTGGGCGTGGAGGAGGGCGAGCTGGTGAGCTCCGACTTCAAGGGCGACCGCCGCAGCTCCATTGTGGACGCGCCGCTGACCAAGGTGGTGGGCCAGAGCGTCAAAGTCCTGAGCTGGTACGACAACGAGTGGGGCTACTCGAATCGCGTCGTTGACCTGGTCGGCTTCCTGGCCTCGAAAGGCCTATAGAAACAGTCAACAGTGATCAGCGAACAGTGGTCGGCTCCGCAAAACGCGACAGCGCTGGGCCATTGACAACTGATCACTGAGCACTGACAACTGACCACTGACTCTATGCGCACCAACATCAGCGGCGGATCGCCCTTCGAGCCCATCATCGGCTTCTCGCGCGCCGTGTGCCTGGAGAACAAGGTGTATGTTGCCGGCACCGGGCCGGTGGGCGCGGAACAGGAGAGCGCCGAGGGGCAGGCGCGGCGCGCCTTCGCCATCGCCGAAAAAGCTCTGGCGGAAGTCGGCGCCACTTTTTCTGATGTGGTGCGCACGCGCATGTATTTGACCCGCGCGGAAGACTGGGATGCCGTGGGACGCGTGCATGGCGAGATTTTCGGCGCCATCCGTCCAGCGGCTACCATGGTGGTGGTGGCTGCGTTGCTCAACCCCGCGTGGCGCATCGAGATCGAGATGGATGCGATTCTTGGCGCGGTGGCCGCCTGTCCCTCCGCCCCTTAGTCTCTTGCATCAATTCATACGAAAGGTCCTGTCCATGCCCAAGCTTTCCATTCGCGACGTCGAGCTCAGCAACAAGCGTGTGTTCATCCGCGTCGATTTCAATGTGCCCCTCACCGAAGACGGCAAGACCATCACCGACGACACGCGCATTGCGGCCACGCTGCCCACCATTGAATACGCCCTGCGCCACCATGCCAAGGTGATCCTGGCCTCGCACCTGGGAAGGCCGAAGGGCAAGCCCAATCCCAAATACTCGCTGCGGCCCATTGTGGATCGGCTGCGCGAGTTGCTCGACAAGAAGGAAGACAACTACTCCATCAACGTGGCCTTTGCGCCCGACTGCGTGGGAGAGATTGCCGAGGAGCTGGCGCGGCTGCTCGAATCCGGTCAGGTGCTGCTGCTTGAGAATCTCCGTTTCCACCCCGAGGAGGAAGCCAACGATCCGGCCTTTTCCAAGGCGCTGGCCTCGCTGGCGGAGATTTACGTGAACGATGCCTTCGGCTCCGCGCACCGCGCGCACGCTTCCACCGAGGGCATTACGCACTATCTCAAGCCCGCCGTGGCCGGCCTGTTGATGGAGAAAGAAATCACCTATCTGGGCAAGGCGCTGGAAGCGCCCGAGCGGCCGTTTGTGGCCATCCTCGGCGGATCGAAGATCTCCGGCAAGATTGACGTGATTCAGAATCTGCTCGACAAAGTCGACACGCTGGTGATCGTGGGCGGCATGGCGTACACCTTCCAGCGCGCGCTGGGCGTGACCACGGGTAAGAGCCTGGTGGAAGAAGACAAGATCGAGCTCGCCGAAAAGACGCTCGCTGCCGCCAAAGCCAAGGGCATAAAGCTGCTGCTGCCGGCAGACAACGTGCTCGCCGACAGTTTTGCAAATGACGCCAAGACGCAGGTGTGGGACTGCTCCGTCAATTTTCCCTCTGACTGGCAGGGGCTCGACATCGGGCCGAAGTCGGTCGCGGCCATTGAAGAAGTGGTCTCGACGGCGAAGACCATCGTGTGGAACGGGCCGGCAGGCGTCTTCGAGTTTCCGCGCTTCGCCATGGGCACCAACGCGATTGCGCGGGCCGTGGCCAGAAACCGCACGGCCATCTCGATTATCGGCGGCGGCGACTCCGTGAGCGCCATTAACCAGGCCGGCGTGGCCGACCAGATTACGCACATCTCCACCGGCGGCGGCGCTTCGCTGGAGTTCCTCGAGGGCAAGAAGCTGCCGGGCGTGGAAGCGCTGACGGAAAAGTAAGAACGGGGCAGGACCCGGCGAGAATTTCGTCAGCTTCTTGTCGTGCGTGCTTTCACCGCGCCCTGCCCCTGATCGGCTGCCGATCCTTCCTGAAATGTCACGGAAGTCTCAACGGGTTTCCCGTGACCGTCACCGTGACCGAAGGCACCGTCACGGTGGCGCTTGCGCCCGCCAGACTGCCCGGCCATCCCGAAGCGGTTGCCGAGGCCGACAGCCGGAACACCACAAAGTAAAAGTAATTGCCGTTCACGGGAGCGGTGAGCGACCACGTGGGACCAGGCCCGGAATAGAAGTCGAAGTCGAGGTTGTTGATGGCATCCACGCCCCAGCCGATAAATGCCCCTCGGCTTAGCGGTGTTGTCGGTGGACCGCCGAAATACTGGTAAATCTCCAGCAGTCCCTGTCCGGCCGAAAATGCGTACTTGTTCCGGATCGAGTTTACATACCAGTAGAAGTTGAGCTGCGAGCTGAAGGAAACCTCCACCGTTGCGCTGGGGAAATGCGGCTGGAAATAAAAACCGAACAGGTTGCTCGCGGTTCCCGAACTGGGGCTGTCGTAATTGCTCTCGACCGTGCAGCTCATCTGGCCGGTGCTCACATTTCCGGTGGATGAAATTGTGGGATCTCCCGTTACCGAAGTGATTTGTCCTTCTGCATAGTCCCCCCCTAGCTCCGTGTAGTCCGGAGGAGTGAACGTCATCGTATAGCTTCCCCATACGGGATTGGGCGGAATTATCGGTGGCCTCGGCAGTTTCTTCTGCTTTGAGATCCGGTCGGTCAGGGCGCGAAGACTCTTCAATGCCTTGTCCGCCGTTTCTCCTTTCTCCGGTTTCGCCGGGGTTTGCACTTGTCTGAGATAGCGCGCAGCCTGCTGCTGGATGCGCCCCTTCTCCGCAATCTCCGCTGCGCCCGCCCGCTGAATCTGAGCCAGCTGGCGTTGAACGGCATTGCTCGATAGCTTGCCCCCCTGCCAGAAGGCAAGATTGTTCCCTGCTTTGTCCACGCTCGACGTTCTGGACATACCTTTCCTCCTTGTTGTCCGGGGAGGCCCCAGCATACTGGAACCACTTCGTATGCACAAGGTCTTTTTCTGGGCCTGAGCTCCGCCTTCGCGGAATTCGATCCCTTAGAATCGAAGCAACAACCGCAGAAATTGAGGGAAGCTCCGACCATGGGACGCAAAGCACTCATCGCCGCCAACTGGAAGATGTACAAGACGCCCGCCGAAGCCCAGGCCTTTGTCGATACCTTTTTGCCGCTCGTGGCCGGCCACACGCGCGACCAGATCGCGCTCTTCCCTTCACCGGTGCTGCTGCCTGCGGTGGTATCGGCCTGCAACGGATCGATTGTGGCTGTGGGCGCGCAGAACATCCACTTTGCCGAAGAGGGCGCATACACGGGTGAGACCTCCGTGGGCCAGTTGCAGGCCGTGGGCGGCACGCACACGCTCATCGGCCACTCCGAGCGGCGGCAGTATTTTGCCGAGACGGACGAGATCGTGAACAAGAAACTGCACACCGCGCTCAAGCACAGCATTGTACCCATCGTCTGCGTGGGCGAGGTGCTCGAAGAACGCGAGGGGGGCAAAACCGCCTCTGTCCTGAAGACCCAGATCAACGGCGCATTTGCGGGCATTGCGCCTGAAGCGTCCGCGCCCATCGTGATTGCGTACGAGCCGGTGTGGGCCATCGGCACGGGCAGGACGGCTACGCCGGAGATTGCCGCCGACGCGCACGGGATCATCCGCGCGGAAGTGGAGACGCTGCTGGGCGCCGACGTGGCCGCAGCGTTGCGCATTCTCTACGGCGGCAGCGTGAAGCCGGACAACATCGCCAACCTGATGGCCCAGGAAGGGATCGACGGCGCTCTCGTCGGCGGCGCGAGCCTCAAACCGGATTCGTTCGCGGCGATTGTGAAATATTGAGTTCGTTGCGAAGTATTTCCTCCTCTCGGCGCATACTCTTCTCACGAGTGTCCGCACGGCGGACGCCCGCGCGTTGCCGTTTACTTTGTCTTGCGTACGCGTTTTTCGCGTCGAATGGGGTTCCACTCGCTTCGGCTGCCATCGAGAACGGAGTTAACCGCAGCCGATCGAAGATTTTACGGGCATCTCCTTTAGAATGAGGAACCCCATCTTCTAAACTCTCTGGCATGAGGAATTTGGGAAAAAGCCGGGGGGAGGGGGTAGGGCAAATACAGCCTGAACGCTACACGTAGAAGCCCGCAATCCAGCTCTGCAGCAGCGACGGGAAGCAGCCCATCAGGACAACTGCCGCCGCAATGGCCACGAGCACAAGGGTCGTGAGCGGGTGGGCCTTGATGGGCGTGGCCTGCGCGGGAGGCAGCACGTAGGCGCGCTTGAGCACCTGCAGGTAGTAGTAGAGGGAGACGGCACTGAAGGCAATGGCCAGCACGACCAGCGCCAGGGGCGCCGTGGGCAACGAGGTCAGCGGCCCCTGCACGGGAAACGGACCCGAACCCAGCGTGAGCACCGCGGCAAACAGGTTGAACTTGGCCCAGAAACCCACCAGCGGCGGAATCCCGGCCAGCGAAAGAAACAGAACCAGCGTGACCGCGGCCAGCACGGGCGAGCGCTTGTGCAGTCCGGCAAAGGCGTCGAGCTTGTCATTGCCGGCTGCGCGTTCCACCACGCCCACCACGCCGAAGGCGCCAATGGTCGTCAGGCCGTAGGTGAGGATGTAGTAAAGAATCGCCTCTGCGCTGATGTTCGTCCACCCGAAGAACGCAAGACCAAGCAGGATGTAGCCCGCATGCGCGATCGCCGAATAGGCCAGCAGGCGGCGCACGCTCGATTGCGCCAGCGCGGCCAGATTGCCCAGCACCATCGAGGCTACGGAGAGAGCCATGAGGATCAGCGGCCACGCCGTGATAAAGCCAAGAGTGATATGCGGGAGCGGCTCTCCGGCGTTGAAAACCCTTTCCGTCACATAGCCCTTTACGTGAAAGCTCTCCATAAAGCGCAGAGTCACATAACTGACGGAAATCAGCAGCGCAAAACTGGCCACTTTCGAGACCGACGCGATGAACGCAGCGGCCGGAGCCGGTGCGCCTTCATACGTATCCGGCGCCCACAGATGGAACGGAACGGCGGCTACTTTGAAGCCGAGGCCGGCGGCAACCATCACCAGCGCCACCAAAAGCAATGCCGTGCCCCCTTGCGCGGAGGCCAGGTAGGTGCCGAGCACAACCCTGGGCAGCCAGGTCGATCCCGAGAGCCCATAGAGCAAACTGAACCCGAACAGCAGAAACGCCGCACTCATCCCGCCGAAGAGGTAATACTTGATCGCCGCCTCGGCGCTTTTGCCGGATTTTTTGGCGAACGCCGTAAGAACGTAAAGGCCAAGCGAGAGCACCTCGAGACCGATGAAGATCACCAGCAGATCCTGCGCCGCGGCGATGATCAAGCCGCCCGCAGCGGCCATCAGCACCACGGCCACATACTCGCCGGGGTTGCGCGTAAACACAGAGCCGATGAGTAGAAGCAGCGTAAGCGCGGTGAGCACGAGGATGGCCACCTGGGCCACGCCGGCCGAGCCGCCCGCAGAGAGAAGCACGTCGTTCCCGGCGCTGAAACCGGACCACCCCGCGGCATAGACAGCCCAGATTCCGGTGATGCAGCCGGCGACGCCGAGCCACGCGGCCACCGCCGTGCGCGCTTTCTCTGTCGCGCGCCGCAGGAACGCGAGATCAATAAACAGAACCAGAACCGCGGCCACTTCGAGCGCGGTCTCGGGCAGCGTGGCCCGGAAGAGAGCGGTGTAGTTGAGGGCGGCGTAGTTCATTGCACGCCTCCCGCAAGCAGCGCCTTCACCGCCGGCTCGATCTGGTCGAGAAGAATGCGCGGATAGAGGCCGACAACGAGCGTCGAAATCAAAAGCAGCGCCACGCCCGCATATTCAGGCCAGGTGATGGGGTCGAGCTTGTGCGTGTGCTCGTACTCGAGCACGTGCGGCGGCGGAATGGAGTCCGTGAAGAACGCCCTCTGCAGCGCGCGCCAGGTGTAAGCCACGCCCACGACGATGCCCACGCCGGCGGCCAGCGTCCACCAGGGCTCGGCCTTCCACGCGCCGGTGAGCACCTGCAATTCCGCCACAAAACCGGAGAAGCCCGGCAGACCTATGGACGCCATGCCGGCAAGCACGAAGGCCCACGCGGCAAAGGGCAAACGGCGCGCCAGGTGCATGGTTTCGAGCTCCGCGAGCTGGCGCGTGTGGGTGCGGTCGTAGACGATGCGCCCGACGATGGCGAAGAGCAGTCCGGCGATCACGCCGTGCGAAAACATCTGCAGCACCGCGCCGTCCAGGCCGATCTGGTTGAGCGCCATCAGGCCGAGGAGCACAAAGCCCATGTGGCTCACGCTGGAGTAGCCGATGACGAATTTGAAGTCCGATTGCGCCAGCGCGACCAGCGCGCCATAAACGATGCCGATGACGGCGAGCAGCCCGAAAACAGCGCGCCAGGAGCCGAGGCCGAGGAAGGTGAATCCCCAGGGATCGAGGCCGTGAGGAAAGACGCCCATGGCCACGCGCAGGCAGCCGTAGGCGCCCAGCTTCATCACCACGCCGGCCAGCAGCATGGAGGCGGCCGTAGGCGCCGCCACGTGGCCGGTGGGCGCCCAGGTGTGAAACGGCCACATGCCGGCGAGGATGGCGAAGCCGACAAAGACCAGCGGGAAGCACCACATCTGGAAGCTGGCGGGCAGGCCCGCGTGTGCCAGCGCGGCCAGGGTGGTGGAGTGCGAACCGGCGGTCACGTACGCAGCGAGCAAACCGATGAGCACCATAGCCGAGCCGGCGAAGGAGTAGAGCGCCAGCTTCATGGCCCCATATTCGCGGCGCGTGGAACCCCAGATGGCGATGAGGAAGTACTTGGGAACGATGGCGATTTCGTAAAAGACGAAGAGCAGAAAGAAATCTCCGCTCAAAAAGACGCCGTACACGCCGCCGATGAGCGCGAGATAAAAGGCGAAGAACTGGTTGGCGCGCTGCTCGATGTTCCAGCTGAAGAGAACGCCGGCCACGGAGGCGATGCCGGTAAGCAGAACCAGCACGCGGCTGATGCCGTCGGCGACGAGTAGAAAATGGATTCCCATCGAAGGAACCCAGAGTTTGTCCGTAAGAACGACGCTGCCCTGCCCCATCCCGGCAATGAATCCGGCGACCGCGAAGGCGAGCCCCGCGGCCGCGACGAGGAGCGCAAAAATGCGCGCCAGGCGCGGCGGGTTCGCCGGAAGCCCGATGGCCACCACGATCGCGCCGAGGAACGAGACGTAGATCGTCAACGCCAGCATTAAAATCTCCAGTGCGCCAGCAGGTTCGTCACCGTGGGATTCACGGCGCTCAGAACCAGCTGCGGCACAAGGCCGAGCAAAAGCATCAGTCCGATCACGGGCGCAAGCGCAAGCCACTCGCTCGCATGCAGATCGGGAAATGCTTGCCAGCGCTCGGGCACGGGTCCGGAAAAGACTTTTTGAATCACGGTGAGAATCACCGCCGCGGTGATGAGAAGGCCAAGCACGGACACCGTGGCGCCGATCCAGGCCAAGGGAAACACGCCGCGGAAGATAAGAAACTCGCCCACAAAGCCGTTGAGGCCCGGCAGGCCAAGCGAAGAAAAGAGCGCAATGCCCATGAGCCCGGCGAAGATGGGCGCGGGCTTGCGCAGTCCGCCGAAGTCCTCGATCCCGCGCAGGCCGCCGCTGCGCATCTGCATCATGGCCAGAAACCAGAAGAGCGCCGCCGCGGTAAGGCCGTGGTTGAACATCTGCAGGATGACGCCATTGAGCGCCGCGGCTTGGCTGGCGCGCGCGCCCGCGTCCACGGCTGGAACCGCAAGCGCAAAAATGCCCAGCAGGCAGTAGCCGAGATGGTTCACGGAGGAGTAGGCGAAGACGCGTTTCAGGTCCTTCTGCGCGGCCGCAGCCCACGCGCCCAGCACCACGGTG
>DATJRT010000187.1:0-6660 GCA_035504495.1 Occallatibacter sp.
GACCTCGCCCGCGGATTGCGGCGCGGTCACGCTGGCCCTCCCCCAGGACGTACAGACCGAGGCATTCGACTATCCCGAAGAGCTTTTTGAGAAACGCACGTGGCTTATTCGCCGCGGCGCGCCGGACCAGGTCTCGCTTGCTCGCGCCGCGGAGGCCATTCGCCGCGCAGAGCGCCCGCTGATCGTAGCCGGCGGCGGCGTGTTGATGAGCGAGGCCGCGGAAACGCTGGCGTATTTTGTCGAGCGCACCGGCATTCCCGCCGGCGAAACCCAGGCCGGCAAAGGCTCGCTTGCGTGGGACCATCCGCAGTCGATGGGCGCCATCGGCGCCACCGGTTCGCTCTCTGCCAACCGGCTCGCGCATGCGGCCGATCTCGTTATCGGCATCGGTACGCGCTACTCCGACTTCACCACCGCGTCGATGACTGCGTTCCAGAATCCGCAGGTCCGCTTCGTCAACATCAACGCCGCGGAGTTCGATGCCTACAAGGTGGGCGCGATTCCCGTGGTGGCCGATGCGCGCGTGGCGCTTGAGAAACTCGGCGTCGCCCTCGGCGAATACCGCGTGGCCGCGGAGTACGCGGCGGAGATTGCCGGCCTCAAGGCCAAATGGGAGGCCGAAGTCGATCGCCTCTACCATCTCAACAACGCAGGAAAGCCCGCGCAGAGCGAGGTGATCGGCGCGCTGTGGGAGGCTGCGGGCGAGCGCGACGTGCTGGTCTCGGCCGCGGGCAGCCATCCCGGCGACCTGCACAAGCTATGGCGCACGCGCGCGCCCAACGGCTATCACATGGAGTACGGCTACTCCTGCATGGGCTACGAAATTCCCGGCGCGATGGGCGCAAAGCTCGCCGATCCCGAGCGCGAAGTGTTCGTGTTTCTCGGCGACGGCACCTATCAGATGATGTCGGGCGAAATCGCCACAGCGGTGCAGGAAGGGATTAAGATCGTGATCGTGCTGGTCGACAATCACGGCTTTGCCAGCATAGGCGGGCTGAGCCGCTGGCTCGGCCAGGGCGGATTCGGAACCCGGTACCGCGCGCGCAATGCCGCATCCGGGCAACTCGACGGCGATCCGCTCCACATCGATTACGCAGCCAACGCGCGCAGCCTGGGCGCGCACGCGGTGCAGGTGGAGACCATTGCGCAATTGAAGGAAGCGCTTGAGCGGGCGAAAGCGGCCGAGCGCACCAGCGTGATCGTAATCGAAACCGATCCGGCGGTGAGCGTGCCCGGCTACGAATCGTGGTGGGACGTGGCCGTTGCGGAGGTTTCCGAGGTGGACAGCGTGCGCGCGGCCCGCGCACGCTATGAAGAGGCGCGCAAGCGCGAACGGCATTTCCTCTAGAGGAGGGCGAAGGTTATGGCGGAGCGGCTGCAGAATTTTATTGATGGGAACTGGCGCACCTCGAGCGCGGCGCAGGCGCTCGATGTGATCAATCCCGCGTCGGCCGAGGTGCTGGCGGAGGTTCCGCTTTCGCCGGCTACGGATGTGAATGCCGCGGTCGAGATCGCCGAGCGCGCGTTCCTCTCCTGGCGGCGCACGCCGGTGGTCGATCGCGTGCAGCCGCTGTTCAAGCTGAAAACGCTGCTCGAGCAGCACCGCGACGAACTTTCGCTTTCGATCACCAACGAGTGCGGCAAAACGCTGGCCGAGAGCAAGGCCGAGATTTTGCGCGCGGTGGAGAACGTGGAGACCGCGTGCGGCATGCCCACCCTGATGCAGGGAACCAACTGCGAGGACATCGCCAGCGGCATCGACGAGCACATGATCCGCCAGCCGCTGGGCGTGGCGGCGGCGATTGTGCCCTTCAATTTTCCGGGGATGATTGCCTTCTGGTTCTTCCCCTATGCAGTCGCAGCGGGCAACTGCTTCCTGCTGAAACCGTCGGAGCGCGTGCCCATCACTTCGCAGAAGATCTTCAGCCTTATCCAGCAGGCGGGCTTTCCGCCCGGGGTGATGCAACTGGTGAACGGCGGGCGCGACACCGTGAACGCGATTCTCGACCACCCCGGCATCCGCGCGGTGAGTTTTGTGGGCTCCACGGCGACTGCGAAATATGTTTACAGCCGCGCCGCGGCCGCGGGCAAGCGCGCGCAGTGCCAGGGTGGGGCCAAGAATCCGGTGGTGGTGATGCCCGACGCGGATATGGAGATGACCACGCGCATTCTGGCCGATTCCGCCTTTGGCTGCGCGGGTCAGCGCTGTCTCGCGGCTTCCGTGGCTATTACCGTGGGCAGCGCGCGGCCCGGTCTCACGGAGCGGATTGCCGCGGCCGCCAAGAGCCGCAAGGTGGGTTACGGCGCGCTGGCGGACGTGGAGATGGGGCCGGTGATCTCAGCCGAGAGCAAAACGCGCATCGAGGGATTGATCGCCAGGGGAGAGCACGACGGCGCGCGCGTGCTGGTGGATGGGCGCGGCCCCAAGATCTCAGGCTACGAAGATGGCTACTTTATTTTGCCCACGGTGCTCGACGACGTGCCGCCGGACGCCGAAGCCGCGCGCACGGAGATCTTTGGGCCGGTGCTGAGCCTGATGCATGCGCAGACCATCGAGGAGGCGATTGCGCTGGTGAACGGCCGCAGCTACGGCAATATGGCCTGCATTTTTACCACCGACGGCGCCAACGCGCGGCGCTTCCGCTACGAAGTGAACGCGGGCAACGTGGGCGTGAACGTGGGCGTGGCCGCGCCCATGTCCACCTTCCCCTTCAGCGGATGGGGCGAGAGCTTTTTCGGCGATCTGCATGCGCAGGCGCACCACGCGGTGGAGTTCTACACGCAGACCAAGGTGGTGGTGGAGCGCTGGCCCAAGGAGTGGAGCCGGAAGTTTTAAGAGCAGCTACTAGCTTCCAGCTCTTAGCTATTAGCTGATTTCGTGCCACTACCGGATGCTGGAGGTTTCATGGACAGCATGGAAGAGCTAGAGGCTAGAAGCTAGAGGCTGGCGGCTGCTTTAAGGAGAACGATGAAGCAGTTGTTGGTGGGCAATGCTCCCTGTTCCTGGGGCACGCTGGAACATCAGGACACGAGCCGGCAGATTCCGTTCAGCCAGATGCTCGACGAGCTGGTGGAGACCGGCTACACGGGAACGGAGCTGGGCGACTGGGGTTACATGCCCACCGATCCGGAGGCGCTGCGCACCGAGCTTGCGAAACGCGGCAACGTCGTCATGCTGGGCGCGTTTGTGCCGGTCGCGCTCAAGGACAAGGCCGCGCATGCGGAAGGCGCTGCGCGGGCAGTGAGGACAGCGCGCCTGCTGGCCGCGGTGGCCACGGCGCCGGCGCCGTTCCTGGTGCTCGCAGACGACAACGGCACCGATCCCGTGCGCACCAAGCGGGCCGGCCTGATCCGGCCGATGGACGGCTTGCGCAAAGAGGAGTGGAAAGTCTTCGCGAACGGCGCGAACGAAATTGCCGGCGCGGTCTTCGACGAGACCGGCCTGCGCACCGTCTTTCATCATCACTGCGCGGGCTACATCGAGACGCCCGAAGAGATTGAGCTGCTGCTGGACAAAACGAATCCCGAGCGCCTTGGACTGGTCTTTGATACCGGCCACTACATTCATGGCGCGGGCCGCGAAGACATCGACCTGACGGCTGCGCTCCATCGCTTTGCCGAACGCATCTGGTATATCCACTTGAAGGACCTCGACCCGAGCGTTGCCCGCCGCAGCCGCAAAGAGGAGTGGGATTATTTCACGGCCATGCGCAACGGCCTTTATCCCGAGCTGGGCAAGGGCTGCGTAGATTTTCCCGCCGTGCTGCGCTGGCTCGGCGCACGGAATTACCAGGGCTACGTGCTGGTGGAGCAGGACGTGTTGCCGGGCATGGGCACGCCCCGGGAGAGCGCGCAGCGCAACCGCGCGTATATCAGATCGATCGAAAACAATTTTGCGTGAGAGCGGCCGGCGGAACCGCGGCTCAACGGTAGAACGCTTGCATGAGGGCTTGAGAATGAGCGGAAAGAAGCTTCAATTCGGACTGATCGGCGCGGGACGCATCGGGCGCGTGCATGCGGAAACCGTTGCCTTTCGCCTGCCGGAGGCGGAAATTGGCGCCATCACGGACGTGGACCGCGCGGCGGCGGAGGCGCTCGCCCGCCGCTGCGGCATTCCGCGCATCGCCGCCTCGGCCGCGGAGATCTTTGCCGATCCCAGGATGGACGCGGTGCTCATCTGCACTTCGACGGGCACGCATGCCGATCTGATTGTCGAAGCCGCGAAGGCGGGCAAGCACATTTTTTGCGAGAAGCCGATTTCCCTGTGCCTGAGCGAAATCGATCGCGCAATAGCGGCCGTGGACGCGGCCCAAGTGAAGCTGCAGGTGGGCTTCAATCGCCGCTTCGACTCCAACTTTCTGCGCGTGCGCCAGGCCGTGGCCGCGGGCGAAGTGGGCGCGCCGAACCTGCTGCACATCATCAGCCGCGACCCGGCGCCGCCGGCGCTTTCCTACATCAAAACCTCCGGCGGAATTTTTCTCGACATGATGATTCACGACTTCGACATGGCGCGTTACCTCATGGGCGACGAAGTGGAAGAGGTCTACGCGGCGGGCGGCGTGTTTGTCGATCCGGGCTTTCGCGAAGCGGACGACTTCGACACCGCAGTGGTGATGCTCCGCTTCAGGAGCGGCGCCATCGGCACCATCGACAACAGCCGCAAGGCCACGTTCGGCTACGACCAGCGAGTGGAGATTCTGGGCAGCAAGGGGAAAGTCTCCACGGAAAACCGCTATCCCAACCAGGTGGTGGTCAGCGGCGAAAAATCCGTTTACACTGATCTGCCTTTGAACTTCTTCATGCAGCGGTATCCGGAAAGTTTCGCGCTGGAGCTGGAGCTGTTCACCAAGGCTGTGCTGGAAGACAAGCCCACGCCGGTGACGGGCGCGGACAGCCGCGTGCCGGTGGTGATGGCGCTGGCCGCGCGCAAGTCGGCCGATGAGCATCGCCCGGTGCGGCTGGAGGAAGTAGAGCGATGAGCGAGTCCACGGAGAAAGAGCCCGCGAATAAATCGACGCTGGCCTGCATTCTCACCGACGTGCACCTGTGGGTGCCGGTGATCGTGCTCATTCTGGGAACCGCGCTGCTGATGAGTCTGAGGTGAAGCCCGTGAGCTCCAACGCGACTGCCGCGCCGGCGCGGTCCACGCTCTCGCTGCACCAGCTCGGCGTCTTCTGCGGGCTGGCCGCGGCGGTATGGCTGGGCAGCGCGGAAGCGCCCACCAAGCTGGTCAACGAAGGCTTCTCGCCCTTCCTCATCTCCACGGGCATGGTGATGGGCGCGTTCGTGGCGCGCTGGAGTGTGCCCACGCTGCTCAAGGGCACGGGCTTCCTGTTTTCAGATGTGCGCGAGAAGCCGCACCTGATCGTGTGGGCGCTCTTGGGCGGCATGCTGTGGGCGGTGGCCAACACCCTCACCATTTTTGCGGTGCGCAACGTGGGCCTGTCGATTGCGTTTCCGCTCTGGAATACCAACAGCCTCGTCGGCCTCTTCTGGGGCTGCCTGCTGTTCAAGGAGCTGCGCGGCTCGAGCACGAAAGATTGGGCCAAGGTGATCGGCGGCGCGGCGGCCATCGTTATCGGCGCGGCCATTCTGGCCGTGGCCACGGCGCAGCAATCCTCGGGCGCGCCGGGCAAGGCCGCCACCGGCATTGTGGCCGCGCTGGGCGCGGGCGTGCTGCTGGGCACCATGTACATCCCTTATCGCAAGGCTTACATCAGCGGCATGAACCCGCTCTCCTTCGTCACCATCTTCACCTTCGGCGAATTGGGGACCATCCTGATCCTCGGCCTCGATTTTTACGGCGGCGCGGGCAAGCTGGCGGCGGAGCTTCATCGCGCACGGCCCATGCTGTTCTGGCCGTTTCTCGGCGGATTCTGCTGGGTGATCGGCGATCTCTTTCAGCAGTACGCGGCCAAGTACATCGGCATCGGCCGCGGCATTCCCCTCTCCAACACCAATCAGCTCTGGGGACTGGCCTGGGGTGCGCTGGTGTTTGCGGAGTTCGCGGGATTGACTGCCCCGGGCAAATCTCTGATCGTGGCCGGCTCGCTCATCATGATTGCGGGCGCGGTCTCCATCAGCCTGGCCGCGCCGCCCGCGTCGGAGCTCGAGAGTTGGAATGCCGCCATGCATCGCGAATGCGGCCGCTACCGGCTCGATGCCGAGAACGTGGCCGCCGTGGTCGGGGGCGACGATCCCCTTGCGGGCCACGCGCGCCCGCGCCGCTGGTGGGAGGTGCTCATCATGCTCGCCGCGTCCGGCATCTTCGTGTGGCTGGCCGTGGGCACGCGGGCGCAGCATATCTATGTCAACATTCCCTGGATGCTGGTGCTGATTGCGGGCACCATGATTCCGCTGTTTGTGGTGGGATCGATGCTGTGGCGCAGGACGAGATTTTCGTGACAGGACGAGATTTTCGTGAGTTGACGCGATTTGCCTGAGCGCCCTTGTAAGCGCCGCGCGCTGCGCGCACACCGCGCAAGTCAGATTGGAGATTCCGAGCGCGGTACGCGCAGTCGATTTCCCTTGACACGCGCAATTTGGGTTTGTTAGTTTTTGTGGCGGAAAAGACCAAGAGAAATCCACCACTGAATCCAGCTTCTCGTCGATCGGCCGAACCTTGCGTTCGTCTGCGCGGAGCGGCTTGCATTCAGGGTG
>DATJRT010000188.1:0-25213 GCA_035504495.1 Occallatibacter sp.
ATTGCGCACTCGCCGCTGGTGAAGACGGCCTGGGCGGGATGCGATCCGAACTGGGGCCGGCTGGCGGCGGCCATCGGCTACTCCGGCGCCGAGATCGACCCGGCGCGCATCGACATTCGCTTCGGCGACCTGCCCATCTGCCGCGACGGCGGGCGCGCGGCAGAATACGACGAGGCCGCCGCGCATGCCTACCTCAGCCAGGAAGAGTTTTCGATTTCGATCGAGCTCAATCAGGGACAGGGCTTGTGCGTCTTTTGGACCACGGACCTGACCGCGGATTACATTCACATCAACGCGGATTATTCGACATAGCCGAAGAGCAGGTGTGCGAACGATCTATCGCAAGGCGTGGATGTGCCCTTCGAATTACAATCGCAGCAATCTCTGTTGAGGTTCCCCAAGCCCGATGACTCCCCGCAAGCACAGGCCCGCCGCGGCGACCGAACTGCCGTCTGGTGAAAGCGGCTCTTCACTCATCTCCAACCAGAATCTGGTGGCTCTCTACGCGACCATGCTCAAATGCCGCATGCTGGAGAAGCGCATCCGCGCTGAGGCGTTGGGGAGAGTTCCGCGGCTGCGCGGACGGGAAGCCGTGGCATCGGGCGTTGCGATCCATATGCTTCCAGAGGATCGGGTGCAGGCGGTGGACGGCGGCCGGCTGCCGGAATTTGTCCAGCAATTGATTAAGCAGGGATCGATGGCGGAGGGCGCGATCAGGGCTGTTCTGGCCCAGCCTGGCGATCGCGACGGGCAAGCGCGAAACCGCGCGCCTTGGGACGAGGCGCTCAAGTTGGCGCGTGCGCTGAAGCACGCGAAGACCAGGAATGCGGTTGCGCTTTTTTGCGAGCGCATGGAGGCGCCGGTAGAGGCGCTGCGCAGTGCGGCTCAAGAGAAGCTGCCAATTCTCTTCGTCTGCCACAACAGACGGGAGAAGGAGAATCTGGCCGCAATGGCCGAGGGCTGCAGACTGCCGGGCATGGTTGTGGATTGCGATGACGCGGTGGCTATCTATCGCGTGGCATCGGAGGCCTTCACGCATGCGCGGCGAGGCAACGGGCCCACGCTGTTGGAGTGCCGGCACTGGCCGGCGTCGCACAACGGAAAGAATCCCAGCCGCGCTGGCAGCGATGCCGTACGCATCATGGAACGCTATCTTGCCGGCAAAGGCTTGTGGTCAAGAGAGCTCAAAAAAGACACGGTAGCGCAATTTGCACGCGAACTTGACAGCGCCTTTGCGCGGATCAGCAACAGCGCGCGCTGATGCGGTCTTGAAGAAACTACTGCTTTCGATCGAAGCGGCGCGCAGTCTAATGACCATTCCGGCGCGCCGGAAAATTGCGCATTTTCCCGTCCCGATTGGCTTCGCAATTAGCTTCCCGCCGAGTGGTAGAGTGAGGGTATGCTTTTGAGCGGGCGTCCGACAGGGGCTCTTTGGGTTCGATGTACGGCCATCGCGGCGGGACTCCTGTTGGGAAGTGCGGCGTCACTTTGCGCGGAGCAACCGGGAACGGCGGCAACCGCGGGTCCCGACACAGGCCGTCCCGCGCCGGTTTGCATGCCTTCGGCGCTGGGCTCGCCCTATATTCCCGTGGATAGCTGGGTGTATCCGGCAGTGCTGCGGCTCTATGGACTGGGATTCGTGGACAACGTGTTTCTCGGGTTGCGGCCGTGGACGCGGGCGAGCCTGGAGCACATGCTGGAAGAGACCGGAGCGCGCATTGAAGACGCGGATGAAGACGGAGACGCGACGGCGGATGAGGCGCAGGGAATCTACGACGCGCTGAACCGGTTTCTCGAGGAAGATGTGCAGGGACCCTGCCTGACGCACCAAGGCGAAACGCGCATCGAGTCGGTGTACAGCGCGGCGCGGGCCATCAGCGGCGCGCCGCTGCGCGACAGCTATCATCTGGGCGCGACGGTGATCAACGACTACGGCCGGCCCTACGAGGGCGGATTTAACAACTATTCCGGCGCGAGCGGCTACGCGGCCGCGGGGCGGTTTGCGCTGTATGTACGCGGAGAATTCGAGGGCGCGCCTTCGGCCACGGGCTACTCGCAAACGCTGGCCCAGGCGCTCTCCACCGTGGATGGGACACTGTTTTACGTGCCCTCGAGCACTCCACCGTACGCGAACACAACCGCCATTTACAACCAGGCCACAATTCCCATGGGGCCCATCGGCGCCGCGACACAGGGACGTTTTCTTGAAGCATATGTTTCGGCTCAGATTCTCAATCACGTGATCTCGTTCGGCAAGCAGGACCAGTGGCTGGGACCGGCGCTGGGCGGAAGCATGGCGTGGTCAAACAACGCTGAGAATATTTACGGATTCGAGATCAACCGCATTGAGCCGTTGCATGTTCCGGGACTCTCGCGATTGTTTGGGCCGTTCCGCTACGAGTTCCTGGTGGGGCCTCTGCGCGGCCACACGTACATGCCCAACGTGGCGTACGAGACCAAGCCTTCCGATAATCTCGGCAACGTGATCAACCCCGGCGACCCATGGGTGCACATGGAGAAGATCAGCTTCAAGCCGACTGAGAATTTGGAGCTGGGCTTCGAGCGCACCGCGATTTGGGGCGGGCAGGGACATGCGCCGATCACGCTGCGCACATTCTTGAAGAGCTTCTTCAGCTTCCAGAATGTGTCGGCCGCGGAGAAAAACGGACGCAGCGATCCGGGCGCGCGGTTTGGCGCGTTTGACTTCTCTTACCGGCTTCCCTTTGTGCGCAAATGGCTCACGCTCTATACCGATTCCGAAGTCCACGACGACGTGAGCCCCATTTCCGCGCCGCGGCGCAGCGCCATCCGTCCGGGACTCTACCTTTCGCACGTGCCGGGCGTCCCCAGACTCGATGTGCGTGTGGAGGCGGCATCGACCGCTCCCCCTGCCGTGGACGTAGGCACGAATGTGTACGGCCACTTCATGTACTGGGAGGGGATCCAGAAGCAGGGCTACACCAACCGGGGCCAGATCTTCGGCGACTGGATCGGGCGCGAGGCCAAGGGCGGGCAGGCGTGGGTAACCTATCACTTGAGCGGCGATGAATGGCTGCAGGTGAGCGCGCGGAACCAGAAAGCGGCCAGCGAATTCATTCCCGGCACGTATACCAATACGACTTCAACCTGCACCGTCCAGAATCCCTGCACGACCCCGGGCGGAACGACGCTCAACGATATCGATTTCCAGGCGGTGAAGCGCATTGGCAAAGACATCGAGGTAAACGGAAGCTTCACGCTCGAGCACTGGAAGGCGCCCATCTACCTGCCCGGCGAGCAGACGGTCACCACCACCAACATTCAGGTGACGTGGTACCCGGAGCGGAAGGTGAGCTTCTAGAGCTGCGTCATTTTGCGCGCGGGTGGGTCTTATCGTAAACCTCCGCGAGCTGCGCGGTGGTGAGCTGGGTGTAGCGCTGCGTGGTGGAGAGCCGCTCGTGGCCGAGCAGTTCCTGAATAGCGCGGAGATCTGCGCCTTCTTCGAGCAGATGCGTGCCGAAGGCGTGGCGCAGCGTGTGCGGGTGCACGTCCGAAGAAAGGCCGCGCAAAACCGCGATGCGCTTGACGATGCGGCCCACGCTGCGCGTGGTGAGCCGCGCCTGGCTTTTCGCACCCACGCCGCGGAGTTGCAGGTTGAGGAAGAGGGCGGGCGATTGCGCGGCGCCGTCGCTGCGGGCCGCAGCCAAGCGCGCCGCGCGCTCTACCAAATAGACACGAAGCGCCAGAGCGGCGGCTGCGCCCAGGGGCACGTAGCGCTGCTTCTGCCCCTTGCCGCGCACCAGCACGGCTTCGTTGGCCCAATGAATGTCCTCGAGGTTGAGGCCGGTGAGCTCGGCGTTGCGGATGCCGCAGCCATAGAGCAGCTCAAGAATGGCGCGGTCGCGCCCGGGCCAGCTGGCGGCATCGTCGCGAACGGAATCGACCACGCGATTCATCTGTTCGATGGAAGGCACACGGGGCAGGTGCTTGGGCAATTTGGGCGTAGAGACGAGCGCGGCGGCATTCTGCTCAATATGGCCGGCGCGAGCGAGCCACTTGAACCAGCTGCGGATGGCGGCGAGCGCCCGCGCAGCGCTGGCCTTTGCCAGGCCGCGATCGTAGAGCGTGCCCAGATAGGCGCGGATGTGCGTGTGCTCGATGCGGGCAACGTCGAGTTGGTCTTCCGCGCCCGTGGCGGTGCGCGAGCCAAGCCAGGAAGCGAAGCCCTCGAGCTCGCGGCGGTACGCGCGCAGCGTGTGCGCGGAGGCGCCGCGCTCATTCTGCAAAACGCTAATAAAATCGGCAACCAGCTTTGCAGGAGAGGACTCGGGCCCGGCCGATGCGCTCACGACGGCTCCTTCTCAGGAATGAGATGAGCAGATGGGGAATCAGGTTCGCTGCCGGCGGTCCGTCCGCCGGAAAAGACGCGCAGGGATGAGGCGCGTGAGGCAGCCGGCGCGTCTGTCGCGGCGGCAGTACGTCGCTGCTCGCGGGGATGATGCATGTGATGGACGGCTTTGAGCCGACCGAGCGCGAGATGAGTGTAGACCTGGGTAGTGGAAATGTCGGCGTGGCCGAGCATCGTCTGCACGCTACGCAGGTCGGCGCCGTGCTCCACCATGTGCGTGGCACAGCTGTGGCGCAGTTTGTGCGGGCTCGCGGAAGGGTCCGCCAACTTGACCAGGTGCCATACCCACTGGCGGGTGAGCGGCATCCCGCGCAGGGACAGAAAAAGCCGGGCACCGTTCACGCCCGCGTGCCGGCTGCGGCGCGCGGTGCTGATGCGCTCGAGATGCGGCCGGCCTTGGCGCAGATATTCTTCGAGCGCGGCGACGGCCGAGCCTCCGAGGGGTACGATGCGCTCCTTGTCGCCTTTTCCGCGTACCTGCACGCGGCCCGCATCGAGCGAGAGATCGCTGGTGGAGAGCGAAGTAACCTCGGAGACGCGCAGGCCGCCCGCGTAGAGGAGCTCGAGAATGGCGCGATCGCGCAGCGCGGTGGCCTTGGCCTGCGGGTGCGTGGCTGCCATGCCGGCGCGCTCGAGCATCTCGGCGACCTCCGGCTCGGCCAGCGACTTGGGCAGGACTTTCCAGGTCTTCGGAGACTCGATGTTGACGGTGGGATCATGATGGGTGCGGCGGTCAAGCAGCAGCCACTTGTAAAAGCCGCGCAGGCAGCTCAGCTTGCGCGCGGCGGTGCGGGAATCGATGCCGTGCATGCGCAGATGCTCGAGGAACGCGCCCACGTCGGCCTCGACGGCGGTGAGCAGCACGCCGTTGCGGCCTTCGATGAACTCGGCGAAGGTGCGCAGATCGCCAAGATAGGCTTCGCAGGTGAGTGGGCGAAGACCTTTTTCGACGCGCAGATATGCCTGGTAGTCCTTGAGCAGAGAAAGATTGCCCTGGCCGTCCACACTCCCGATTATCCCGTGCGCGATGAGCGCCTGCGGGCGCGCGCAGGCTCACCGAACCACTTTCATCAAGGAATCAACCTCGCCAATAAAAAAGGGGTTGCAATTCACACGCATTCACGCCAGACCAACCTTCCAGCTCGTTACCGCGATGGCTCACCGGCGCGCCTGGCATGCAAAGAGCTGCGATTTGGAAGAGAATGGAAAATGGATGGAATCACTGAACTGGATTGAGGACAAGGTGCAGCCAACCGGGACTGAAGCGCGCGGGTGGACGGCGGAAGAGTTTGTGCGGCTGGTTTTCGAGTGCGAACCGCGCGTGGCCGTCTTCGATTGCGATGGAACCCTCTGGGGCGGCGACGCGGGCTTTGGTTTCATGACGTGGTCGCTGGAGCAGGGATTGGTCTCGAGAAACACCAGCGACTGGATCGACAACCGCTATCGCGCCTATCGCGCCGGACAGGTGAGCGAACTGGAGATCTGCGGCGAGATGGTGCAGATCTATGCCGGGCTGCGCGAGCAGGAGCTGCGCGCGGCGGCGGAGCGATACTTTGATGAATTCGTGCGGCCCAACATTTTCCCGGAGATGGTTGCGCTCGTCGCCGCGCTCAAGAAGGCCGACGTGACGCTGTGGGCCGTGAGCTCCACCAACCGCTGGGTGGTGGCGGAGGGGGCGCGTGCGTTCGGCATTCCCCAGGAGCGCGTGCTGGCGGCCGAGGTGCGCGTGCAGGCCGGCGTGATCACGAGCGAACTGGTGGATGTGCCTACCGACGAAGGCAAGGCGATTGCGCTCAAGCGCGTAGGTTTGCCCCATCCCGATGCGGTCTTCGGCAACTCCCTGCACGACCTGGCGATGCTCGAATTGGCGAGGTGCCCGTTCCCGGTAAATCCTTCCCCCGCCCTAATTGAAGAAGCGGCCGAGCGCGGCTGGGGCTATTTCCGGCCTGCGGCGGCTGCGCAGTTTGAGGCGGCAGTGGGCGGGGAGTAACGGCGGATTCAAGCCGGACCGGCCCGAGCCGGCTGCCTGGGCCGCATTCTGCATCTCTTTTGTTTCGTTTACACTGGAGACGTGCAAGAGAGCCCGTCCAACGCCGGATCCCGGATTCCCGGCCCGGCCCTGCGCTTTGTGGCCGCGGCGTTGATCGTACGGGATGGCGAGGTGCTCATTGGCCAGCGACGCGACGACCAGCCTATGGCCTCGCTCTGGGAGTTCCCCGGGGGCAAGATAGAGGCGGGCGAGAGCCCGCAACAGGCGCTGGCTCGCGAATTGACTGAGGAGCTGGGCATAGCGGCGAACATCGGGCCGCCGGTTACGCGCATTCGCCACAATTACCGCCACGGCGGCGCCGTCGATCTGCAATTCTTTTCCGTGCGCGAGTTTGTGGGCGAAATCGAGAACCGCATCTACCAGCAGGTGCGCTGGGTGAAGCTGGCCGAACTGCCCGCCTATGAGTTTCTTGCCGCCGACCGAGGGCTGATTCGCGACCTGGCGGCGGGCAAGCTGCTCTAGGCCCCACCGCCCGGCGGACGCACAAATCTCTGCAAATAATTGCCAACTGAAAAGACAGGAATGGGTTATTCTGGAGCGGTTTCAGAGCCAGGCTCGCCGTTTCCGGCGTTGTGCGGGGTGGTTTTTTCTTGAGCGAGAAAGCCACAAAGCTTAAGCGGCTTGGGGATTCAGCAAGCTCTGAAACCGCGGTGGCGGCGGCTCAAAAAGCCATCCAGGAGAACCCGACTACCTGCCTAGACCAGTGCAGCCGCCTTTCCTCCCCCCGTGCGAGCGACCGGTTATGAGCAAGCGGTACAAGAACGGAGACGAGAGATGGAATGGTATCTGTTGGCGTTGAAGCGATATGCCGAATTCAACGGCCGCTCGCGGCGCAAAGAGTATTGGATCTATACGCTGTACAACATCGTGATCTACATGGTGCTGTACCTGGCGGGATTTGTGACGTTGCTGCGTAGCAGCATCTACATGGTGTTCTTTGGCCTGGCATTTGTTTATGCGCTGGCGGTGCTGGTGCCGAGCCTGTCGGTTTGCGTGCGCCGGCTGCACGATATCGATAAGAGCGGCTGGTTCATTCTAATCGGCCTGATTCCCGCCGTCGGGGGCATCATCCTTCTTGTGCTGCTCTGCCTCGACGGCACGCCCGGCGACAACCGTTACGGCCCGAGCCCGAAGGCGATCGTGCAGGGACCGGCCACGGCAATCAGTTGACGCGGTTGCAGGCGGGACCCGCGCCGGCTTGATGCCCGCGGGATGCGTACGAGGGCGCGACGATTGCGTCCGGCGGAAGGCGTGTGCCTCCTCAGTGCCCCGGAATCATGCCCCACAACATCACCAGCGTCATGCCGATGACGAGGATACTGCTCCCCCACGCGATCACATTCCACAGGTGCGAGTTGCGGTGCTCGCCCATGAGATCCCTGCGGTTGATCAGGAGCAGCATGAGGATGATGACTACCGGCAGCAGAACGCCGTTGAGCACCTGGGAAAGAATGGCGACGTTGATGAGCTGGGAGTCCGGCAGAATGAGCACGGTGACGGCTCCGCCGGCAATGAGCAGGGTATAGAGCCAATAGAAGAGCGGCGCCTCCTTGAAGCTCTTGTCCACGCCGGACTCAAAGCCCATGCCCTCGCAGACGGTGTACGCCGTGGAAAGCGGCAGGATGGAAGCGGCAAAGAGCGAGGCGTTGAAGAGCCCGAAGGCAAAGAGGATGAAGGCGTAGTCGCCGGCCAGTGGACGCATGGCCTCGGCCGCGTCCGCAGCTACCTGGATGGCGCCCATGCCGTGCACAAAAAGCGTGGCTGCACAGGCGACGACGATGAACCAGGCGATGAGGTCGGTGAAGAAGCAGCCCACGATCACATCGAGGCGGGAGGCCGGATAATCCTTAACTGGAACGCCCTTTTCGACGATCGATGATTGCAGATAGAACTGCATCCACGGGGCAATGGTGGTGCCCACCACGCCGATGGCCATGTACAGGTAGGCCTTGTCGCGCCAGACAGACCGGGGTGGCAGCGCGATGGTGGCTCTGAGGGACTCATGCCAATCGGGCTGGGCGAGAACGCCGGCAAAGATGTAGGCGATGTAGACGAGCGAGGCGGTGAGGAAGATTTTCTCCGTGCTTTTGTAGTCTCCGCGCAGAACCAGAAGCCAGACCAGCCCGGCGCAAAGGGGCGCTGAGATGAATTTGGAGACATGGAAGAGGTGCATGGAGCCGGCAATGCCGATAAACTCCGTAACCACGTTGGTGTAATTGACGACGACCAGCAGCACCATGAGCACGAAGGTGAGGCGCAGGCCGAACTCTTCGCGGATGAGGTCGCTCAGCCCCTTGCCGGTGACCACGCCCATGCGGGCGCACATCTCCTGCACCACGATCAGGGCGATGGTGATGGGGATCATGGTCCAGAGCAGGGAGTAGCCGTACTGCGCGCCGGCCTGCGAATAGGTGAAGATCCCGCCGGAGTCGTTATCGACGTTGGCGGTGATGAATCCGGGGCCGAGTACGGCCAGAAAGAGAAGGATCCGGATTCGCCAGCGCTTCCACATGAGCTCGGTTTCCAGGGACGGCGTTCATCTCAGAGATGGGTCACACTCCGTGTGTCCTCACTGACCATATCAGGCAAGGGGCGGGCGAGAAAAACGCGCGGGAAGGCGACGTCGTCGCTGGCGCGCGAGAGCTGGCTGAATCGCCGGCAGGGCTGCGTCAGCGCCGCTCTTCGAAGGCCTGCGCCACGCCGGGATAGAAGGCGAGATAACAAAAAACGAAGAGATTGACGGCGCAGGCGAGCGACAGAGCCTGCTTCTGGTCGGGAGTGAGAGCGGTAGTGATTCCGGCAGCCTTGTCGGTAACGAAGTAGAGAGCGGTGCGGAAGAGAGAGACGCCGGCGTAGAACATGGTGATCCAGCGGATGCGCCAGTAGCGCACAAACCACATGACGCTGACAACAATGGAAACGATGGCGGTGACGACCATCGCCTCCGCGAGCAGATCGACAGGCACGAGGCCTCCGGTCTCGTGCACCTGAAAGGGGATGAGGGAACGGGAGTGGTCGATCAGCAGCGAGGCAAAGCTCGACTCCGGATGCGAGCCGAGAATGGAAGCGAAGAGCAGAAAAATGGCAGCGCGAAGAGCGTAGAACCCTCCCACGATGGCGATGGGGACGGGCAGCTTGCGCTCCCGAAATACTTTGGCCGGCTGCGCCGGGGGCTGGCCTGCGACCGGGATCGGAGGCGGCTCAGGGACCGGTGGTGCGGCGGTGTCCTGGTATAGATCGGTGATGGGCTTCCAGGTATTGACGAGCTCAGGAACCGCGTTCTCCCCGGCGGGAACGTCGTTCGGCATGGCGCACCTCGGTCCAGATTGGTTTCAAAAGCAATATGCAATAGGACCTGCGGATGATTGCCCACCACTATAGCACCGATTGGAAGCATGGATGGAGGCCCCTCGCGCAGGAAGCCGATGAGGTGTTCGGCCCGGACGAAGCGACCACGCGGACGGCGCGTGCAAAAAGGGCCTTTACTCGGCGAGCGAGAAGGCCACTTCGATCGTGGTCTCGATGGCCGTCGGCCGGTTGTTAATTACATAGGGCTTGTAGCGCCACGTCCGTACCGCATTCAGAGCGGCCTGCCGCAACATTTCCGGGCCGCTGACTACGCGCAGATCCTCGATGGTTCCGCTCTTCGAGATTTGTGCAAGCAGAACCACGGTTCCAGAGAGACCAGAGTCTCTGGCGAACCGGGGGTAAATCGGAGGTGTTTTCCGGATCAACAAACCAAAGGCAACGGCAGACGAAACATTGAGGACTCTGGGAGGGGCGGCCAGCACTCCGAACTGCTTGGCGCTGCTGAAAACGCCGCCGATTGCACTGTTATTGCCTGATCCGTCCATGCCGTCCGGGACAATGCCGCCCGATGGTGGAGGGGCCTGCGCCCCGGGAGCCGCTGGCAGGTGAATCCGGGCCGGCGCGTTCAACTGAAGATTCATCAACTGCGCCTGTGCCTGCGAAGGGCCCGCATTCTCGCTCACCTGAATCGACGCCGGCTCCTGAGCGGGAACCGAAGGTTTCTCCGAACTACCCGGCGCCGCCTTGGCAGCGGGGACGGGGTGCGCGGGCGCCAGTTCTGCGAGCGTGGAAAGCGACGGCAGGGGAGCCGCGTTTTCCGGCTGCTCGATCTGCGCGACCGTGGGCCGGGAAACCGTGGCGAATGCAGCAGGATTTGCCCTCACCGAGGACGACCTTCTCTCATTCAACGCCGGGATCATGGCTGCCGCCAAAATCACCACCAGAGCGGCGCCCGCGCCTGCGACAACAGGCCAGTTTTTCCTGGCCGACTTCGCCTCGATTCTCCCAGCCGAATTAGCCCGAAAGGAGAGAGGGAGAATTTTGTCGGCCTCGGTCGCGGCTGTAGTTTGATGAGCCGAGATGGGCGATAGAGTCAAGCGCAGGTTCCCTGACGAGGTCACGGCGCCGTTTGACTTTGCGGGCTGCGATCCCGGCTTGGGGACAATTCCAGCGCCGGAGCTGAATGCAGAAGCAGCAACGAGCGCCGGTTGCCTCAACGAGGACTTTTCATCATCCCACTCGCCGAAATTTTCGGGAAGAATATCGGGTAATTCTTCTGCTATCTTCGCTGGAGAAGCCATTGGCCGTCGGCTCCCTTCTCGTAGATGGCACCTTTATACGTGCGCGTTTCGCGTTGCGGTCTTTCGGCTTGCCGATTGTCCTTTCTTTCAGCTTCGCCGGTCAGGACAGGCTGAGCGCTGACGCCCGAAGCAAGCGGCATCTGCGGCGTTGCCCTGAGCAGCGAGGCGACATTCGGCAGCTCTTCTACGAGGATTACCACGTCCGCGTGCGCTTTGGCGTACCTCTCTTGATCCTCCGGCGTGAAGATGACCGAGAGGGTGTGCTCGACCGGCGGCAACACCACGCCGGCCACCGGAGTGTCGAGAAAGGATCCGGGCGTCGGGGAGCTGGCATTCAACTGCTCGCCGCCAAGAGCCGTTCCATAAGAAATCGAGGAAGGGTCTGGCCAGGTTATCTCGGTGGCTGCGATTTCAATCGCCGTCAGCGATACGCTGGCCTGCGCCCGCGTAATTCACGCTATCTGCGGGATCGAAGGTGATCAAAAGTATTTCGACTCCGGCCCCGGGAGAATACGCAAATGCGCCCGGGACAGAGGCCGAGGCATTGCGCTGCGTGGCGCCAAGCGCGACGCCGTTACTACGCCGCGACATCGTCGGTGACGTGGTCAATTTTGTTTTGAAGAGATCGAAGTTCGATGCATATCCGGCAAAAAGCCGGCTTACAAAAAAATTCCCCGGTTGGCGTCAGCTATCGGCAAGAGAGGGGTACAATATTGCCACTTTCAAGTTCCAAAGGAAAGCTCCCCCTCACGATTCATGAGCCGTTTTTAGGCTGAATTCCGCATATACACAATGAGCCGTTTATTTTTCCCGGTCGGCTCGGTGTGTGGTGAGGCACCGGCCTGTGGCCCGCCCCCGGGCTTTTCCTGTCGTTGCGTTCCAGCTACGGCGTGACGACTGGCTCCGGTCAAGAGAACGCCGGAGGAACGCCCGCAGAGGCGAGGAAATTGAGCAGCTTCAAAGTTGTGATGGAAAGGGCGCCGTTGTCTCGCGCTCTTTCACGGTGAGGGAGGGTTGCCATGACGCGCGGAAAGAGCCTAGGATCAGCCGGACTTCTGAACGAAACCATTCGACTTGCGACGCTCCGTCGAGCCTGCTCTTTAATCGATGGCCATCCAGCCGGCGCCAAGGGTGCGCCGTTTGCGGCTCGTGGACCCCGCTGGCTTAGGAGTCTGCTGCTCGCAACTTCCGCGGTTCTGATCAGTTTTCTTTCCTTGACCGGGTGCGGGGGTTCCAGCCACAAAGCGGTCACGGTCACGATCGGCACGCCGGCCGCAACATCCTTTGACGAGGGTGATTCGGTCAACCTGACTGCGACGGTGGAGAACGACTCGACCAATGCCGGTGTTACGTGGACGCTTTCGTGCTCAATCGCATCGTGCGGTGCGCTTTCCGACAATACAAGCACATCGGTCACCTACACAGCTCCGGCGAGCGTGACTACGCAGTTTACGATCACCATTACAGCAACTTCCGTAGCGAAGTCGACCGTCACCAACAGTCTGACGCTGACCATCGTCGTGCCTCCGACGATCTCAACCGCTTCCGGCGCACTGGCCGGGGGTGCGGTAGGAACCAGCTATAGCGTGACCCTCACCGCGTCGGGAGGCGTTACTCCTTATAAGTGGAGCGTCTCCCAAGGCGCACTCCCGGCCGGTCTCACGCTCAGCTCGAGCGCCGGCACCATCACCGGGATTCCCACAGCTTCCGGTTCCAGCGACTTTACCGTCACCCTTACCGATTCAGGCTCACCCGCCCTGACGTTCAGCCTTACCTTCAGCATCACGATTGCAGCAGCCCCCGCGATCACATTTACCACGACGAATCTGACCGGTGGATCGGTGGGCACGGCCTACGCAGCCGCGGTTGCGGCCACGGGCGGCGCGGGAACGCTGACCTACAAAGTCACTACCGGCTCGCTGCCGGCCGGCCTCACCATGTCCGCCGCCGGCGCCATCTCCGGCACGCCGACGACGGCTGGGACAAGCAATTTCACGGCCACTGCCTCCGATGCCTATGGCGATACCGGAAATGCAAGTCTTTCGATCACGATTGCTGCGGCACCGGCTATCACCTTTACAACCAATTCCCTGCCTGCGGGGGTTGTGAGCGTGGTTTACTCGGCGACGGTGGCCGCGACGGGCGGCGCGGGCACGCTAACCTACAAGGTCACCTCAGGGTCCCTGCCGGCCGGATTGACCTTGTCTTCGGCCGGCGCTATCAGCGGCACACCGACGACGGCAGGGACAAACAACTTTGCGGTCACCGCGTCCGATGCCTATGGAGACTCTCAGAACGAAAGCCTCAGCATCGTCATCAACAGCACCGCGCTCAAAGTATCCACTTCTTCGCTCCCAGCCGGGGTTGCCGGGAGCGCGTATTCGCAAACCCTCTCGGCCACAGGCGGCAGCGGCACAGGGTACACATGGACCAAGACGGCCGGGTCTCTGCCGACCGGAGTCACTCTTTCGAGTACGGGCGCAATTACCGGAACGCCGACCACGGCGGGGACGTTCAGCTTTACCGTCCAGGTAACGGATTCCGATGCGGACACGGCGACGGCGCCGCTTTCCATCACCATCAACGCGGCACTGGCTGTGTCCACGACTTCGCTGCCGGCTGGGACGGTGAACACCAGCTATTCGCAGAGCGTGGCAGCCACGGGCGGCGTGTCGCCATATACCTGGAGCATCAGCGTGGGTTCGCTGCCGGCGGGTCTTGCTCTCAACGCGAGCACCGGCGTTATCTCCGGCACGCCGACCACGGCGGGTACTTCAAACTTCACCGTAAAGGTAACGGATGCGGACAACAACACTGCGACCGAAAGCCTGAGCATTACGATCTATGCAGTCTTGTCGGTCACCACGACATCGCTGCCTGGAGGGACGATCAACGTCAGCTATTCCCAGACGCTGGCGGCTGCTGGCGGCGAGTCACCGTACACCTGGAGCATCAGCTCCGGTTCACTGCCGGCGGGGTTGAGCCTGGCCGCGAGCACCGGGGTGATTTCGGGCACGCCAACCACGGCGGGGACCTCGAGCTTCGCCGTGAAGGTGACGGACGCAAACAGCAATACGGCCACGCAGAGCCTGAGCATCACGATCTATGCAGTTTTGTCCGTGACCACGACAACGCTGCCCACGGGGGTGGTGAGTACGAGCTATTCACAGACCCTGGCAGCGGCCGGTGGCGTGTCCCCGTATACATGGAGCATCAGCTCCGGATCGCTACCGGCGGGCTTGTCGCTGAACGCGACTTCCGGCGTCATCTCCGGCACGCCGACCACGGCTGGTTCGGCGGTGAGCTTCACGGTGAAGGTGACGGATACGGACAGTAACACCGCTTCGGAGAACCTGAGCATCACGATCAATCCAGCGCTTGCTCTCACGACCACGTCGCTTCCCGCGGGAACAGCCAATTCCAGCTACTCGCAGACCCTGGCAGCCACGGGCGGCGTGTCTCCCTACACCTGGAGCATCAGCTCTGGTTCGCTGCCGGCGGGTCTTACTCTCAACGCGAGCACCGGCGTCATCTCCGGCACACCGACCACAGCGGGAACTTCAAACTTCACCGTGAAAGTGACGGATGCGGACAACAACACGGCCACGAAGAGCCTGAGCATCACCGTCAACGCGGTGCTGGCTGTGTCTACATCCTCGCTGCCTTCCGGGACGGTAAACATGAGCTACTCGGAGACTTTGGCAGCCACGGGCGGGGTGTCTCCCTACACCTGGAGCATCAGCGTGGGCTCGCTGCCGGCGGGTCTTACTCTCAACGCGACCACCGGCGTCATCTCCGGCACACCGACCGCGGCGGGAACTTCGAACTTCACCGTGAAGGTGACGGACTCGGCCAGCAACACGGCCACGGAAGGACTGAGCATCACCATTAACGCGGTGCTGGCCGTTTCCACGACATCACTTCCAGCCGGGACGGTCAACACGAGTTACTCGCAAACCGTGGCGGCTACGGGCGGGGTGTCTCCCTACACCTGGAGCATCAGCGTGGGCTCACTGCCGGCGGGTCTTACTCTCAACGCGACCACCGGCGTCATCTCCGGCACACCCACCGCGCCGGGAACTTCGAACTTCACCGTGAAGGTGACGGACTCGGCCAACAACACGGCCACGGAAGGGCTGAGCATCATCATCAACGCGGCCACGCTGACCGTCACGACTGTTGCTTTACCGGAGGGCACCGTCAACACACCGTATTCGCAGAGTCTGGCTGCCACCGGCGGCGTACCGCCTTACACGTGGAGCATTCTTTCCGGATCACTGCCGGCCGGGTTGACGCTGACCGCGAGTTCCGGCCTGATCTCGGGCACGCCGACGGCGCCGGCTTCGTCGAGTTTCGAGGTGGAGGTTGCCGATTCAGCAAGCCATACAGCGACGGGCAATGTGACCCTCAAGATTCTTCCCGCCACGCTGGCCGTCACAACCCTCTCGTTGCCCAACGGAATATTGAATGAAGCGTACGGGTCGACTCTGACAGCAACCGGCGGGGTTTTGCCGTACACGTGGAGCATCAGCTCCGGCTCGCTGCCGGCAGGCTTGTCTCTGAACGCAACTTCCGGTCTCATCTCCGGCACGCCGACGGCGACGGGCACGTCGAGCTTTACGGTTGAGGCCACCGACGCGGACAGCGACATGGCGACGGCCATGCTGAGCATCAAGGTGACCACGCCTCCGTTGGTTGTCGATTCGGAGGGCAGTTGGAATGGCACCGAGGGCGTCGCCTTCTCGCAGACCATGGTTGCCAGCGGAGGGACTCCCCCCTATACCTGGAGCGTCAGCTCCGGCTCCCTGCCGGCCGGACTCACTCTCAACGCCAGCACCGGCGTCATCTCCGGCACACCCACCACGCCGGGCAAGTCAACTTTCGAGGTTCAGGTGGAGGATTCGGCGAGCAATACGGCAGATTCGGAGAGCCTATCAATCCGAATTTACTCAGGACTCGAAATTACTACCAAGAGCTTGCCTAGCGGCCAAACCAGCGTCTCCTATTCGAACTATCTAACTGCCACAAGCGGCACTGCCCCGTATACCTGGGCTGTGGTCTCCGGCTCGCTGCCGGCGGGGTTAACCCTGGCCGGCTCCGGCACATTCGCCGGAGAAATTACCGGCACGCCCACCTGCACGTGCACGACGCCGAGCACCAGCGTCTTTCAGATTTCCGTTACCGACTCCGAATCGACGCCGGCCACGGTAACCGCGACCTTCAGCATCACCATCAATAACGCGAACCCGCCGCGGATCGAAACCACAACCATGAACAGCGGCTCCGTGGGCAGCGCCTACAGCTTCCAATTGCAGGAAGTGGGCGGCACGACCCCGCTCGTCTGGAGTGTGCTCTCCGGTACGCTTCCTGCCGGACTCACGCTGGCTTCGAACGGAACCATCGGCGGAACGCCGACTACCGTAGGTATGTCGAGTTTCGTCATCCAGCTCGAAGACGCGGCTTCCAACATAACCACCCGGCCGGAATTGATTCAGATCTATCCTTCCACGCTGCAGATCGACAACACCACCTTGCAGTTTGCCAACGTCGGCGAGAGGTACTCGACAGCACTCGATGCCTCCGGCGGTAGCGGGGAGTACTTAAGCTGGACCATCACTTCCGGGTCTCTGCCTTCAGGATTGGAGATAAGCCCCAGCGAAGGCGTTATCTCCGGGTCTCCAGCCGCTGCGGGCTCCTCGACGTTTACCGTCCAGGTGGAAGATTCCGATTCGAACACCGCGAGCGCAACCTTAACGCTCACCGTTTACGACAATTCGGCATGCCCCAGCGGCAACGAGTCCGAACTGAACGGCACCTATGCAATGGTGGTGAGTGGATTCAGTGGCGGCGGGCTCGGAGTCCCCGTGGCGACGCTGGCAAGCTTTACCGCGAACGGAGCCGGCGGCGTGACCGGGGGTGAGCTCGATAACAACAGCGGCGCTTCCACCACCGGCAGCACGAACGTGGCCATCGACGCGGGCAGTTACTATTCGGTAGGAGCAAGCGGGACTGGCTGCATCACCATCAATACGGTGAACGGGACGAATACCTACGCCTTTGTTCTGGGCGGAGTCTCGTCCGGCGTGGCTACGCGAGGCCGCATGATGGAGTACGACGACGACACGGGCTACGGCCAGCTGCAAACCGGCGAGCTGGCTCTGCAAACCTCCGCTGACTTTGCATTCGATAAGTTGGCGTCGAACTTCGCCTTCGGCATCAGCGGCGAGGATTCCTCCGTAGGCCGGTTTGCCTTCGGCGGCTCGCTCACCAACGGCGCCTCGGGCAGTTTCAGCGATATTTATGGCGACTCCAACGACAATGGGACCGTCAATTCTGCGATGAGCGGAGGCAGCGGGGGGTTCGGCACAGCTCCGGATGCAAACGGTCGCACCACAGCCAGCATTTCCATCGGGGGCGACACCTACGAATACGTGGCTTACGTTGTGAATGCAGGCGAGGTGTTCCTGCTGTCCTCTGATCCCATTACGACCAACCCGGTGGCCAGCGGAAAGATGCTGGCGACGGCCAGTTCCTTCACCAGCTCTTCGGTGTCGGGAAATTACATCTTTGCGGCCTCGGGAGCCGACGCAAGCAACCGCGGATACTCCTTTACGACCTTCGGCATTCTCAATTTCAGCGCAGGCGACTGGAGCGGAACCGTCTATCAGTATGAGCTGGACGGCCCCGGAACCAGTCAGGGCGCACCCCTCAGCCTGTCGGGAACGTACACCGTGGGCGCTACCTCCGGGCGTATTGCGCTCACGTCCGCCGGCGGCGGCACACAGCCTGCCGTTTATCTTGCCAACAGCAGTTCCGGAACGGCCGCCTTCGTGATTGACCTCGACAGTGGAGTCGGCGCGCCGGCCTACGAGGGAACGGTGCTGGTACAGCCGAACGAGACTTACAGCAATTCCTCGGTCTCCGGCAATTTCGAAATGAGCGTTGCCAGCTTGTCCAGCGATCAGGACGACAGCCTTCTCGGCTCGGCTTCAGGCAGCGATGGCGAGGCCATGTATACGATCGACGTTGCCGGGCTCGGCGGTGCAGAGTTCGGCGGGTACTCCGAGCAGGCGGCCTATACCATCAATGCCGACGGCACCGGAACATCAGGCTACGGGACCAAGAGTCTGCTGCTCACCAACGGAACGACGGTCTACCTTATGGACATCGGCGGCGGAGCGGCGGAGATCATCGAATTCGACCAGCAGTAGCAATGCGCAAGAAAGAGGGGCGAATTGGAGCCGACTCGAGGTTATTGCCGAAGATGACTTTGTGCTGGGTTTCGCAGGTTCGCCTGCCGTCTCCAAGGCCCTGGTCCGTCTCGCGTACACTGAAGGGTCCCGCGTGGACGGAAGGCATGGGCCATTAGCGCTTCGATCTTGGGAAGAACCGGAACGGGTGTTCTTTTGCCGGCGGCTGCCTGTTTCGCCGGAGCGCAGCAACGCTATGATCGCGAAGCAATCGTTTGAATAATTCCATTCACCCCTCGGGGGTCAGGTTCGTCGATTGCGGCCACGACGGCTCCCGCTGCGCAGTTCTCGTTCGGGGTATTGCGCAGCTGGGTGCTTACGCCCATCGATATTGATAGCGACGGATGGATCGACCTGGCGGCTGGGCGTGGCCCCAATCCTGGATGCAGCAATTGGCTTCCGGGCGCCGCCGCTGGCTGCTGCCTGAGGAAGTTTCCGCGGGCCGGATCAGCGGCCGCGCGAGTCTGCGCGAATCAGCGCCGCTTGACAATCCGGGTGCGCTCTGCTTTCATCTTGGACAGTTCAGAAACGCAGCGTCCGATTTTCGCCCTTTAACAATCGGTTGTCTTGCAGCCATGAAAACCATCCGCATGAAAAGAGGATTGGCGATACCGCCGGAAATCATGAGGGAAACGTGAATCTGAGGCGCAACGTTGCTTTTCTGCAAGCTGCTCTTATCTTTTCTGCAATGGCTTTGCGGGCGCAAACCGCGCCCAATGCTCAGGAGTGGTTGACGACCGTCGACCGGAGCGCATTGTTTAGTCGCCAGGCGGAGCCGTTGCACTTCTCCGATGCGGGCGGCGACCTGCCGGCAATTACGGTCAACGACATGGAGCAGTATCAGACCATCGAAGGCTTCGGCTTCGCCGTGACCGGCGGAAGCGCGGAGTTGCTGATGCGCATGACGCCGGAACACAGAACTGCCCTGCTGAAGCAGATTTTCTCGACGGAGGGCGACGGTATTGGCGCAAGCTATATCCGGGCGAGCATCGGCTCCTCAGACATGAACGACCACGTGTATTCGTACGACGACATGCCTACCGGGCAGACGGATGAGGAGCTGAAGAATTTCAGCCTGGCGCCCGATGAGGCGAGCGTGATTCCCGTCCTCAAGCAGATTCTGTCTATCGAGCCGAAAATCAGGATCCTGGGCTCACCATGGTCTGCGCCCGCATGGATGAAAACTAACCACGCTGTGAAGGGCGGCGAATTGAAGCCTGAGTACTACGGCGCCTACGCGCAGTATCTCGTAAAGTACGTCGAGGGGATGGAAGGCGAAGGGATTCCCATTACGGCGATCACGGTAGAAAACGAGCCCTTGAATCCCAAGAACACGCCCAGCATGGTTGTGTCTGCGGACGAGGAAGACAGTTTTATTGGAAAGTATCTGGGGCCGGCGTTTGAGGCCGCGGGTCTGAAGACCGAGATCCAGGTTTACGATCACAATCCCGATGTACCCTCGTATCCGCTCTCTATTCTGGGCGATCCGGTAGCGGGCAAGTATGTGGCCGGAACGGCCTTTCATCTTTATGGTGGCACAACCAGAACGCTGACCGATGTGCACAACCAGTATCCCAACAAGAATCTTTACCTCACCGAGCAATCGGTCACGCAGCGCCCTGGTGAACCCACCATTGATATCGCTGAGCCGGTGAGTTCGGTCCTGATCGGCGCCACGCGCAACTGGGCGCGGAATGTGTTGCTGTGGAACCTGGCAGCCGACCCGCAAGCCGGCCCGCACACCGGCAATGGCGGATGCACCGGCTGCTATGGCGCCATCACGCTCGATGGCGATAAAGCCACCTTGAACGTGGCCTTTTACGCCCTGGCGCACTTTTCCAAGTTTGTGCGGCCGGGCTCGGTGCGGATTGGATCGAGCGAACTGGAACAGCTTTCGACCGCGGCCTTCTTAACCCCCGAGGGAAAGATTGTGCTGGTGGCCGCGAATACGGGTAACTTTCCCAAGACCTTCGTGATCGATTATCACGGAATGTCTCTGCGGACGACGATGCCCTCGGAGTCAGTGGGAACTTATGTCTGGTAGGAGCGAGCGGAAGTTCGCCGGCCGCAGCGTAAGCGCCGGGCCTCGAATCCTAATTGCAGTCGCAGTGCGAGCGGGAACGTACTTCAGTCTGGCGGGCATAACCCTTCTCGCGCCTTGCGGGTGGGCGGCCGCGCCGCGCGATCGCGCTACATCGCGGCCGGACTTCGGGCCGAATGTGCTGGTCTTCGACCCCTCCATGCCGACAAAGGAGATTCAGGCGCAAATTGACCGCGTGTATGCAGTCGAGCAGAAAGCCGAATTCGGCTCCGCGCGTTATGCCCTCCTCTTTCTTCCGGGGACATACCATGTCGACGTGCCAGTTGGATTTTATACGCAAGTGCTGGGATTAGCCGCGTCGCCGGATGGCGTGAGGATCGAAGGCGATGTGCATGCGGATGCCAGCCTGCCGAACAACAATGCAACCTGCACCTTCTGGCGGGCGGCTGAGGGATTCTCAGTCAAGCCCACAGGCGGCAGCATGCAATGGGCGGTCTCGCAGGCCGCGCCGCTACGGCGGATGCATGTGCTCGGCAACCTGGTCCTCCATCAGAACCGCGGCTGGGCCAGCGGCGGATGGATGTCCGACACTCTGGTGGACGGCAACGTAGGCTCGGGAACCCAGCAACAATGGATTTCAAGAAACAGCGAGTGGGGCGGATGGACCGGCTCGAACTGGAACATGGTTTTTGTGGGTGTGCCCAACCCGCCCCGGGGGGATTGGCCCGCGCCCCCCTATACCAAGGTCGAGCGCACGCCGGTGGTGCGGGAAAAGCCGTTTCTTACCGTAGACGCCAAGGGCAACTGGAGCGTGATCGTGCCCGCACTGAGAAGCGCGAGCCAAGGCATCACCTGGCATCGCGGAACGACACAAGGCAAATCGATTTTCTTAAAGGAATTCTATATCGCCCATCCCAACGCAGACACAGCCAGGAGCCTGAACGCGCAATTGGCGAAGGGCAAATATCTGCTGTTCACGCCCGGTATCTACGAGCTGGACAAGCCGATCGAGGTCACGCGGCCGGACACGGTGGTGATGGGTCTGGGGTTTGCCACACTCAAGCCGATTCGCGGCACGGCAGCCATGAAGACGTCCGACAAGGACGGGATTGAGATTGCGGGGCTACTGTTTGACGCAGGACCGTTAGAGTCGCCCGTGCTGCTCGAAGTGGGAGAAGAAGGCAGCAAGGCGAGTCACTCTGCCGACCCGATCTGTCTGCATGACGTGTTCTTCCGCGTGGGTGGCGCCGGAGTCGGCCGCACGAAGGTGAACCTGCGCATCAATAGTTCCGACACGATTATTGACCATACCTGGATCTGGCGCGCCGACCACGGCGCCGGGGTGGGATGGAACAGCAATACCAGTTCCAATGGCCTGGTGGTGAACGGGGATCGCGTGACCGCATACGGACTCTTCGTGGAGCATCACCAGGAGTTTCAGGTGTTGTGGAACGGCAATCAGGGACGCACGTATTTTTACCAGTCGGAGATTCCCTACGATCCGCCTGATCAGGCGAGTTACACCAGCGCCCGAGGGGTCAACGGCTGGGCGTCGTATAAGGTAGCCAATACCGTGACCAGCCACGAGGCGTGGGGGCTCGGCGTCTACAGCGTCTTCCGGCAACCCGGAGTCACGCTGAACCGCGCCATCGAAGTTCCCCGCAGGCCGCAGGTCCGGTTCCATCACATGATTACGGTTGCGCTCGGCGACAAGGGTGAGATTTCGAATGTCATCGACGATCGGGGAGGGCCGACCAGCATAAGCCCGCGCGTCACTCCGAAAGTGGCGGAGTTTCCCTGAAAGTGAAGAGGTGCGGGCGAAATTCCAGCTCCTTTCCCTGCCGGTTTCATGGCACAAACCGTAATGGATTAAGCGGCTGCGGCCGGCCGCAGAGGCTCGCGCCGGGTTATACCAATCATATTTCGGCCTGCCAACTGCAATCGTTTCACTATGTGGTTCATTCGGGCAAGCGTTTGCTCTTCAGATAATTAACTATTATGCCGCCTCCTGCCGGGTTCTCCGATGACCCGGGCGACGCGCCCGCTCCCGGCCACTTGCGGAGCATAGCATTAATTCAATCGATTGTCTACGAACAAAGAAATGACTTGACAGTCATTCTAAAGGGGTGTTTTAATTCCAGCCGCACAAGAAATCCAAGAAAGTTTTCGCTAACACAACCGTTTGTCTTAAGAAGATCTGCGAAAACTGAGAAGTTTTAATGTGTGCATCCGGCACGGCGCCGGAACGGATTTGAGCCGCTGGAGCCGAAACGCGGCAATCGTTTGCGATTCAGGAGGCAAATTCATGAAAACTGGCATGCAGTGGGTGCTGTCCGTCCTTCTTCTGGTCAGCGGAGGCGGGCTTTGTCTTGCACAAAACTCAAACTCTGGTGATGTGCGCGGCACCGCCACGGATACTACCGGCGCAGTGATCGAAGGCGTAACGGTGAGCTTAACGGACATCGACAGGGATGTGACGCGCACGTACGTAACGGATGGCGCGGGACTTTACGATACAGGCGCAATTCCCGAGGGCCACTATCAGCTGACATTCACGAAGACTGGGTTCGAGACCTACGTCCGCGGGCCGATTACGGTGACCCTCGGAATTGAAACCGTGAATGCTGCGCTGAAGATCGGCCAGGTTTCGCAGCAAGTCACGGTGACGACCGACGTTCCCATGCTCAACACTGAGAGCGGCGCGCTCGAACCGACCCTCGAGGCGGACACGATGGACGAGTTGCCGCAGGTGGGTAGCGGAGACGGCGGCGGGGCCGACTGGGAGAACTTTATCCAGTTGATGCCGGGCGCGGTGGGAACACCGGAGAATCAAAACGGCGAGGCCCCCGGACAGGGGAACAACGTTGGAACCACCGCCTCCATCAACGGCAATGAGCCCTATCAGTCCTACCTCCAGGACGGAGCCACGACCACTCTACCTATGAGCCAGAACTCCGACGTTACCATCTTCGAGACCACGGCGGAAGTGAAGGTCAGCGCCACAGCTTTCTCCGCGCAATATGGCCTCGGCGACATCGTCTACAACCAGATCACCAAGAGCGGAACCGACAAGTTCCACGGCGCGGCCTACGAATACAACCAGAATAATTACTTCAATGCCGCGAGCTATGGCTTCGGCTCGGGAAGCATTCCCCGTCTCCGCTTCAACAACTTCGGGTTCGCCGTCGGCGGACCGGTCTTGCCGAAGTCGGTCTTCCGCCACTCCTTCTTCTATTTCGACTACGACCACACCATCAATAACGGCACCGGGAACGTGCAGACCGTCACATTGCCCAGCACCGCCGAGTTGGGGGGCAATTTCACGCAGGCCAATCTGCCTACCCTCTACGACCCCACCACGCAGACGATCAATACCACGGGCACCGGTTGCAGCGTATCCGCGCCCTGCGTCACGCGCCAGACCTTTATCTCGGAGTACGGCAGCAACACGATTCCTTCAAGCATGATCGACCCGGCCGCAAAGGACATCATCGCCTACGTGCTGGCCACGAAGGGTTATCCGGCGACGGTAAACACCTATGCACCCAACAACTTCCAGATTCTCGGACCCGCGACCCAAGCTCCATTCATCAAGTACTTTGGCCGCTGGGACACAGATTTAGCGGCCAACAATCGGCTCACCCTTACGGAGACGGAAAGCGACAACCCCGGCCAGGCTCCAGCCATATTCTACCCGCTCCAGGGCCAGGCACAGGACGTGAGCCGCGACAACGCCGCGATCTCGGACGTGTGGACTGTGAGCACGCACGTCATTAACGAGGCGCGCCTGGGCTTTACCGATCAGTTGAACTTCTTTACGCCTTACAGCGCGAATGACCACTATTCGGAAGTGCTGGACATGCCTTCTTTGCAAGATGATATCTTTCCGAGCATCAACGTTAACAATTATTGGAGCGGCAAAGTGGGGAGCAATTCACACTCTGTTTACAAGGAGATGGTGTTCGACCCGTCCGATGTGGTGACCCTGATCAAGGGACGCCACGTTCTTCACTTCGGCGGCGAGTTCCTGATCAACCGTGCCGACTCCACCGCGTGGGGCAACGAACAACCCGGCAACTTCAACTATTCCGGCAATTACACGTCACAATCCGGCAGCTCTACCGCGGCCACCAGCGGCGATGCCTTCGCGGACTTCCTGCTCGGTGATGTCAGCAGCTGGGGCGCCAACAATACCCCTGAGTTCGCCGGACGCTGGAAGAGCCCGCAGTTATTCGTCCAGGATGACATCAAGGTCCGGCCCAACCTAACGGTGAACCTGGGCGTGCGGTGGGAGATCGAGACCGGCTGGAGAGACGCCAAGGGCAACCAGACAACTTTCGATCCCGCGGTTCAGAACTTCAACGTTACGAGTACGGGTGCGCCGGGCGCCGCGATTGGCACTCCCGGAACGCAGGGCTACATCGCTCCCGGTGCGCCCGTTCAGGGCGGCATGTGGTACGAGCTCCAGGGACAAAATGGCCGCACCACGCTGCAAGCGCCCAAGTACGATATCGTTCTGCCGCGCGTCGGCTTCAGTTTGCAGATTCGCCCCGAGACCGTCATCCGCGGCGGCATTGGGTTGTTCGCCTCCACGTGGAGTGAAGACACCTACGGCGGCGGCGAGGGCAACGCCTTTGGCAGCAGCGGAGGCTACGGAGACAACACGAAGGGCATTTGCCCTGTAATGCAGACGAGCGCTGCTTTAACCGCGGTGGACACAGCGGACGGCGGCTGCGGGACGGGCAGCTACAACGTTAATCCCGCAGAAAGCACCACTTACTTAACCGCTCCGACGACGGTGTACGCAAAGAACGGCTCGGGCGTGTCGGCAAACGAGTACCATACGCCGGTGCCTTACAACTTCCAATACGACTT
>DATJRT010000189.1:0-5241 GCA_035504495.1 Occallatibacter sp.
AGTACCGGCGAGCGCTGAAGCAGCCACGCAATCGAAAGCTGCGAGACCGAGGCCTTGTGCCGCGCAGCAAGATCGGCAAGCGCCTGCGCGGGGGGATGGTCGGGCCGGAGCACCTTGCCACCCGCGATGGGGTACCAGGGCAGAAAACCGATGCCGCGCCGCTCGCAGTACTTCAGCGTCTCCTCATGCTTGCGCTCGGCCAGGCTGTATTTATTCTGGATGGAGACGATGGGCACGATCTTTTCCGCGTCTTCAATCTCCTCCGGCGTCACTTCGCTCAGGCCAATGTGGCGGATCTTTCCTTGCTCCTGCATGCGCGCAAGCGCGCCCAGGGATTCCTCGAGCGGCGTGCGCGGATCGATTCTGTGCAACTGGTAGAGATCGATGCGCTCGAGCTTCAGCCGGCGAAGGCTCATCTCCACGCACTGAATCAGGTAGCCGGCGCGGCCCACGTACTCGGTCCTTGCCGGACCCTGGCGCGTGATGCCGCCTTTGGTGGCGATAACGACGCCGGGCGCGTAGGGCGCGAGCGCTTCTCCGATGAGCCGCTCGGCAATCTCGGGACCGTAGGCGTCGGCGGTGTCGATCAGATTCACGCCCAGTTCGACGGCGCGGCGCAGCACGCGTTTTGCCTCTTCCGGATCGGCGGGCTCGCCCCACGCGCCCTCGCCGACCAGGCGCATGGTGCCGTAGCCAAGGCGATGAACCGGCAGATCGCCGCCAAGCGGAAAAACTCCGCCGGCCGATGCAGAAAGCGGGGGCGTGCTCATGAGAGCGATGATACGTCTCCGCACAGAGCAGCGCGAAGGGCCGCGCCGCGCGCAGACCAGTTATTCGGTTACGCCGTCGTTCACCTGATTGCAGACCATACGCAGAGTTCCCGAATCGTTGAAGAGAAGCCCGTTGAAACGGAACGTCCCGCCCACCGCGAGCGGAGCGGTATTGAGCTGCATTGTGCCGGAACTCACATAAACCTGCACTGTGCCTGGATTCGGGAGGGTGGTAGCGGGAGGACTGTCGATGGGATTATTCATCTGAACGATCAAATCGTAAGGGGCCAATTGCGCCGAGTAGACGGAGTAATCGCCGCTGCTCGATTCGCCCGTGACGGCCGCGTCGATGGTTTGCGGAAGCAGCGTAACGCTCGTCGGCTGGGTGTAGGGATAGGCAAAACTGAGAGTGTCTGAAGCCAGGGCAACCATTTGACCGGCAGCAAGCGTCGAGGCGTCGAATACTGCATTGAAGGGCAGTGCGCTCAAATCGGGGAACAGAGCCGAAGTTTGAAACTTGGTGGAAGTCCCATACATATACGGGGCTCCGTATCCTTCCGGCTCGACTGACAGATTGGTTCCCACCTGTTGGACCGCGGTGGTGTTCACGTAACCGTTGTAAGAAGGGTCGACGTTTACCAGCTGGCCAACGGCGACGTCGGTCGCATTCGGATCCTGGACCTCGACGCGCGTTGCAGCGTAACTGGCGTCGGGCTGGAGAGCCACATCGAAGTTGACGAGTGTTCCGTCGGAAAGATCGCTGGCCGAAGCGATTCCCTGGTACTTCGTGGACGAGTTCAGTGCGACGTTCAGTGACGGGTTACCTGTAGACGGATTGCCAGGCAGCGCGACCGTCATGGAGTCGCCGGCGACCGCGGTGACCTGACCGACAAGGCCCGTGCATTTGCCGTTCTCAAAGTTGGTCCCTTCCTCGGGAATCGCGAAGCTGGAAAGCGTGAACGTAGGGCTGATGGTGTACCCGGTCTGGTTGGGATAGCCCACGATGGTCCCGGATTGCGCAGCCTGAAGGCTTAGCGTGAGACCCATGGTCGAGCCGCTGACGGTGATTGGGCTCGCAAGAGTGACAACCGGAGGATAGGGGGCATAACTGCCGCCGTAGGCGTCGGTACTGGTCGTAATGCTCCCTTGAGCGCCCATGAAGACATAGGTAAATGCAGGGCCGATTAACGTTATAGCGGCGGATGTATAAACGTCCTGCGGAACGGTGACGGTGGCGAGCGGAAATGCATTCCCGTTCCACGGGATGAAGCTGACGTCGGTCGGAGTGCTGAAGATGGTTGTGGTGGCCCCGGCTTTGTTGGTCAACGCGATGGACTGAATTTCCATGCCAAAGTAGATGAATTGGTCATTGGCCGTGCTTGAGACCTGGATGACAACTGTAGTCGACTCACCTGGAATCGGCCCGGTCTTCGAGCCGCTCGATCCGGGAGCGCCGCCACAGCCCGCAACGAAAGCTCCACTGGCTGTCAGAAAGAAAAAGAGAAGGAATGAACAGCGTCTAATTGCCATAAGGGCCCTCAAAGAATGCGCAACTTCGCATTTTCCTGTGTACGAATCCGAGAGTGTATTCAGCTGGCATCTTAGCGCAGTTTCTATGGGACGTCTATGACTCAGCCATAGACTTGTGCCCGGTTCCGTGGCTTGAACCCGTTTCTTCGGATTTGCTGCGCAGACGGCCCGGTTTATTCCCGGACCCCGCCTGAGCCAGACTTGACGCGGTTCTGGAACCACGCATCGCAGCCTTGCGTATGATTGAGCATCGGCGATGGAGGAAGCAGACATGGCCAGCGCTCCACCTTACCCCAATCCGCAGGCTGTTTTCTACCAGCAGTACGAGGCGGTGCGCCGCGACGAGATCGTCGGCATTCTTCTGGCGCTCTTTCTCGGCACCTTCGGCGTGCATCACTTTTATCTGCGCCGCACCGGGCTTGGCGTTCTCTACTGCGTCTTTTTCTGGAGCGGCATTCCCTCGATCCTCGGCTTCATTGAGTGCTTCTTCATGCCCGGGCGCGTGCGCGAGTTCAACGCCATCCAGGCCGCGGGCATTGCCGCGGCGCTGGGCATTGCCGTGCCCATGTGGGGCGCGGCGCCGCCCGTGAACGTGACCGTAAATGTGCCGCCGGCCGCCAATGCCGCGCCCGCTCAGCCGGGCACCCAACCCGGAACTCTCCTCGCCTGTCCACGCTGCCAGCAGACCAACCCGCAAGGTGCTCGTTTCTGTGGCGCCTGCGGCGCGGCGCTCTAGAGCTACATATTTGCCTGGCCTGACCGCATCGCCTCGTTGAACTGCGGCTTGGTGAAGTTGAGCGCCGACTCGAGCGCGGCCTGAAACTCCGGTGCGCGGGCCATCAGCAAGGGCGTCGCGGCCGCAAAATCGTCTTCGAGCGCGAGCAGGCCTGCGGCCGCGGGACTCGCGGCAATGCGCTCCAGCTCTTCCCCCGTGGTGTTGAGATATTGCGCGTCGCGCGGATCGGCAATCCACACCGGCTTGCCCGCACCCAGGACGCCGGAAAGCCAGTAGACTTTGGTGAGCAGAAAGTTCAGCCTCTCGTTTTCGTCTGTGTCCGTGAAAACGAAAGCCTTCTTCCAGCGGCTCCAGAAGCGTGTGGTGACAGGGACGGGCTGGCGATTGCCGGACTTCAGGAATTCCAGTTGGCCCAGGTCAACAGTCTTGCGCACGGCGTTGTAGATGAAGGTCTCGGCATAAGGCTGCTCCATGGCGGGCACGATCTCGGCAAAGGTGAGCGTCACGCTGGCAGCGATTTTGGCGTGCAGGTTGTGCTCGCCGCCATCGGCCAGGCGGATTTCGCCGTGGACGATGTGTGTGTCGGCGCCCGAGGTGGAGCGATGAAACGGCCACTGGAACTCGCCGAAGGCAACCGGGAGCCCGCCCAGCGTGACAAAACACTCCGGATGCGGATTGCGCAGACGCTTGGCCTGGTTGACCAGGTGTGCAGTCATCTCCGGGAGCAAATCCGGCTTGTCAAAGTCGAAGCTCTCGCTCAGCTCCAGCTTGAGGGTCCTTCCGGCTGGCTCGGCTTCGGGCAAGCCGAGCCGGAAGATGGCTGTGGGGTGTCCGCTGGCAGTCGAGCCCTGGGCCACGGAGACCAGAACCAGGCCGGCCTGCGCGGCTGCCGTTTCCAGCGAGGCAACAAGAGAAGTTTTTACGTCCGGCGTCATGCGTCAAAAACGTCCTGCCATCGAGGTGGTTACACGTCTATTTTACGGGAACGGCCGGGAGCCCGGTCCGCCTGCCGCATGCAAGCGCCCATTTACAATGAGTATCGTGCCGCCCGACGCCGCCTCGCCCATCATCCTCACCGAAGATCTGACCAAGACGTATTTGACCGGCAGAATCCAGGTGACCGCCGTGCGCGGCATCTCGCTGGCGGTCAAGCCGGGCGAGTTCGTCGCCATTATCGGGCCCTCGGGTTCGGGCAAGTCCACGCTGTTCTATCTGCTGGGCGGGCTCACGCGGGCAACGCAGGGGCGGGTGCTGATCGATGGCGTGGATTTTGCCGCGCTCACCGACGCCGAGCGCACCCGCCTGCGGAAACACCGCATCGGCTTCGTGTTCCAGAAATTTAACCTGCTGCCCACGCTTTCGGCCATGGGCAACATCGAGATCGCCTACGCGGTGAGCGGCCGCAAGGGACACCTGGATCGCGCCTATCTCGATCATTTGAGCGATCTGCTCTCCATCCGCGGCCGGCTCCAGCACCGTCCTGCGGAGTTGAGCGGAGGAGAGCAGCAGCGCGTAGCCATTGCGCGCGCCCTCATCACCCGGCCGGCCATCGTACTGGCCGACGAGCCCACGGGCAATCTGGATACGGAGAACTCGAGCGCGGTGTTAAAAATGCTGGTGCGCTCCAATCGCGAATTGGGCCAGACCATCCTCATGATTACGCACAATCCTGAGGCAGCGGCCGTAGCCGGGCGCATCTTGACCATGCGCGACGGCAGAATAGTAGGCGAACAAAAAGGCTCGAACGGAGCCGCTGCCGCGGTTTGACCGGGTTTGCAGCCGCCCGGTATACTCGAATCTGCGTTAAGGCCGTATTCGGTGCTTGGAAGCTGCAGGTTTTGCCTGCGCGGCGCTTGCTTTTCTTGCGAGCCGCGCCGCTCTCGAAGCTGTGGACCGTCACCGGAGACTGCTTAAGCGGGAGTAGCTCAGTGGTAGAGCATCGCCTTGCCAAGGCGAGGGTCGCGAGTTCAAATCTCGTCTCCCGCTCCAATCTGCCTGGCGGGCGGCCAACGGGCCGCGCTCGACAGAGCCGAGGGGACGGACCCGCAATGCATGGCGAACAAGCCCAAGGCGCGGTACCCAAGTGGTAAGGGAGAGGTCTGCAAAACCTTTATGCGCCGGTTCGATCCCGGCCCGCGCCTCCAATACTCTCAACAACTTACACTAGAGGCCGCAATCCTCTAGCTGCCGTTTAGCTGCCGGTAA
>DATJRT010000190.1:0-3777 GCA_035504495.1 Occallatibacter sp.
AGCACCAGTTGCACCAATTCAACCTGACGATGGACGCCCGTCTTGCGGAAGATGGACTTGAGGTGGAAGCGAGCCGTCTCCGCCGACATCCCGAGATGCTCGCTTGCCTGCTCGACATCGATGCCGGAAGCGAGCAGATCCGCCAGGCGCGCCTCAGTCGGCGATAAATGGAAGAGCGTGCGCAAGGCCGCTGCGCGGCTCAACGGTTTGCTCGTGGGATCGTCGACAAACACCAGCGTGGTGAGCTCAGGGATATGGCCCAGCAGATTGTTGGCAAACGGCATCAAGGTGAGGCGGAGCGCAGGCTTGCCCGATTTTCTCTGGATCAACGCGGCGCCCGTGCCCGAGAATCCCCCTCCGGTCACCGCCGCCTGCAGCAGCAGGGATTGGAGTTCAGCATTCTGGGCCGGGAGCTCGCTTTGCAGATGGTTGTCCTCGATGCGCAGCCCGTCTGCCCTGGCCGCGAGATGGCGCGCGGCCTGATTGCAGAAGAGAATTTTTCCTTTTCCGGTCACCCCGAAAACGGCCCGGTCAAAGCCGTCGAGCGCGAGCTCAAAACCCTGAGTGGCAATGCGCAGCAGAGTGATTTCAAAGTGGAGTTGGAGCGCGCGCTGCAGATGCGGCAGCAATGCCTCCAGAATGCGTCCCTCTCGGGCTTCAAACGGACCTCTTCGTGGAGACCGCATCGCGGACAAAAGCGCCGGGGGCTTGTGGGGGAGCGCGATTTCTATGCCGAATCCGTAAGCCATCCCGTTCGGCCTGAGAAAGTCGGTATAGAATTCCGTCTTCTGCAGTTCCCCATCCGGCACGGCGCGGTGGCTGTAGCGCACGGATCCGGTTGGAAAGATCCGGTCGCAGCGCCTGGTCCAGACGTTTACCGCGGCATAGTGTTCGCGGTATGGGGCCCAGATATTCGGATCGGTGCGGGCCATCGCGTGGATGTCATCGGCGACCGAGTCGTCGTAATTGGCGAACAGAATAACGTTTTCGCTCTCGACGAACTGTCCGAGCCTGTCCAGGACCACCGGCCACAGCGCCGGATTCCCGACGGCGGCATAGACTTCCCCTATCGTCGAAACTAGCTCGTCGTGGTCGGCAAGGGATGGATTAGGGGCCCAAGGCATGGGGAATCGCTGGTCGACTACCCGATCATGACTTTCTCTTGCAGGAACCGGAATACCCAAAATGTAGCATGTCCCGCTCAAGCGCGACCGAAATAGCAAAATTGGGGTTCCATGGGGCTAAACCTTCAGACCGACGCCCCCGCGGGCGGAGCGTGCTTTTCTTCGGCCGGCGGCCTGGCGGCAACCAGCGTGCGGGCGCCCGCCATTTCTTCCGAGCCGATGGAGTAGAAGCTGAGCCATGACGCTCATCGGGCAGAGTGAAAGAGACAATATTCGACGCGATAGCATCCGGCACTTTTCCGAGACAGGTGAGGCGGCGCATGCACCGGCAAGGCCTGACGCGCTGAAGCGGGAAGAAGATTTCGCGAAAGGCGGGCGATTATCCGGGTGGGCCATCGGGGCTTGGATTGTGCCAGCCGCCGTCGGCAGCGATGAGCGCGTCAGCCTCTTTCGGCCCCCAGGTGCCGGGTTTGTATCGGCGAACCCGATGATGGTTCTTGAGGACTCGATTCACCACCTGCCATGCGGCCTCAACCGCATCCTCGCGGGTAAAAAGCGCGCCGTCGCCCTTCATGGCGTCGCCCAAAAGGCGCTCGTAGGGAGTTTCCTCGCCGGGCTGTTCATCTGACAAATAAAGCTCCCGCTCTTCTCCGATAAATTCCTCGCCTGCAAGCTTGACGCGGGCCGCCAGAGCTATGGCCGAATTGGGAGAGAGCCGGAAGCGCAGATAATTCGACCGGCCGTTCGCCTGCACTGCATCGGCAAAGAGCTTCTGCGGAGGCCGCTTCAGCTCCACCAGGATCTCGGTTGCGGTGGTGGGCAGATATTTGCCGGAGCGAAGGTACCAGGGCACGCCATCCCAGCGCCATGAGTCGATGAAGAGCCTAAGGGCGCAGTAGGTCTCGACATCGGAGCGCCTGGCCACGTCCGGCTCGTCGCGATAGCCGGCATACTGGCCGCGCACCATATCGCCGGGCTTGAGAGGGCGCATGGCTTGAAAGATTTTGGCTTTTTCGCCTTGCACCTCTCCGAAGTGCCGGCCCGCGGGTGCTTCCATGGCCAGCAGCGCCACGATCTGGAAAAGATGATTCTGGATCACGTCGCGCAGGCAGCCTGCCGTTTCATAAAATGCGCCACGCCCGCCCACGCCAAAATTCTCAGAAAGCGTGATCTGGACGCTGGCCACGTAGTTGCGATTCCAGATGGGCTCCAGAAACGAGTTGGCGAATCGAAAATAGAGAATATTCATGATCGCTTCCTTCCCCAGGAAGTGATCGATGCGGAAGATCGAGTCTTCAGGGAAGGCTGCATGCGCAACCTTATTCAGTTCTCGCGCTGAAGCCAAATCGCGCCCAAACGGTTTTTCGACGATCACGCGCGCGTTCGTGGCCAGGCCCGCAGCTCCCAGCCCTTCGATGACCGTCTCGAAAAGCGCAGGCGGGATCGCAAGATAGTAGGCAGGACGCCGCGCCTTCCCCAACGCGGCCTTGATCGTGGTGAAGGTATTGCCGTCTGCATAGTCTCCGCTCACGTACTTCAGCAGGGACAGAAGGCGCTGCAGGGCGCGTTTGTCGTCGATTCCACCCGATCGCCTGATGCTGTCCGTCGCGCGGCGGTGCAGCCGCTCCAGGCTCCACTTCGGGAGGGCGACGCCGATCACCGGAACCTTGAGTGCGCCGCGCTTGACCATCGCATAGAGCGCAGGAAAGATCATTTTGTGGGCCAGATCGCCGGTCACGCCGAAAACCACCAGAGCGTCTGACTGCGGCTCGGCCATCACGCCCCTTCTTTCCGGCCGGTTTTCTCTTCGTGGCCGCCAAATTGGAATCGCAGCGCGGATAACATCTTGTCAGCGAAGCTGTCTTCACCCCGCGAACTGAAGCGCTCATACAACGCAGCACTCAGGACGGGAGCGGGAACCGACTCGTCGATGGCGGCGGTAATCGTCCAGCGCCCCTCCCCCGAGTCCGACACGCGGCCGGCAAATTTTGCCAGATCGGGGCTGTCGAGCAAAGAAGCGGCCGCCAGATCGAGGAGCCACGAAGAGATCACGCTGCCGCGACGCCAGACCTCGGCGATGTCAGCAAGATTCAGGTCGTATTGGTATACCTCGGGGTTGCGCAGAGGCGTGGTTTCCGCATCCACAGTTTCCTGCTGCTCGCCGACATTGGCGTGGTGAAGGATATTCAATCCCTCCGCGTACGAGGCCATGATTCCATACTCAATTCCATTGTGCACCATTTTCACAAAGTGGCCGGCGCCGGTGGGGCCGCAGTGCAGATAGCCATGCTCAGCGGTGCCGCCCACCTTTTCCCGGCCGGGCGTACGCGGCGCCGAATCGACGGACGGCGCCAAGGCGGAAAAAATGGGGTCGATGCGCTGAACCACATTTTTTTCTCCGCCGATCATGAGGCAATAGCCGCGTTCAGCCCCCCACACTCCGCCGCTGGTTCCCGCATCCACATAATGGATGCCTTTCGGCTTCAGTTCCGCGGCGCGGCGAATGTCGTCGCGATAGTAAGAGTTTCCGCCATCGATCACCACATCGTCCGCCTGGAGCAGCGGGGTCAGTTCTGCGAGCGTCGCATCGACCACGCCCGCCGGCACCATCATCCAGACGGCGCGAGGCGCTTTGAGCTTGCTGACGAAATCA
>DATJRT010000191.1:0-7624 GCA_035504495.1 Occallatibacter sp.
TTCCGCCGCGTCGATGCAGTCTTTGCGGCTCACATCGCGGTGCGTCACCAGGCGAATGGCATCCGGGCCAATGGAGTTCATGAGCACACCGCGCTCCCTCAGCCGGCGTGCAAGCTCCGGCGCGCCTGAGCCGGACGCGAGCCGGAAGATGACGATGTTGGTCTCAACTGAATCCAGATCGATCAACGCACCCTCGATATGCGCCAGCGCCTCGGCGAGCAGCCGCGCGTTGGCGTGATCCTCATGCAGGCGCTTCGGTCCCTCTTCGAGCGCAATCAGTCCCGCCGCGGCCAGTACGCCGGCCTGGCGCATGCCGCCGCCCAAGGCTTTGCGAAAGATGCGCGCCCGCTTCATCAGTTCCGCCGAGCCCACCAGCAGCGAGCCCACCGGCGCGCCCAATCCCTTCGACAGGCAGAACATCACCGTATCGAAGCCGCGCGTCAATGTCCGCACATCCACGCCCAGCGCTACAGCGGCATTGAAGATGCGCGCGCCATCGAGATGCGTCGGGAGCTTCCGCTCTTTTGCGTTTTGCCAGATCTCTTCCATCACAGCGAGCGGCGTGACCCGCCCGCCCGCCAAATTCGCCGTGTTCTCGATCTCGATCAGCCCCGTGGCCGCGCGGAAGTTGCCCCAGGGCTGGATTACCGGCTCGATGTGCTTCCAGGTAAGAATGCCGCCCTCGGCGGGCACGGCGCGAATGAGGCATCCGGAAAAAACCGCCGTCGTCGCCATCTCCCAGTCGAGAATGTGTGCGCGCGCCTCCGCAATTACCTCCTCGCCGGGATGCGTCAGCAGACGAATCGCAATCTGGTTGCCCATGGTGCCCGTGGGCACAAACAACGCCGCCTCGCGGTCAAACATCTCCGCCGCGCGCCGCTCCAGAAGATTGACGGTCGGATCCTCGCCATAAACGTCGTCGCCCACCTCGGCCGCAGCCATGGCCGCGCGCATCTCCAGCGTCGGCTTGGTTACGGTGTCCGAACGAAGATCAATGATTCCTGCCAAATGATTCTGCCTTTTCCAAGTGAGCGAGGAAGCTCAGTTTGAGAACTCGTGGACCTTGTACAAGAAAAGCCCAACGAAACCAATACCAATGAGATAGTACGTTACAACTTCCAACCAATACCGTTTCGGCTCGTCGGCGCGAGAGGCCCAACCGCGAAAGCGGATATATGCCTTTCCGGTGTACGTATAAACCACCGCCAGAAAAAGGAGGAACATCCCGAAAGTAAAATACGCATACGGTGGCTTTAGAAGCCAGAGCCTGTCAGACATGGACAACGCCCCATTTCCTTCCTCATCGGGTGAAAGAGCTCACAGATGTCACCACACCCTGTTCCCCATTTACCTACTCCCTACTCCCTGCCCCTACGGAATCTTGTCCATCGGCAACTCCATCACCGGCGTGCGCTGGCCGTTCCTCACCGCGTAAGCCCACAGGCCATGAAAGTTGGCGCGGATGCCCGGCTGCGCTCTGAGGAACGCGCTCATCACCGCCGTCGCCTCCGTGCGCAGCGCTGCCGGATCGGTTACGCCAGTCGAGTCGTAGGCCACGCCGAGATCGGGCTGATCGAGCGAGGCGTCGAGTCCCACCGAATCGATCTTCCACGAGCGGTCGCCGTCGGGAATCGAGAGCGGCAGCACGCTGGGCGGCGTGGGGGTAATCTGCTGCTGCTGCTCCTGGCGCAGTTTTTCCAGGTTCGGCGAGGAAAGAAAATCCACCGGCAGCAGCAGGTAGGCCGCCACATCGTAGCTGTACCATGCACTCCACGGGTCGGCCTTGGCCAGGTCGCGGGCGCGCTTCCAGTACCAGTCGCCATCGTGCCCCGCGAACGCGCCCGGCCGCGCGGAGAGCCCGGCAAGCTGCCACGCTGGGTTCGCAGAGTTCCAGGCGAGAATCAAGCCCAATTGCCCCTGCTGCGGCGCGCCCAGGGCGTCGGCCAGCAGCACCGCATACTTGCCCGGAGGCAGATTGGGCATGGAGATGGTTACGTTCATCGAGCCGTTGCCGTTGGTGCAGAAGAACTCCGTATCCGCCGTCGAGGCCTGGCTTGAAGCATCAAGAAGAAACGCGCCGCGGAAGAGCACACGCCCGCCGGCAACGAGCGATGCGGCCCGCTGCGCCGCTGCCTGGATGCCGTCCCACGCCGACGCCTCGGGCGGATAGAGGCCCGCTTTCAGCCCGGCAAGGTTCTGTCCGGCAATTGCTTGCGTGAGCTGCGAGCCGGCCGCGGCAAGCGCGTCGCGTTCCGGGGTGGTCATCTCATCCTGCATGGTGCAGGTAGCGGCCACGCACGCCGCCGGCGCCAGAAGCAGTGCCGCAGCCGCCATCGCTTTTAAGCCAAAGCGCATTCCGAAAAAAATCCTTCCTTCAGCCTTAGACGCGGATTTTGCACGTCTATCTTCGAGCGCATTGCGTTCACTGCTAGTCTAGTACAGTGGAGAGGTGGTCCCCTTCGGGGTGCGCACTCGCGGGACGCGCTCCCTGCGGAGGGCTCGCCTCTTTCAGGCCGCTCGCTTCCTTTTGTCCGTTTCATTTGAACCGGAGCCGATTTCCATGAGCGACGAAGCTCGGAGCAACAAAACTCAAACGCGATTGATCATCGCGCACGGTCTCGATCCTGGCTGCTGGTTTCGCCCGCACCCGGCTGCGCGGCTTGCAGCATTGGCAGCCGTAGCTGCGTCGGCCGCAATTTGCAGCGCCGGCCGGCTTCGAGCCCAGGCGCCCTCCTCAGCCCATCAGCCGCCCGCGGCAAACACTGCTTCCACCCCTCCGGCACACCGGCATCCGCGCACGGCTCGCCGGACCAAGCCTTCCCCGGCTATTGCGGCCGTACAGGCTGCACCCGTACCGCCGGCGCCCGTGGCGCCGCCGGCTCCCAACTGGCCCATCAACAACAAGCCGTTGGCGGCCACTGTCACCTGGGACAGCCACGGACTGAAGATCGATGCGGACAACTCAAGCCTGGACCAGATTCTCAAGGACGTTTCCACCGACACGGGCGCAAAGGTGGAAGGTCTGAGCGCAGACCAGCGTGTCTTCGGCACCTACGGCCCTGGTCCCGCGCGCCAGGTGCTCTCCGATCTCCTTGACGGCACCGGCTATAACGTGCTCATGTTCGGCGATCAGGGCGAGGGCACGCCGCGGGAGATTGTTCTCAGCCCGCCGCCCACCGGACCCGCCCCGGTGGGCAACAACCGCAATCAATCTGCCGAGGAAGAGTACGAGCCTGAGCCGCCTGAGCCGCTGCCCCAGCCGGAGCCGGTCCAGAATCAATACCAGCCGCCTACGCCGCAGCCGGGCGAACCCCCGCGCACGCCGCAGCAAATGTACCAGGAGATGCTGCAGCAGCGGCAAATGCAGATGGAGCAGCGGAACGAAAACCAGCCGCCGAACAACCAGCAATAGTCATGGGGTGGGAACGATCGTGGACCCCTGTCGCGGGCCGCATATGCGCGCTTCGGCGCCGGATTTCCTGGGAGATCAGAGCGTGCTTGCCGCTTCAGGTTGCGGTGGCTTGACCGGCGCGGAGTGCGGTTGCGGGCGAATCAGTGCGAAGCCGGCGCGAAGAATTGCATAGGCCGCCAGAATTCCAAATGCCATGGAGCCGATCGACGCGCAAAGCAGCATCGCAAAGTTCAACAGATCCGCCAGATTCATCCGCCTTGAAATCCGACTGCCTGCGCCGTTGACTGCCGGAGGGGAGGGATTTCCGGCACGGTGCAGTCATCGCCTTGTGTGATTGTCGCAGAAAATCAACCCCAATTCGAGTGGAACTCCCGCGTTGACCCTCGCTTCTGTTGGCAAATAAAATACTCCCAAGGCCCTGCCCAGGTGCATCTCTTGAATGGGCAATGTTCCCACCCGGCCGGTTAAAACCATGTCCATCACGCACATTACGGTGCGCGGGGCGCGCCAGCATAACCTGCGCGACATCAACGTGCGCATCCCCCGCAACGCCCTTACCGTAGTAACCGGGCTCTCCGGATCGGGCAAGAGCTCGCTCGCCTTCGACACCATCTACGCCGAGGGCCAGCGCCGCTACGTGGAAACCTTATCGGCATACGCGCGCCAGTTCTTAGACCAGATCGAGCGGCCCGATGTGGACTCGATCGAAGGCCTGAGTCCGGCCATCTCCATCGAGCAGAAGACCACCAGCCGTAGTCCCCGCTCCACCGTGGGCACCATCACCGAGATCTACGACTACCTGCGCCTGCTCTACGCCTCTGTAGGCACGCCGCACTGCCCCAACTGCGGCCGGCCCATCGCCCGCCAGACCGCCGAGCAGATCGTCCAGCGCATTCTGGAGCTGGGCACAGGCGAGCGCGTGACGGTGATGGCCCCTGTCGTCCGCGGCCGCAAAGGTGAGTTTAAGGATTTGCTCGATGAGCTTGATGGCCAAGGCTTTCGCGCGCGCGTGGATGGCGAGCTGCGTGACCTTTCCGAGCCTCTGTTGCTCGACCGGCGCAAGAACCACACCATCGAAGCCGTCATCGACCGCATCCTGCTCAAACCCTCCACTCTGGGTGGCCCCGGTCCCTCGCACTTGCAGAACGGGGAGGGAGGCTCACAGGTCGCTGTGTCCCCAGGAAAACCTCCCGTCGAAAAGCGTCTCGAGCAGGCGGTCCAGAAAGCTCTGCAAATGGCCAACGGGCTGGTGCTCGTGGCGCAGAGTGACGGGCAGGAGCAGTTGTTCTCCTCCTCCATGGCCTGTCCCGACTGCGGCTTGGACGTTCCCAAACTGGAACCGCGCAGCTTTTCTTTCAATTCAACTTTTGGCGCCTGCCCGGAGTGCCACGGCCTCGGTTCGCTCTACGACTTCGATCCGGCGAAGGTGATTACCGATTGGTCAAAACCGCTGCTCGACGGAGCGCTCGGCCCCGGTTCGGCCTCCCAGTATCTGCTCAAGCTCATCCAGCTCGCCGCCGACCGGTACAAGATCGATCTGAAAGTCCCCTTCGAGGATCTCCCACCCAAGCAGCAGCACATCCTGGTTTACGGACCGCCCAAGGGCGAAGCGCCGCGCACCGGCTTTCACGGCATCCTCGCCTTCTTGCGCGACTCGGTGGAAGAGGCGCGCAGCGACGGCTATCGCGAGTACATGATGGGCTTCATGTCGGCCACGCCGTGCCCCGTCTGCCGCGGCAAGCGCCTGCGGCCGGAGTCGCTCGCCGTGAGGATTGGCGGCCTTTCCATCGCCGACTTCACCGCCCTGCCCCTCAACCGCGCGCTCTCGGCCGCCATCAACCTCAAATTCAGTGAGCGGGAAGCGCTGGTGGCTGAGCGCATTCGCCGCGAAGTCGTCGAGCGGCTCGAATTCCTCTGCGCCGTCGGGCTCAACTATCTTTCGCTCGACCGCAATGCCGCCACGCTCTCCGGCGGCGAAGGCCAGCGCATCCGCCTAGCCACGCAGATCGGCTCGCGTCTGCGCGGCGTTCTCTATGTTCTGGACGAGCCCTCGATTGGCCTGCATCAGCGCGACAACAGCCGCCTGATCCAGGCGCTCGAACGCCTGCGCGATCTGGGCAACACCGTCCTCGTGGTCGAGCATGACGAGGACACCATCCGCCACGCGGATTTTGTTCTTGATCTCGGGCCCGGTGCCGGGCGTTTGGGAGGTTTCGTCGTCGCCCAGGGCACGCCGGAACAGATCATGGCCGCGCCGGCCTCGCTCACCGGCCGCTATCTTGGCGGCGCTGCCACCATGCTGCAGCGCGAAAAGCCTCGCCCGCTCACCGGCAAATGGCTCACCGTGACCGGAGCGCGCGAGCACAACCTGCAGGATGTAAACATCCGCATCCCTCTGGGCGTGATGACCGTGGTCACCGGCGTGAGCGGAAGCGGAAAAAGTACGCTTGTCAACGACATCCTCTACCGCTCGCTCGCCAAGACTATCTACGGCTCGCGCGAGGAGCCGGGCGCGCACGATGCGCTCGCCGGCGTGGAGCAGATCGACAAAGTAGTGCGCATCGACCAATCCCCCATTGGCCGCACCCCGCGCTCCAATCCCGCCACCTACACCCAGGTCTTCTCGCCCATCCGCGATCTCTTTGCCATGCTGCCGGAGTCGCGCGAGCGCGGCTACAAGCCCGGCCGTTTCAGCTTCAACGTCGCCGGCGGACGCTGCGAGGCCTGCCAGGGTGACGGCCAGCGCCGCATCGAGATGAACTTCATGCCCGATGTCTACGTCCAGTGCGAGGTATGCAACGGGCGCCGCTACAACCAGGAAACGCTGGCCGTAAAATTCCACGGCCGTTCCATCGCCGACATTCTCGACCTCACCATCGAGGATGCGCTGCCCTTGCTCGCCGACGTGCCCCAGGTGCGGCAGAAGCTGCAGACGCTCGCCGATGTGGGCCTGGGCTACGTGCACCTCGGCCAGAGCGCAACCACGCTCTCCGGCGGCGAGGCGCAGCGCATGAAGCTGGCGCGCGAGCTCTCCAAGCGCCAGACTGGCCGCACGCTCTATCTTCTTGACGAGCCCACCACCGGCCTGCACTTCGACGATGTGCGCAAGCTGCTCGAGGTCTTGCACCGGCTCACCGATCTGGGCAATTCTGTCATTATCATTGAACACAACCTCGACGTGATCCGGAACGCCGACTGGGTGCTCGATCTCGGTCCGGAGGGCGGCGAAGACGGCGGCCGCGTGGTGGGTGAGGGACGGCCGGCCAAAATTGCTGCCACGGCGGGGTCGTATACCGGCGAGTTCCTCAAGCGGTACTACACTTCTGAGAGCGGCAGGCTGGCGGAGGCTGAATTTGACCGCAGTATGCGCGGCAACGCGAATGGCGATTCCCTTGCGGCTGAACCCGGCGTTAAGGCCGCGCGCGGCGGCATACGCCGCGCTCCCCGGAAAAAGCAGATTCCCGCTTGAAAAATGAGAGCAGTGAATGAGGACTGAATGAGCAGTTTTGCAGAGGACGAGCCGCACGACGGGCCGCTTGGCGAACCGATAATCGCGTCGGAGGGCGAGTTGCTGCGCCCGGAACCTTCGCGCACGGAGTTCGGTGCGCCCCAAACCTCAGCCCCTGCCTTTGTGCTTGCGCCGCAGCACCACCTGGTGGACGACGCGCCTTTCGCGCCCGTGCCGGCGGAAGAGTCGCCGCAGATCTTCAGCCCCATGCTGCCGGAGGTGCCGCGGCAGGTGCGCATTCCGCACCTCGGCCATCTGCTCATGCTGCTGCTCATTCTCCTGTGCGGTTTTTCCGCCACCATTGGCGTGATTCTCCTGGCCGTTCACAATCACCTCTACGGCGTCACGTCCATTCAGGGAACGGCCACCGAAATTCACTACACCCTCGGCAGTGAGGCCCTGATCTACATCTTCACTCTGATCGGCTCCTTCATCGTCTTCCCCCTCTTCTGGAAGAAGAGCCTCTTCTCCGGCCTGCAATGGAACGCCGGAACCGCGCTGCGCCTGCGCTGGCGGCTCGTGGCTGCGGCCTTCATCTGCTTCCTTCTTGCGCTTTTGAACAGCGAGGTTTTCCCCGAGCCCAAAAATACGCCCATTGAACAGGTCTTTCGCCAGCCGGGAGCGGCCTGGTTGCTCTTCTTCTTCGGCATCACCTTTGCCCCGTTCTTTGAGGAGATGTTCTTTCGCGGATTCCTGCTGCCGGC
>DATJRT010000192.1:0-3499 GCA_035504495.1 Occallatibacter sp.
ACGCGCACCACCAGAAGGTGCTGCTGATCGGGCACGCCGTCCTCCTCGTAGTTCACCACCTGCCGGTTGCGGTAGAACGAGAGGCCGTACTCGGTGTCGCGGCGCACGCGGAAGACGGCCACAATCCCATCGGGCGGCACAAACTCCGCCAGCCTGTCGGCGAGCGGCCGGGCAGAGTAGGAGCGGTCGAGAAGGCGGATGACGCGCTTGGTGGCGTTGACTTGCGGAATCCCGAAGAATGGGCCAACGCCGTAGAGAAACAGCATGAGCACGGCCAGCACGCAGCAGGTGGCCGCGCGCAGCCTGGCGATGCCGAATCCGTTTGTGACCACCAGGATCAGGAGCGCCGCGCCCACGGCCGCGCACAATGCGGCTGCGGCGGCGTGGGCCGGGGGCATCTTGGCTCCGTGGGCGACAAACCAGGGCAGCAGCAGAACCGCCACGGTCATGGCGCCCAAAAGCGCCGCATGGGCGATGAGTATCCAGCGGCTCAACCCCGGCCGACGGCGCCGGTACAGATAATCTCCGGTAAGAATTGCGAGCGGGGGAATGGCGGGAAGAATGTAGCCGGGCAGCTTGGAGCCGGAGAAGGAGAAGAAAACGATGGGAATCAGAGCCCACAGCACCAGAAACTCGGGGAAAGCATCGCCGGGCCGGTTGAGCAGGGGTCTGCCGCTCCGAGACTCTCCGTTCTTGGATTCTCCGTCAGTGGATTTGCCGCTTCCGGATTTGCCGTTTCTGGAATGGCGCAGCCGCCACTCCGCTACCGACGTGAGGATGCCGTCAACCAGCGCGCGCACGGCCAATACCGTCCACGGCATCATGGCCAGCAGCACCACGGCCATGTAGTACCAGAACGGCTGCTGGTGCTGATAGCGGTCGGTGGCGAAGCGCTCCAGGTTGTGCTCGAGGAAGAATTCGCGGAAAAAGGTTGGGTTCTGGTGCTGCACGGCAATGAACCAGGGCAGGACCATGGCGAAGTAGAGAAGAATGCCCGGCCACCACAGGGAGCGCGGCACGATGTGCCACTCCTTGCGCAGAAAGGCAAAGGCCACGATGATGAGCATGGCCAAGAAGGGCGCCACCGGGCCCTTGGCCAGCGTGGCCAGCCCGGTAAAGAAATAGATGTCGTAGAGCCAGAATTTCGACCCGGTCTCGTACCAGGCGTACCAGCCCAGGAGGCCGATGGCGAGCGGCGCAGCCATCTGCATGTCTGTCGACGCGCCGCGGGCAAAGCCGAGAATGCCCGCGCAGGCCACTGTGATCAGCGCCGCGTCCAGATGGCCGCCGGGCCGGAATCGTCGCATGTGCAGGTAAATCAACGCCACCATCACGAAGGCGAAGGTGGTCGAGGGCAGGCGCGCGCTCCAGTCGTGCACGCCGAAATCCTGAAACAGGAACATCGCCCGCCAGTAATAGAGCGCGGGCTTCTCCAGCCACGGCCGCCCATAGAGATACGGCGTTACGCAGGCGCTCAGCCGTTCCTCGAGGGTATGGGAGGAGTCGAACCGGTCCAGCATCTCGTGGGCGATCTGCGCGTAACGCGGCTCGTCGGCGCCCACCAGGCCCAGCCCGTCACCGCCAAACAGCGGAACCAGCCCATAGAGGAGAAAGAAGATGCTGAAGGCCAGAAAGACTGAAGCCTCGCTCACCGTAGCCCAGCTGGGCAGTCGCCATCGCCGGGTTTTTTCTGAATCCGGGGCAGGCGGTTCCAACGAAGTTTCCATTTTCAGCAGTTCTCCAGCGGAGGGAGGCGAAGCGATCCCCAAAGTTCCCCTTGCCCAGTCTGGCCAATTTGGCCTGACCTCAACTCGTGCGCCTCTTGCAATGGCTTCTCTTCGCGTCCGAAGAGGCGCTGCCCTTCCGATCGGGCAGCTCCCGGGGGGAGCCGGACGCTTCGTGCGCCGGTCACGCAGGGGTGCGGCCATCTCCCATGCGGTCAGCGTCAAGGCTATCAGATTCGCTCGGCCCCTAGAACGTGAATTGCGGACGGGAATTGCCGGCGCGAATCCCGCTCAGAGCCCGGCCACGGCTGGCCGCAGCCGGGCGAGGATTTCGTCCCGCGCGCGATCGAGCGGCCCAGCGAGCGTGCAGCCGGCTGCGTTCTCGTGTCCGCCCCCGCCCAACCCTTCGGCAATCTCGGCCACGTTCACCTTGCTCTTACTGCGCAGACTCAGCCGCACCTGCCGATCGGGCAGCTCGCGCAGAAAAACCGCTGCCTCCACGCCGGCGATGCTCAAGGCAAAGTTCACAATGCCTTCGCAGTCTTCTTCCAAGGCTGCGGCGCGCGCCATGTCTTCGAGCGTGATCCACAGCCAGGCCAGCCTGCCCTCGCGCTCAAGAGTTTGCAGCGCTGCGCCCAGCAACACCACTTTCGAGGCCGGCACCGAATAATAGACGTCCTGCGCCAGTGCGATGGGATCGGCCCCGGCCAGCACTAGCTCTTGCGCCAACGCAAAGGTGCGCACGCTCAAGGCGCCATAGGAAAAGCTCCCGGTGTCAGTCAGGATGGTGGTGTACAGGCACGCGGCCATCTGCGGCGTCAGGGTTACGCCCGCGGCCATGGCGACGCGATACACCAGCTCGCCCACGCTGGCGGCATCGCAGTCGATCCAGTTCAGCTGCGCATAGGGCCGCCCGCTGAAGTGGTGATCGATGTTGACGAGGAAGAGATCTTCGAGACCCTCGATGCCCGCCCGCTCCATGCTGTCGCACTCGAGCAGGATGGCCGCGTCGTACGGGCCGCGCAATTCGGCCGCTGAGCGGATGTTTTCCGCGTCCGGCAGCCGCCGGTAGAGCACCGGAACCTGATCGGCGGTCACCAGGTCAGCCTTCTTGCCCATCTGCCCGAGCACCATGCCTAGGGCGAGCATGCTGCCTACCGCATCGCCGTCGGGGCGCGCATGGGAGCAAACGAGGAACCGCTCGCCCTCTCGCAGCACGCGAAGAACTTCATGCAGTGGATCGGATTCGGCGCCGTGGGCTTTCTCCGGCTCCGCGCGTGTCGCAGCTTCCTTGGTCATGGAGCAGACAACCTCCGGACTCACGGTAAGCAGCATCGTGGGGAGTAAAGCAAAGGCTTACTTGGGCCCGGCCTCCTGCTCCTGCCGGTGAGCCGCCTGGTGCTTGCCCGCGGTGACATGGGCGCCTGCGTTGGCGGGGTTCTCCGCTGCGTGGGGGTGTTTCCGCGAGCGGCTCATCAACTCTTCAATGCGCGCCTGGAAGCGTCCGGAGCGGTCGGCCAGAAAGCTCAGCTCGGGCACGTAGCGCACGCCCATCCGCGCCTTGAGCTCGTGGCGGATGTAGCCCTTGGCTGCTTCGAGGCCGGCGATGGTCTCACTCTCCGACTTGGCGATATCTTTGGAGTTCGAGTCCACGGCAACGTATACCCGCGCCGATTTGCCGCCCGGATTCAGTGCGACCTCGCTTACGTGGCAGAAATCGATGCGCGGATCGGAGAGCTCGCCCTCGATCATGGCGCCGATCTCGTCCCGCAACG
>DATJRT010000193.1:0-13083 GCA_035504495.1 Occallatibacter sp.
GGGCGAAGTGATGTGGCAAAAGCCCACCTGCACTTGGTCATACTGCACCGTGCCCTGGTCGTTGGTCACCGTGCCCTGGTCCTGCAGCACCAGTTTTTCCTGGTCTTCGAGCGTTTGCCGCGGGATGGCGTTCTTGGCCCACGCATCCTGGTAGCGCTTCAGGTCCATCTGCGCTTCGGCCAGCAGGTTCTGGTCGCGCTCGAGCGTACCCTGTGCCTCCTCGAGCTGCGCCTGGTAAGGCCGCGGATCGATGTCGATCAGCGGGTCGCCCTTCTTCACGTACTGGCCCTCGCGGAAATGGACGGCCGTCACCAGCCCGGTGACCTCGGGCGTGATGATGTCGGTATACACCGGTGTGACCGTGCCGAGGGCGTTCAGGTAGATGCCCAGGCTGCCCTTGGTGGCGGTGGCATAGGTCACGGGCACCGGCCCGGTCATGGCGCCGCGGCGTCCGCCGCGGCCGGACATGGCCTGCTGGCTCTGAACGTGCTGATGGATTACCCAATAAAACAGCCCGCCAAAGGCGAGCAGGATAACTGCCCACACCCACCAATGGCGGCGGCGTTTTTTCGAGCTTCGATGAAAATCTGTGGAAGGCGAATCATACGAGGGCGAAGATCGGTCCATATTCTTCTCTTCTGTGTCCAGTCGTGGACCTCAGATTGGTTGAAGTCTTTTTCATCTTCGAAATCAGAGTGGGCGGAGGCGATCCGCAGGTCCGATCGCGAGCTGGCAATCCCGCACGGATGAACCCCGAAAACGCAATCTCCGGGACTTAGGCACAACTCGACTCAAGCGAAAACACTGGAACTCCATCGCGAGCCGTGACGTGAAGCGAGCGTACACGTAGTTCCATTGACGCGACAGCCAACTCAATAGTTTCAAAATTGGGCCGCCGGCGGCAAGGGCGCGCGTGCGATGCGGGAAGCGCAGGCGGGGTTATCCCGCGCCGCGAGATCGCATCCGGCAACGGGCTGAATAATCAGCGGCTTGCTTTGTTACATCCAGGTTACGCTTGAACCGGCGGCGCGGTTTGCCAGGCGCGCGCGCAAACGCGCTCATGGGGAGACGGAGTGCGGCTCCTGTCTTGACTGTTCCTGCTTGCGCCTGGCAAGGCGCGCGGCTGCAAACACGGCCACGCCCGCGCCCACCAGCACTGCCGACCCGCCCACCGTCTTCACCACCGCCAGCGCCGGATGCGGATCGTCCTCCGACGGAATGGTCGAAAGCACGATGGTCACCGCCGTGCTCGCCAATCCGACCAGCCCCAGCACAATGGCCATCAGCCTGCCCCCCGGCACGCGGCGCACGCCCTGCTCCACAGGACGGCTCTGCACGCGGATCATGGCGCCAAAGATGAAAAGGTAGGGAAGGAAAGTCATCAGCACCGTCATGCCCACCAGCACGTCGTAGGCGCCGCGCACGCTCGTGCCGGCCTGGCTCAGTACTGCCGTGGCCGCGCCCGCCAGCCCATAGATTCCTATCGCGACCCACGGCGTCTTGAACCGCGGATGAATTCTGCCGAAGGCTGCGGGCAGATAGTGGTCGATCCCGGCCACGAAGGGCAACCGCGATGTGGACGAGAGGTATGCCGCCGGGCCGCCAACAGCGTTCACCCCGACCAGCAGCGCCATGGGCGCGAGCAGCCAGCCTACGCCGAGATGCACGCTCAGCGCACGCACTCCGTCCACAAATCCGTCAGGGCCGGCGACGGCTTGGCCCGGCAGCGCTACCAGCAGCGCCGCGGTCCCGGCAATATAGCCCACAGCCACTACGATGCCGCCGGCGAGGATGGCCAGGGGAATGGTGCGCCGGGGATTGCGGATCTCGTCTCCCATGGACGAGCCCGCCTCCACGCCGGCGAAGGCAAGGAAGACCGTGGACCAGAAGACGGCGTTCTTCAGCGACCAGTGTGGCCGGAGGCTCGCCTGCGTGAAGTGCACAACCGCGCCGAAACGCCAATAAGAGATAGCGCCGAGAGCGATCACCACGGCGAGCGAAATCAGGCTGCCCAGGGAGCCAATGTTGTTCAGCCACTTGCCCAGGTTCACGCCGAGAATGTTCACGAGTGTGATCAGCGCCAGGCAGGCGACGGAGAATCCAACGTAGTAATGCGGGCTCGAGGCAAGCGCCTGCGCGCGCGTGCCGAAGGCGAAGAGCACCGAGGCTGCGCCGAAGTAGAGAATGCCGGGGAAGTAAGGCAGATTGCTCGTCCAATACGTCCACGCGGTGATGAAGCCGGAGAAGTCGCCGAAGGCCTCGCGCGACCACACGTACATGCCGCCCTCCTGCGGATACCGCGAGGAGAGCTCCATCACGCTGGCGGCCAGCGGAACAAAGAAGCAGGTGAGCGCGGCCAGCCAGATCACGAGAATGCTCGGCCCCGCCGCGGCCGCCGTCGCCGTCCAGCGCCCGCTCAGAGAGGTGACTACATAAAAAAGCGCCAGGTCGCGCAGACCGATGGTGCGCTTGAGTTCCGATGTGGCAGGCATGTAGGGCGGAGCATAGCAGAGCGAAGCAACCGCGGAAAGCTAATTCTGGTCGAGGTCTTTCAGCACCGCCATAGCCGCATTCCGCCCATTGATGCCGATCACGCTGCCGCCCGGATGCGTGCACGCGCCGCAAAGATACACGCCCTTCATGGGCGTGCGTGCCGTGAGCCGGTTGGACCACATATACGGCGGCAAACACTCTCCCTGAAAGATATGACCGCCGGTGAGCCCCACCTTCTCCTCGATGTCCGGGGGGCCGAGCACCTGCATATCGATTACTGCTGAATCTATGTTGGAGCAGAAGCGCCTGAGCGATTTGAGTGCGAGTTGCCGCACCTCTTCCCGGCGCGAGCCCCATGTGCCGTCCGCAAATTTATACGGAACATACTGCGCAAATACGCTCATGGTGTGCGTGCCCGCGGGCGCGACGCTCGCGTCATGCACGCTCTGGAAATAAAGCTCGCACCAGAGGAACTCCGGCAGCTCGCCGCGGCGCGCGGCGGCGTAGCCGGCCTTCCATTCTTCTTTTGTCAGCGGCGTGTTGATCTGCCCGTAGTGGTGCGGCTGGTTCACGCCCGGCCGCGCGGTAAAGTTGGGTAACTCGCGCAGGTGTACGTTGAGCTTCACCGTGCAGCCTTCGAGGGGCACGCGCTCGACTTTTTTCCGCCAGCCTGGATCTGAAGCGTTGCCCAGCATCGCCAGCGTTCTGCGCGGGTCGGCATTCGAGACCACCACGCGCGCGGCGATGCGCTCGCCGCCTTCAAGTTCGACACCCTCGCCGGGGACGACCTGCGCGACGCTCACGCCGGATGCCACCACCGCGCCGGCTTCGCGCGCGGCATCGCAAAAATAAAAGCTCACCATGCCCATGCCGCCGCGCACGTAACCCCACATATCCGGCATGCCGCCCAGGCGCCCCGACGCGTGATGGAAGCGGATTGATGCCGTGCCCGCGTCAAAGGGGCTGGCGTTGGTGCCGATCACGCCCTGGCCAAGATATGCCGTCTGTAAGCGTTCATCGGTCAAGTAGCGCTCGACGAACTCGGCCATCGACCACTCGAAGAGCAGCGCCCGCGCCTCTTCGTCGGCCCCGATGCGTTCTTCAAGCTGCTCGCGCGTCGGCGCTTCGCCAATCCATGCATCGCGCTCACCCGTCGGCCGGATCGCGTCGCGCAGCCGGCGGATCACGTCGCTCATCGCGCGCCAGCCCTCCACATCGCGCGGGGCTAATGCGCGAATCTCCGCCGCGCAGCGCTCGGCATCGTCCCAGAGTTGCACGCTTGCGCCATCGAGGAAGGGAACGAAGAGGCCGTTGACCGCGGGGGTCCAGTGAAAGCCGCGCCGCGGCAGCTCGAGCTCCTCCACCACCAGCGGATGCAACAGCCCGGCGAGGTACGCGCACGGCGACATTTTTACGCCGGGAAACGGCTCCTCCAGCGTGCACGCGCCGCCCACGCGCCTGCGGCTCTCGAGCACCAGCACGCGCCGCCCCGCGCGTGCCAGATACGCCGCGCAGGCCAGGCCGTTGTGGCCCGCGCCCACGACGATCGCATCCCAACTCCTTGCCGCCAGTTCGCGCACCGGCGCAGGCAGGCCCACTTCGCCCAGAACGGCCGCAGTCGGCGAACTCATCGCTGGCTACTCAACGCGCACCGTCGTGCTTTCGAGAATGTCGGCGGAGGAGTCGCCGATCATCACCTGCACCGGCTCCGCTTCCACGCGCCAGCCGGGCAGTTTCTCGTCCCACCACGCGAGCGCCGAAGCCTTGAGCGGCAGCGTGACGGTTTTGGTCTCGCCCGGCGCGAGGCTCACGCGCTTGAACCCCTTGAGCGCCTCGCGCGGCTCTTCCACGTGCGTTCCCATGTGGTGCACGTACATCTGCACCACCGCATCGCCGGCGCGGCTGCCGGTGTTGGACACGTCCACGCTTACGGTGACCGTGCCGTCTTTTTTGAGCGTGGGCGCGCTGGTGCGCAGGTTCGAAAACTTGAAAGTCGTGTAGCTCAGCCCGAAGCCGAAGGGGTAAAGCGGCTCACCTTTGAAGTACATGTAGGTCTTGCCGTCGCGAATGTTGTAATCCATCATCGGCGGCAACTGATCGAGCGACTTCGGCCACGTCTCCACCAGATGGCCGCCGGGATCGTAATCGCCGAAGAGCACTTCGGCCAGCGCCGTGCCTTCGTCCTGTGAACTGTGTGCCATGTGCAGAATCGCCGGCGCGTGCTCCTCAGACCAGTTGATGGCGAAGGGAAAACTCGAAACCAGAATCACGACTACTTTCTGGTTGACGGCGAAGACCTGCTTGACGAGCTGCTCCTGGGCCAGGTCGATGCTCTCGCGGTCGCGTCCCTCGCGGCCGTCGCTGGGCACGGTGCAGGCCAGCGTGCCGCCGCCGCCGATGGTCTTGTACCAGTCGTGCGCCATGTCCGGCCCGCAGGTGGGATCGTTGCCGATCACCACCACCGCCACATCCGATTTTTTGGCAGCAAGCACCGCCGCGTCGCCCAGTTCGTTCTCGGCGTAGTTCACCGTGACGTTTGGGCCAACCTCGGCCTTGATGCCCGCCAGCGGAGTCACCGTGTACGGCGGCGTCCCTCCATACCAGTCCCAGTGCACTTGGTCGGCGAGCGGCCCGATCACGGCGATCGAGTGAATCGCGTTCTTGTCCAGGGGCAGCAGATGGTTTTCGTTCTTCAGCAGCACCACGGACTCAAGCGCCATCTTCTTCGAGATGTCGCGATCCCGGTCTGTGTTCCACGGCTCAGGCGAATCCTTAATCCTGGTGTAAGGCACCATCTCCGGCGGATCGAGCAAACCGAGCTTGATCTCGATGCGGAACTTCGGCCGCAGCAGCGCGTCGATCTCGGCTTCGGTAATCTCGCCGTCCTTCACCGCCTCCGCGGTCTCGTCCAGGTAGCGATCGAGGAACTGGTTGACGCCGTTTTTCAGGCACGCGACTACAGCGGCCTTCTGATCGGGGAAGAGGTGGCGCGGATCGACGAGCTCATGCACAGCCCCGCCGTCGCTCGAAATCACATCCACGCCCCATTGGTCGCGCACAATGCTGCGCATGACGGGATTGATGGCCATCGGCGTTCCGTTCCACCCGTTATAGGAGGCCATCACTGCCTTGGCGCCGCCTTCCTGAAACGCCATGCGGAAGGGAACGGAATAATACTCCCAGAACAAACGCTGGTCAAAGTTCGACGATGAGCTGTCACGATGATCCTCGTTGCTGTTGGCCAGGAAATGCTTGAGCAGCGGAGAGGCCTGCCAGTATTTGGGATCGTCGCCTTCCAGGCCGCGCGCAAAGGCCGTCGCCATGGTGCCGTTGAAGAACGGGTCTTCGCCGTAGACCTCCTCGCTGCGGCCCCAGCGCGGATCACGCGCCAGATCGGACTGCGGACCCCAGAGCATGAGAATCTTGCGGTCGTACTTCGCGGTCTGGGAGATGAAACGCGCCTCGTATCCTTCCACGCCCCCTGCCTCGCGCACCATCTCCGGGTCCCAGCTTTCGCCCATCCCCGGCGGCTGGGGAAACTGGGTGGTGGTAATGGGCTCACGATTGCCGCGCTTCTCGCGCTGCACCACGCCGTGGATTCCCTCAGAGCTGCCGATGTTGGCTACGCCCAGCCGCGGCACGCCCGTGTCCGTGCCCAGGCAGTGAATTTTCTCGTCGAGGGTCATGAGCGAGAGCAGGTTGTCGATGCGCTTTTCCACCGGCTGCGCGGGATCGTCGAAAGGGTATTGCGGCTGCTGCGCGGGCAGGAAGCGCGGCGCAAGCAGGGAAGCCAAAATCGGAACGGCTACGAACTTGATTTCGATTTTCATGAGTCGCATCTCTTGCAAACGAGAGACAGGCTATCACGATGGGCGGCCGCACCCGGAAGATGCTGTACCTGCACCGGAGTATGCCCCCACGATCTGGCCGAAGATCAGTGGAAGAAGTACCCGCAGACTTCAGAATTTTAAAAACATATCGAGGAAGGAGCGAGAACTCGGCGGTTACAGGCTTCGCTGGCTTCGAGGAGAAACAGGCTACTTTGGCCTCTGAGGGAAGAAAGCAATGACAATGGCGATTGCCGCGATGGCAATTCCTCCGATGAGCAGCCAATGCGAATCAGTTAGCTTTTCCAGCAGATTGTCCAGCAGACGATCCACGGAGAACGCTCCTCTCACGTTCACTGAGCAGGCGCCGATTTCCCCTGTCCGGTTTCCCCTGTTAGTAGCGTCGCACGGGTCCAGCATCTCCGAATAGCCTATTCCCGACCGAAATGCGCCGTGGGTCCATCCCCAACCAACAGTGCCTTTGAGTTGGAAAATCCGAAATCTTTCCGGAAATTGATTTTTTAACTTGCATTTATTAATAAAATAAATTACTTTAACTCAAAGAGTGAATAAAGCCGAGATTGCCAATGAGCGAAGAAGCCAAAAAGCGTGCCACCGACTGGCAGGATCTGCTGCGCATGGCTGAGGGGTCGAGCCTGGTGGTGGAGCGGGTGCGGCTGCCGGAGAAGAACCTGGCCGTCGAGGGGCAGTTCTTCCTGCCTGAGTTGGCGCGGCTGAGCCTGGAGGACCAGGTTTTTATCGTGGCTTTCGTCCGCTCGCACGGTTCCATCAAGGAGATGGAGCAGACCTTCGGCGTAAGCTACCCCACCATCAAATCGCGGCTTAACCGCATCGCCGGCCAACTGGAGTTTGTGGAGACCAATCCCTCGCCCTCGCGCGCGGAGATTCTGGACCGGCTCAGAAACGGCGAGATCGGCGCGGAGGAAGCAATCCGCGCTCTGGAGGCGTTCAAATGATTCCCTCGATCGCAGTCCTGCGCGTTGAAAACACGCGCTGGCGCAGCCCCCAACTCTGGATTCCGCTCTTCCTTTTATGGATTCCGGTGCTGCTGCTCTCGCCGCTCATCTTCCTGGTTCTCGTGGGCCTGAGCCTGGCCAACGGCATCAGCCCCTGGCGCGTCTTCCGCATCTTCTGGGACATCGTGAGCGGCCTGCCCGGGACGCATGTGCATGTGCGCGCCGACGGCAACACCGTGCAGGTGCGTGTTCTCTAACTCTTGGACCGAAATTTTCAACCTAATCAAGGAGAGGAAAAAATGAACGAAAACCGGCGTCAGATTCTGGAGATGCTTGCCGCGGGCAAGATCACCACCGACGAGGCCGAGCGGCTGCTGGCCGCTATCGAGCCCGGCACCGTCACTGTGAGCGAGTTGAAAGGCAGCGTGGGCGGCGGCGATGCCAAGGCGGCCACGGTGAAGACTTGTTGCAAATACCTGCGCGTGCTGGTGGAGGCCGACGAGTCCGTGACCGGCATGAAGGGCCCCACCACGGTGAACGTGCGCGTGCCCATGCAGCTGCTGCGCGCGGGTGTGCGTCTGGCCAGCCTGATTCCGCAGCAGGCCCACGGGCACCTGGACGAGGCCCTGAACCGGCACGGCGTGCCGCTCACACTTTCGCAGATCAAGCCCGAGAATCTGGAGGAGTTGATCGACCATCTCGAGGACCTGACCGTCGACGTGAACGGCAAGGAAGGCAACGCCGCTACGAAGGTGCGGGTGTTCTGCGAATAAGGCAGGGAACAAGGGAACAGAGAGCAGCTTCTAGACTCCAGCTCGGCGTACGGCTGCCGCTCACGCCCTTCCGCGCAGCGGCTTCTGCATCGGCACCACCTGCACGGTCACGTCGCGCACCTCGGCCAGGAAGCGGTTGAGCACCGAGCCGCGCAGAAGAATGTCCCAGCGCGAACGCACGGATTGGCCAAAGACCACGTGGGAGATGTTTTCCTGCTGCGCAAAGCGGATCAGCGCGTCCGAGACGTTGCGGTCCACGAGCGAGACCACCTTGGCGCCCAGGTCGCGCGCCATGCGTTGGTACTCTTCCAGGCGATGGTAAGCCTCGGGATCGCCGTGGCCCTTGTCGTCGGGCTTGGTCACATACACCGCGTACCAGTTTGTGGCCAGGCGGCCGGCGATGCGCGCGCCCACACGCAGCAGGCGCTCCGTGCCGGGGCGCGTGCTCAGGCAGACCATCACTTTTTCAGGGATGGGCGCCTGCTCCAGGCCCTGGGTGCGCCGGTACTCTGAGGCGCGATTGCTCACCTGCTCGGCGGTGGTGCGCAGCGCCAGCTCGCGCAGCATGTTCAGGTTGCCCTTGCGGAAAAAGTTGGCCAATGACTGTTCCACTTTTTCCGGAGCGTAGATCTTGCCCTGCCTGAGCCGGGTACGCAGCTCGTCCACGGGTATGTCCACGTTCACCACTTCGTCGGCGCGCTTCAAAAAGCTGTCAGGCACGGTCTCGCGGATGGTAGTGTTGGCGGAGCGGCTCACGGCGTCGTTCAGCGTTTCCAGGTGCTGGATGTTCACCGCGGTCATGACGTTGATGCCCGCGTCCAGCAGCTCCAGCACGTCCTCATAGCGCTTGCGGTTCTTGCTGCCGGGCACGTTGGTGTGCGCCAGCTCGTCCACTACCACGGTGTTGGGATGGCGCGCCAGGATGGCGTCCACATCCATCTCTTTCAGGTTGACGCCGCGGTAGGGAATCTCCTTGAGCGGAATCTGCTCCAGGTCGCGGATGCGCGCCTGCGTCTCCTCGCGCCCGTGCGTTTCCACCAGCCCGATCGCCACATCGATGTTCTGCTGGTGACGCAACAGGTAGGCGTCGTTAAGCATGTGGTAAGTTTTGCCCACGCCGGGCGCTGCGCCCAGATAGATGCGCAGTTTCGCCGGCTCCGGTTTCTGCTCGAGCTGCAGTTCGGCCATCGCTCAGCCCACCTCGACCGGATGGCGGAGTTCTTCGACCGTGGCCACGGGCAGCGTGAAGCGGAAGGTGGTGCCGTGGCCCAGCCGGCTCTCCACGGCAATCTGGCCGCCGAGCGACTCGATGAGCCGCCGCACCAGCGCCAGGCCGAGGCCTGTACCCTTTTCCGAGAACGCATTGAGCCGCTCGAAGATGTGGCTCAGCCGCTCGGCCTCGATGCCGCGGCCGGTGTCGCGCACGGTGAACTGCACGTAGTCCTTCATCTCCTCCGCGCTCAAAAGAATCTCACCGTCCGCCGGCGTGTAACGCAGCGCGTTGGCCAGCAGATTGTCGAGAATGGAGCGCAGGGCGCGTCGGTCGGCCTTCACCGGCGTCATATCCGCGTAGGCGTTCACCTCCATGCGGATGTGCTTCTCCGACGCCTCTTCGCAATAGCGATCGCGCGCCTCGGTGAGGGCTTGCGCGGGACGCAGGCGTTCGAGCTTCAGCTCGCGCTTGCCGGTGTCGAGCTCGGCCACTTCGATCAGGTCGTTCATCAGGTCGTTCAATTGCTCAGCGTCGTTGTTGGCCTTGGACATCAACTCGGCCTGCAGCGGGGTGAGCTCCCCTCCGTAACCCTGGCTCAGCGCGTAAAGCCCGCGCCGCAGTTGCAGCAGCGGGTCGCGCAGCTTGCGGCTGGCCACGGCGATGAACTGCGTTTTGAAGCGGTCTGTGTCCTGGAGTGTGGTCACGTCTTCGAGTGTGGTCACGGTGCCCAGCAGCCTGCCTTCGGAGTCGCGCATGGGCGTGGTGCGCAGCCGGTAGCTGCGCTCCTTTTTGCCGATGCGCGTGGGCAAAAGCGCGGCCTCGTCTTCCGCGGCAACCGCCTTCTGCATGGAAACGGCGTCGCGGATGGCGCTCAGGATCTTGTCGCCGCCGGGGGTATTGGTCAGCGCCATGCGATCGGTCGCGGCTTCGCCCAGCAGCTCGGCCGCGGCTTGGTTCACCTTGAGCACGTGGCCCTTGCCATCGGTGACGATGATGGGCTCGAAGATGGACTGGAGCACGGCGTCCGAGAGCTGAAAATCCATCTGCCTGCGGCCGGCTTCGGTGTCGCGCAGCTCGCGCAGGCGCACGGCAATACGGTTCATCTCGCCCGCAATCACGCCAAAGTCGTCGCGGCTGCTCCACTCCACACGATGCTCGAGATTGCCCTGGGCGATGCGGTGCACGTCCTTGGCCAGTCGATTCACGGGCCGCAGAACGAAGATCGCCGTAATTGCAGCGGCCAGAACGATGGCCCCCAGCAGCCCGTACGCAAGCCCGAGCTGGCCCGCGCCCGCCAGCGCACGATGTCCCGCGGCCACCAGGGTGGCCGCAAGGCCGGCCACCACAAGGCAGCCGAGAATCAGTCGCTGGGTGAGGTTGAGCATGTTCGGGGGTCTCCGCGACGGCAAGACGTCACTTTTTCATTCTCGCGGATTGCGGCGCAAGCTGCAATGCTGCCCGTGGCGGAAATCGTCGCGGAGATCCGGGTCAATTGCGTGTGCAATCGGATTGATGAAACCCGATTCAGGGAATCCGGCAGACGGCGAGCGCACGATTGTGCCATGCGCAGGCGAGTCCCGCCGGCTGCCGATACGCGACCAGCACCCAGTCAACACCGAATTCGGCTTTCAAGCGCTGGAAATCGGCGAGCTTGAAATAAGCCCAGCCCTGCTCGGCCGCAACCTGGCGGGCCCACACGGGCGCAAGCTCGGGAACCTGCATGGCTACGCTTGCGTCCTTCACCTCGTCGGCCAGGCTGCTGCGCTCGGCCAGAGCGCGAAAGCCGTGGTAATCCTCGCCGGGCGCGCACAGGTACCAGGGATCGAGCGCGAAGTAGGCGTCTTTGGGCGTGCTGGCGCGAATCCACGCAAAGGCCTGCAGCCAGGGGTTGGCCGGGCGCATGCCCGGCAGCTCGATGTGCGCGCTGCCCCGGAACGAGGCAAGCTGCCAGGTGAGCATGCCTCCGTTCATCAGGACGAGAAACAATGCCCACCGGGAAACGCTCACGCTGCCCGTGCGTCCGCGCAGCCAATGTTTGCCCACGAGCCCGCCGGCCACCAGCGCAAGAAAGAAGTAGACCAGTTGCAGGTAGCGCATGGGCTGCAGCGGCATCAGCCGCGCCCAGCCGGAAGGCGCGAGCAGGGCCACGGCCAGCGCCTGCTGAAAAACGCCATAGGCGAAAACGGCCAGCGCAAACCGCGTCAGCGTTTTTTCCCCGCGCCTGCCGATCATATTGTTCTCTGTCGCGCGCCACAGCAGCCCAAAGAGAGCGAGCGGCGCCAGCGCGCCCAGCCACTCGTACCAGGTCCATTGCGCCAGATGGCAGTAGATGCGCGTGTTGAGCGCGTTGACCCACGCCGGGTTCGCCGGCTGGAACAACCACGCGAGCGGAATGAGCGCCGCGGCCTTTCCGCGCCAAGCTATTCTGGGGCGTTCGCTGAGGGAAAGCACGCGTGCATGGAGGGAAAGCACGCGCGCATGGACTGAGTCGAGCAGCGCCAGTGTGAGAAATGCGCAGAAGGAAACACCGAAGGCGGCCATCAGCGGATGCACGAGCGCAGCGGCGAGCAAAAGAGGAACCGCCTGCCGGGGTCGGCCGGCGAGAATTCGCGAGACGGCCAGCAAGATCAACGCCGCGGCTGCGTTGCGCGGGTGCAGATGCTGGTCGGCGAGGTAGAGCGCGGTGCCGGTCACCGGCAGAGTGAACAGCGCCGCGACCACAGCCACTCCGGCCCATTGCGTCTGAGGGTCGCAGAACAGCCGCCGCGCGATGCTGTGGCAGGCAAAGAGAATCGCGAACAGGCAGGCGAGCTGCCACAAAAGCTCGGCCCAGGCGAGCGGCATGTGCGTGACTCTCACGAAACCGGCCATGCCGGCGTCAAAGACGGTAGCCTGCGTCTGCAACCGGAAGAACGCAGCATTGTGCGGAAACAGGGCAGAATCGAGCCTCGCCTTCACCGCAGCGAGATACACGCCATCGTCTTCCAGGCCGGGGTGGTACCCCATCACGGCGAAACCAGGAAGGGTGAAGAACAAAGTGAGCAGCGCTCTCGAGTACAAACTTTGATCTCGCAAACGTTTGAGCTCCCTTTGCGCCTGTTCAGAATAGGCTTTCCGGCGATAGAATTATCGCATCTTTCTATGACGCAGCAGATTCGAGAACCGGTGCAAGGCGAGAGCCGCCGGAGCTCCGCTGGTGTGGCCGAATGCGCGACCTTGAAGCTGGCGCTCGTGATTCCCACTTTGTGCGAGGCGGAGAACATCGCCCGCGTGCTCGGCATGGCGCGCGCCGCGCTCGATCCTCTGGAGATCGATTACCAGATCATCGTTGTCGATGACGACAGCCGCGACGGCACCGGCGAAGTGGTTTCGAGCCTTGCCCGGGAAGACGAGCACGTGCGCTTGATCGTGCGCAAGGGCGAGCGCGGGCTTTCGGGCGCGGTGCTCGATGGCTGGCGCGCCTCCGACGCCGAGGTGTTGGGCGTGATGGATGCCGATCTTCAGCATCCGCCGGTGCTTTTACCTGAGCTCTACGCTGCCATAGCGGACGGGCGCGATCTGGCCATCGGCAGCCGCTACACGCCGGGCGGGGAGCTGGGCGGATGGAATCCCGTGCGCAAGCTGCTCTCAGCCGCCGCAGTCTGGGCCACGTGGCCGTTGCAGCGGCGCAAGCTGCGCGCCAAGGACCCCATGTCCGGCTTTTTCCTGGTGCGCCGCTCGGCCGTGGACGGCATCGATTTCCAACGCGCGGGCTTCAAGCTGCTTCTGGAAGTCCTGGTGCGCGCGCGTCTCGCCTCGGT
>DATJRT010000194.1:0-9200 GCA_035504495.1 Occallatibacter sp.
CTCCGTGGTCAAGTACATCGGCGAGTGCCGCGAGATGGGCATCCGCGTGGAGCCGCCCGACGTGCAGATCTCCGGCGCGCAGTTCACGCCCCACATCACCGCGGAGGGCGAGGCCATCCGCTTCGGCCTCGCCGCGGTCAAAAACGTCGGCGGCAATGCCATTGAGTCCATCAGGAAAGCGCGCGAAGAGGCCGGCGGTCGCTTCAAGAGCTTCTGGGAGTTCTGCGAGAAGGTCGATCTGCGCGTGATGAACTCACGTGTCATCCAGTCCCTTATCAAAGCCGGCGCGCTCGATTCGCTCGGTGCCCGCGGCCGCCTCTACGCCGCCGTCGATAAGGCCATGGAGCGCGCGCAGAAGGCGCAGAAAGATGCCGCCCAGGGCCAGACCGGCCTCTTCGGCCTCTTTGACGACGGCCCCGCGCGCGGCCGCAACGGCGCGCATAATGACGATTTGCCCAACGCGCCCGATTGGGAAGAGAGCGAGCGCCTGGCCAATGAAAAAGAAGTGCTCGGCTTCTTCGTCTCGGGGCACCCTCTCGACAGGTACGCGGAAAAACTGCGCAACCTCACCGGCGTAATCACCGTGGCCGAAGCGCTCGAGCGCAAAGCCCCTGAGCGCCGCTGGAGCCGCGACACCGACCCCGCCGACGAAATTCTCGTTGCCGGCATCATCCACGGACTGCGCGTGCAGAAGAGCCGCCGCGAGCAGAAGCTTTACGCGCAGGCCTCGCTCGAAGACGCAACCGGCAAAATCGAACTCATCTGCTTTGCCCGCGATTACGAGCGCCTCTGCGAGCAGCTCAAGATCGAGGCGCCGGTGCTCATCCGCGGCGTTCTCATGGACGACGAGGAAGCCGCCTCGAAAATCGCCGTCAGCTCCATCACCGCGCTTGAGCAGGTGCAGGTCAAGCTGCCCTCGGGCGTGCGCATCCGCATCGACCTCGACCGCGCCACCGAGCAGATGCTCGCCGAGCTCAAAAACGCCGCCGACGCCGCGCCCGGCCCCGGCAAGGTGATGCTCCAGCTCGAGCGCAAAGGCGAGTTCGCCGTCATCCTCGAGCCCGAAGGCCTCAGCGTCTCCGCCGACCGCGGCTGGGTGGAGCGCATCGAAGGGCTCGTCGGCAAAGGCACCGTGCAGGCCGTCAGTTAATTGGCACCCATCCTCTCGTCCCTGTTTGACAAAGGGGTGGCTAAACACGAATCCACTGCGGCCTTCTTCGACCCCGCACGAAAATGGGTGCCCCAGGTCCGGATTCTCGGACCTGGGAAAGCACAAAGCTACCCAACCTTTTCACCCGAGCAACAATTTCCCGTGCCCCATCCTTTCGTCGTCCTTTGACGAAAGGGTGGGAAACCGCGCACCCCTCACGCCCCATCTCGTAAGCTCTCAGGTGCCCTGCCCCACCCCGCACAAATGCACCGCCACGCCCAGCTCCGCCAGCATCGCCGCCTTCGTGGCCAGCGCCTTGTCGGCCGTCTGCGCATCGGGTGCGTAGGCAATGTTCACGTGATTGGCCCGGTGCCGCGCCATCATCTGGTTCCGGTTCACGCCGTGCAGCACCGCATGCACCATCGGCCACTGCCGCGTAGTCTCGCGCCAGCGCCGCTCCGTCTCTTCCGCAGGCAGGCTCACCGCCGTCGCACGGCCCATGTCCGCATGCAGCTTGCCGCCCTCCGCGAAAATGCGGCTCCATACCAGCTCGCCCGGCTTGCCCACGCCCTTCAGCGATCCTCCGCCCAATGGAAAATACATCGCCGGCTGCCGCTCGCTGCGCGCGCCCGCATAACCGTTTACAAAATGGTTCGCCGGCGCCGCTCCTGAAATCTGGAAGACCCACACAAATTCGTCAACTCCAGCGCCTTTGTAGTGCTCGCCCCAGCGCACGTCGTGCAGCGTAGTCGAGGGGTCCAGTCCCAGCGCGCTCCAGCAGCGGTTCGTCACCAGCGCATCCACGCCCGCGCACTCGTCCACTTCGTTAAAGTGCGGCAGCGGTCCGCCTGCATAAAGCTCCTCGCGGGTTCCCTCGGCAAACACCGGCGGCCGGTCGGCATTGTTCAGCAGCCCCTCGGCCAGGTCCGAAGCCGGCGTCATGTCCTTCAATCCCTGCTGATACTGGATGCCGATCGCATCGCAGCCGAACTCATGCGCAATCCGCGCCGCCGCAATGTACATCCTGCACTGCTCCAGCACCTGCGTGAGCGTCAGCTCCTGCGCCGGGTCGGCGCCAAACTCGAACTGCATCCCACGCTCCACCAGCCAATCGTAAACAGCCCTTGCCTCCGGCTCGCTCACCGTGCGCATCCGCGCCACCAGCGCCGACTGGCTCAACCGCTCCTTAAAAATCCCCGCCGGGTTCAGCAACTCGTCGTCGAGGATGGCGTTGTACATCCCCATGCAGCCCTCATCAAAAACGCCCAGAATCGCCTTGCGTCGCTTGAGCGCGCGCGCCAGCCGCACGCCCAGCTCCGCGCTCTCGGCCGGCAGCTTCTTCCGGTCGAGGTCGTGCACGTGCGAGAGGTCGTGCGTGATCGCGCCCGCGCGCAGCCATTCGTCCAGCGCGTTCAGAAAAAAATCGTCGGTGAAATCCTTGCTCCAGATGGTCGAGAATTTCTTGCCCGCCTTCACCAGCGAGCCATTCAGATTGAGCAGGCCCACCAGTCCCGGCCACTGTCCTGACCAGTTGGCCGCGGTCAGGATCGGCCCCTTGTGGCTGCGCAGCCCCGGCAGCACGTGATGGCTGTACTGCCAGGCCGCGGTAGCAAATACCAGCCGGGCCTTGGGATGAATGTTCGTGAAAACGTCCATCCCTTTGCGCTGCGATGAAATGAATCCGTGTTTCTCCACTTCGTCGAACCGGTGCGCGCGCACCAGCTTGAACCCCTTGCGGGCAAAAGCCGCGGTCAGCTTCTCTTCCATTTCGCGCTGCGCCGGCCAGCACGCCTGGTTGGCTGAAAGCCGCAGATCCCCGCTCGTCACCAGCAGCACCTCATCCGCCTTTGGCTTGGCGGCCGGCTTTTCGCGCGCACTCATTCCGGAATTCCCTTCGTTAACGGTAACGTTTTCGCAACACGGCTATCTTACACTTTTCTCCGGCTCCCGCCTATCGTTCAACGCCATCAAAAACCCCCTCCTCCGGGCAGGCAAAGCCGCAGGTTAGCATAGAAGTGCATCCCAGCCATGGCGCGCAAGAAACCAAAACTTCAGGTCATCGCCGGCAAGCGGCCAACTGCCTCGGCAGCCAGGCCGGCTTGGCGAACCGCGGACGCGCAGGCCGCCCGCAGCACCGCTGCGCCACGCGGCCTCGTCCCCGCAAACCCGCCCCAGGTCTCGGGTCGATGGTTGCTTCTGGCTCTGTCCGGCACTCTTGTCGCCGCGGCGCTGTGCGCCTGGCTCGCGCTCTGCCTGCTCTATTGGCAAGGGAACTGGCAGTTGCTCTACCATCCTTCGGCTGCCCTTACACGCACGCCGGCAAGCGCAGGTCTGGCCTTCGACTCGATCGGCTTTGCCACCACGCCGGCCGGCGTTCCACGGCTCAACGGATGGTGGATTCCTGCCTCTCCGGATGCGCCTGACAGCCGCTATACCGTCCTCTACCTCCACGACAAAGACGGCAATCTCTCCGGCACAGTTGACCAGCTCGCCCCGTTGCACGAAGCCGGCGTGAACGTCTTCGCCTTCGACTATCGCGGCTATGGCCAGAGCCTGTTCGCCCATCCCAGCGAAAAACGCTGGCTCCAAGATGCCGAATGGGCCTTTCAGTACCTCATCGCCACGCGCCACGTCGATCCGCATTCTCTGCTTGTCGACGGCCGCGGCCTGGGCGCGAATCTTGCGGTTGAGTTCGCCGCTGCGCATCCCGGCCTTGCAGGCGTGGTCGCCGATGCGCCCTCTCCGGACGCGACCCGCCCGCTCTTTGACGATGCGCGCGCCCGCATGGTGCCCGCGCACTGGCTCGCGCGCGACCGCTGGGACCTCGCTGCCGCCGCCGCGGCGCTCCACGTCCCGTCGCTCTGGTTTCTGCCCTTCCCCAGCCAGACCAATGACGGCACGCCCGCGCACAACCCCGCGTTCTTCGAAAAAATCTCTGCGCCCAAGATGTTCGTCTGGCTACCGCCCGGCCGCACCACTACGGCAAATTTCTCCCAGGAGTTTTCCCGCTGGCTCAACTCGCTCGCGCCGTCAAGCCCGCTTCCCGCCGCGCCCGCGCCGCCGCAAAAGCCCAGATCCGCGCGACGAGCTTCACACCGGCGCCACGCGCTCGCGCATTAGCTCGCTGACTTGCTGACTCGCTAACTTGCTGACTCGCTCCGCTAAGCCTTCACCATGTCCCGGTGCAGCGCCTTCACTTGGTAGCCGGCCTTCTTCAGCCGCTTGCTCACCTCCTCGGCCATCATCACGCTGCGATGCTGCCCGCCGGTGCAGCCGAAGGCTACGGTCAGATAACTCTTGCCTTCCTCCACGTAATGCGGCAACAGGTAAAGCATGAGCGCGGTCACCTTGCCCAGGAACTCCTCCGTCTGCGGAAAGCCGTGCACATACGCGGCCACCTTCGGATCGAGGCCGGTCTTTTTGCGAAACTCCGGCACAAAATGTGGATTGGGCAGGAAGCGCACGTCGAACACCATGTCCGCGTCCAGCGGCACGCCGTTCTTGAATCCGAAACTCAGGCAGGAAACCAGTAGCTGCTTGGCGCCGTCCCGCTGGCCGAACCGGCTCTGGATGTGCGCGCGCAGCTCGTGCACGTTGAAGTTCGAAGTATCGATGAGGGTGTCGGCTACGTTGCGAATCGGGTCCAGCAGTTGCCGCTCTTCCACAATCGAGCGCGACACCGTCTCCCTCAGCCCCAGCGGGTGCGGCCGCCGCGTCTCCGAGTAGCGCCGCACCAGCACTGCATCCTGCGCGTCGAGAAACACCACCCGCGTGTGCAGTAGCTTTTTTACCTCTTTGAGGATTTCCGGCAACCGGTCCAGCGTCGGGCCTTCGCGCACGTCCACCACAATCGCGGCCCGCTCCACTTCAGCCGATTTGCTCACCAGCACGGCGAAATCCGGCAGCAACTCCAGCGGCAAATTGTCCACGCAATGAAAACCGAGATCCTCAAACGCCTTCAGGGCCGAGGCCTTCCCCGAGCCGGAGATTCCGGTCACAATCACCAGCTCTTTTTGAGATGGGCGAGAGATCTTCTGCTTGGAAGGGCCCCGCCGGGGAGAGGATTTCGCGAGCGTCATGCGCTCATGCTACACCGGATTGCTTTCCTGCGCGCGCGTCTCGAACAGCTCGCAGCGCCCGCCGCCCGCATGTTTGGCGCAGTACATCGCCTGGCACGCATCGCGCACCAGCAAATCCGCGTCCGTGTGCTCGGCCGCTATCGCCGCGCCGATGCTCGCCGCCGAAAGCACCGGGTGCCCGAAGATCTCGAAGGGCCGCGTCATTTCCAGTAGTATGCGTCCGGCCACGCTTTCAAGATCGGCGGGCACGGCGATGTCTTCCACCAGCACGGCAAACTCGTCGCCCCCCAGCCGCGCGGCTGAGTCCTGGGGGCGCAGCGTATCGCGCAATCTTTCTGCCACGGCCGCCAGCAAAGCGTCGCCGGCTGCGTGGCCCAGCGCGTCGTTGACCTCGCGGAATCGGTCCAGGTTCAGCGAAAGAACCCCGCAGGTGCGCTCCGGATGACGCGCTCTGCGGCTTAATGCCAGATCTGTATGGTCGAGAAACAGCGCCCGGTTGGGAAGTCCCGTGAGCGCATCGTGCATGGCGTTGTGCTCCATTTCGCCTTCCGACGCGTGGCAATCCGAAACATCGCGGAAGGTAAAGACGTAGCCCGCCCGCGCCCCATCCACCAGCAAAGGCGCCATCTGCAGGTTCACTTCCACCGTTTCGCCGGCTTTGTTCCGCCGCACTGTCTCCACCGTTACGCGTCCCCGGTCGTTCACGCCCCGTGCCAGAGTCTCATGTTCGCTCATCCGCTCTTCGGGCACAACCAGTTCGCGCAGGCTTCCGCCCCCGGCTTCTTCCGCCGTGTAGCCGAACATCCGCGTGAACGCCGGATTGGTGTACAGCACGTGCCCGCCATGCTCGATCGCCACGGCTTCCGGTATGCTGGCCAGCACGTCTTCCATCAGGCGCGTTTTCGGCGCGCGCCCTCGCCCGCCGGGATGAGCCACAATCACCGACTCGCGCAGTTCTGCATTGGTAATACTGTAGGTGCCTTCCACCGCCAGCAGGCGCCCGTTCGCCGTGGGCAGCGTGGCATGAAACGGGCTGCCGCGCCGCGTGCCGGCCAAGTGCGTCTGCGGTTCCGCGGTGCCCGGCATCAGTCCCCACAGAACGTCTTCCACGGGACGCGGAATCCACTCTTCTTCCCCGCAGCCCAGCATCTGCCGCGCCTCAGCGTTGGCAAACACGATCCGGCCTTCGCACTCCAGGAAAACCAGCGCCGGCAGCGCGTCCAGAATCTCACGTTGTTCAAGGCATTCGGCGTTGGCCGGCAGATTCACATCCATATTTTTTCCTGACGCGCCGGGTGCCTTTTTCTTTTTCGCCTTGGCTCCGGCTTTACCTGGGAATCTAAGAAACTCTATCGCCATCAGGAAAATGCTAAGCGCAACCGCCCGCGCCATAAATCCCCAGAAACGGGGCAGCGATTGCAACCTAAGTACTTCGAATGCCTAAATTCGTTTGAAAATCAGCCACGTAGCTCCGCGACTGAAGTAACTGGGAAGGAACCCTCCCACGAAAGACGCAGCAGGACAACACCAAAGAAAACTGCGCCGCAGGCAACCCGTCCGCTTACGGAATCTCCACCAGCTCCATTTGCCCGTCGCGCCGCCGGTGCAGTACATATACGTCGCCCGACGCGTTGCGGAAGATGAGCAGATCGCGATCGCGGAACTCGGCGTCCTTCACCGCCTCTTCAATGGTCATGGGCCGCAGCGCGATCGCCTCGCCATTCTTCACCACGTGCGGTTCCACCACCGCCGGATTGGCCGGGAACGAGTGCACCGCAATCGACGCCCGCGCCTTCTCGCGTGCGGGCCTGGCCGCGCCATCCTCAGCGGGCGTGATGCGTGCCTTGGGGCGCGCTACGGGCGGCGCCGTCATAATCTTTTCTTCCTTGGGCAGACGCTTGCTCACAAGGCGGCGGTCGCGGTAGCGCCGCGCCTGCAGCTCGGCATGCGCAATCGCCTCCCGCAGCGCGGCCTCCGGCGTCGCCGCCTTGCCCGCCGCCGCAATCTTCTGCAGCCGCGCCTGCACCGTCAGCTCCACCATCTGCAGGTGCCGCTGCACGCTGAAGACAATGCTGGCGCGCGCCCCTTTGCCCAGTATCCGCCCGATCCGCTCCATCCCCTCTTCTGCCTGCGTTCGCAATGCCCGCGATATTTTCCCTTGCCTGGCGGTGAACTCCACGTCCATGGTCAGCCTCCGCTCCTTCCCCTGCCGGCGATTGCTCCTCACCCGCCTTATTCAGCCTGCACCGCAAACCGGCTCGCGCTCAGCCGGAATTGCGCTCCCTTCGCGCCCTCGGTCCGGCTCCCGCCCGCCTTCCACGGCTCCCATCACGGACCAAGTGGAGCACAGTATATGCCAATCCGCCGCGGCTGCAAATCGTCCCGGCCCCAACCCCTTCCGCCGGATGAACACGCGCGCCAATCCGGGAAGCCGCGCCACGCCAACTCGCCGGATGCCCCAGGTCTGGAATTTCAGACCTGGGAAAGCACCCACCCCAACTCGCTGCCTCGCTAACTTGCTAACCCCCGCGCAGCGGATGCTCACTCGCTAACCCGCTGCCTCCTCAAATCTCCCACCGCAGCAGCACGGCCCCCACCGTAAATCCCGCGCCCATCGCGCCCAGCAGCACCAGACCGCCCTTCGTCAGCTTGCCTTCCTCGATCGCTGTCTGCATCGCCAGCGGAATGGTGCCCGAAGAGGTGTTCCCATACTTCTCAATGTTTACGATCACGCGGTCCGCCGGCATCTCCAGCCGCTCCGCCGTGGCCGTAATGATGCGCTTGTTGGCCTGGTGCGGAATAAAGCACTCCAGGTCCGCGCCCGTCACGCCATTGCGCTCCAGAACCTTGATCGTCGTTTCGGCCATCTTGCGCACCGCAAACTTGAACACCGCCGGCCCGTCCTGATGGATAAAGTGCATCTTCTTGTCCACCGTCTCGTGCGTAGGAGGATTCAGGCTGCCGCCCGCCGGCAGGTTCAGGCTTACACCGCCCGATCCGTCAATCTCGTTCACCGCATCGATAAACCCGATCTCGCCCTCCGCGCACGGCTCCAGCAGCACCGCGCCGCCGCCGTCGCCAAACAGCACGCAGGTGGCGCGATCCGTGTAATCGGTCATCCGCGTGTTCGCGTCCGCGCCGCACACCAGCACTTTCGAGTGCGCGCCGCTCTCCACCAGCTTCGCGCCCGCCATCAGAGCGAAAACAAATCCCGAGCAGCCCGCGGAGAGGTCGAACCCCCACGCGCCCTTGGCGCCAATCTTGTCCTGCACCAGGCATGCCGTCGAGGGAAACATCATGTCCGGCGTCACCGTGCCCACGATGATCACTTCCACTTCCCCCGGGCCAATACCCCGCGCCGCCAGGCACCTCTTCGCCGCCTCCACGCAGATGTCGCTCACGCCCAGCCCCTTGGCCAGCATGTGACGCTCGCGGATCCCCGTGCGCTCCACGATCCACTGATCGCTGGTCTCCACCATTTTTTCGAGGTCTTTGTTGGTGATCACATCGGGAGGAACGTAGGTGCCGAGCGCCGTAATCTTTGCGCGCCGGCCCACCACGGGGCGTACATTCAGGGTCAACTCTTTTTCTCCTTCAAACTGCTGTCATCCTGAGCGAGGTCCGCCTCGGCGGACCAGTCGAAAGCTTGCCTTGAGCGGAATTCGCCCCAGCGAATTTGGTCGAATGGGAACCTGCGGTGTCCTTGCGCTCGTCCCGGTCACACCTGCGCCACTAGCGCAGGTGCTCTGATCGCGCACACTTCTCCGCTCATCACGAACCACTGCTCTGTGGTCGTCTTGGTCCCTCTGTCCCTTAATCCCTGCCGTCCCCAAAAAAAGTACCGGGTAGCCTACTGCGCCCGTACTAGCCCGTTACCGTTGCTTCCTTCCGGACCTGGCGGGGTTGGCGGGATTACGTCGCGTAGGACCCGGCACTGCTTGATTTTAGCACCGCGAACTCCCCGTTGAAGC